>JAJPXZ010000184.1 GCA_021205245.1 Planctomycetaceae bacterium
CGGCGCGGGCGGCGGGGGAGGCGGCGGCATTTCCGCATCCGGTTCGGGATCGGGTGCGGCCGCCGTCGCCTGGGGCGATGGGGCGGGTTCCGGATCATCCTGGTCCTGGGTGGTCTCTTCCGTGTCGGCGCGGCCGGGCGTGGGGTCGGAGACAGTCTCGCGCCAGGCTTCGCGCGGGGACGGCTCGGCTGGGGCCTGATCCGGGGTCGGAGCCGGTTTATCCTCGGTCCTGACCCGTTCCGAATCGCGGCGGTCGGTGATGATCTCTGTCTGACGGCTGTGCAGATCACCGGCAAAGCGGGGCGGCGGCGGCTCGGTGACAGCGCCCAGATCGATGCCGGGTTGCGCGGCCGGGTGCTTGCCGTCGAGAAGGACAAAGTTTGCGTCAATGGGGATATCCACCACAGGCGCGTAAGCGCCGGTAGCGTATTTTTTCGGCATTTGCGGGCCGGCCTTGGTTACGGACCGGGTGTTTGACGGCGCGCGCGGGGGTGGCGGGTCTTCGCCCGGCGTGGAGATGGTGACCGTCACCCGGTGGACCCGGTGGCAGGCCGGGCAGGTGAATTTCATATCGGTTCTGTCGCCGGGCAACTCTAAGACTATGTCGGAGTTGGGGCATTTAATGCGCATAGCGGTGTTTCCTCGTGTGTAGCGCCCCAGCAGGTCGGGCTTTCGGGCACATTCTTTTAAGGCCAATATGGGTAATACGTATATATGGACTACAAGGGGATTGGATCATTCTACAAATCCGGGGAGGCCGGCGCAATTGGCAAAGGCTGGAGCGCGTCGCTTTCCCGTCTGCGGAAGGCAGTCCAATAAATTTATGCGTTTTCCCTTGAATTTGTAAACGTTAATAAATAGGATTAACCGCCAAGGCCGGGGGGCAAGGAGACGCGAATGTTCGAAAGAATCAAACTGCCATACAGTTACGACGCCCTGGAACCACACATCGATAAGCTTACCGTCGAAACCCACTACGAAAAGCATCATAAAACCTACACGGAAAAGTTTAACGATCTCATGAAAAAAGCCTCCGGCATGGATGGCAAATCCGCCTATGAGGTACTCCACAGCCTGGACAAGCTGCCGGAGGAAATCCGTACCGGCGTTCGTAACAACGGCGGCGGCTTCTACAACCATAACCTATATTTCGAAAGCCTTTCGCCGGATGGCGGCAAGCCTTCGGGTAAGCTGGCCGAGATGCTTGACAATGACTTCGGCGGGGCGGAGAAGATGCTGGAAAAATTGAACGACGCCGCCACCACCAAGCTGTTCGGCTCCGGCTGGTCCTGGCTCGTCCTCAAGGACGGCAAACTGGACATCGCCATCTCGCCCAACCAGGATCTCCCGTCGCAAAAGGAAAAGTGCGTTGAACTCCTCCCTCTCGATATGTGGGAACACGCCTATTACCTTAAATACAAGAACGGTAAAAAATCGTATGTCGAGGCATTCAACAAGATTATCAACTGGAAGGTGGTGGGCGAGCGGCTTGAAAAAGCCAAGTAAGCTTCGCGACAATTAACCTGGCCGTTAACGTCGCACCGCAGCCGGAAGCGTTCGCTTCCGGCTGCGGCATTTTTTGCGGACAACGGATTGTAACCCGCCCGATTCACCCATCGTTTACGCCTTGACCCTTTCCGGACGCCATGCATACTGAAGGCTACAGGCAGAGGAGCGCCGCGCCTCGGCAACAGTATTTATCGTACAGTATTATACAAAACATAATTCTCTGAGCAAAAATGCCTACCCCATTTTGGCACGGCATTGCGCCTGGGCGAAAAAGCGCCCACGGGGTGGCAGGGGAAACCCGGCCGCCTTCCCAGTGAAAAAGAGGATACCGATGAAACAAATCGCCACCGTCGATGCGGTGGGCACTGTGCTGTGCCACGACCACACCCGCATCGTTAAGGACGTCGAAAAAGGCGTCGCTTTCCGTAAAGGCCACGTCGTCAGGTCGGAGGACATCCCCGTCCTCCTCGCCATGGGCAAGGACCACCTCTTTGTCTGGGACTTGGGCGACGACATGCTGCACGAAAACGATGCCGCCGCCATACTCCAGTCCCTCGCCGCCGATCCGAATATGACCGCCTCCTCCGTCAAGGAGGGGAAAATCGAATTAACGGCAAACCTGGACGGCCTCCTCGTCGCCGATGTCAACCGCATCGACGCTATCAATCGTCTGGGCGAAATCTGCCTCGCGACCCGACACTCCGGCTTCGCCGTCAAGCAGGGCGACAAGCTGGCCGGGTTCCGCGTCATCCCCCTCGCTGTCGCCAAAACCAAGATGGATGAGGTGCGCCGCATCGCGGGGACCGAACCGCTTCTGCGTCTCCTGCCCTTCAAGCCGCACCGGGTCGGCGTCGTCACCACCGGCAACGAAATCTACCACGGCCGCATCACCGACGCGTTTACGCCGGTGGTGGCGGAAAAGTTTAGCCGGTACGGTTCCACCATCGTTGCCAATCGGGTCTGCGACGACAACCTGGACCGCATTACCGACGCCATCCGCTCGCTCCTCGATGAAGGCGTCGACTTTGTCGTCTGCACCGGCGGCATGAGCGTCGATCCGGACGATCTAACCCCCGGCGCCATTCGCGCCAGCGGTGCGGATATCGTCAGTTATGGCGCACCGGTTCTGCCCGGTGCGATGTTCCTTATGGCCTACCACGGCGACGTACCGGTGGTGGGGCTGCCCGGCTGCGTCATGTACGCGGGCCAGACCATCTTCGACATTATCCTTCCCCGCATCCTGGCCGGACGCCGGGTTACCCGCGAGGAGATCCTGAACCTCGGTAACGGCGGCCTCTGCCTTGGTTGCAAACCGTGCATCTTCCCCGCCTGCGGCTTCGGTAAGGGCCACAGCTATGTCTAGGGGCATCGAGCTGGAACAGGCGCAGGCCTTGTTGGCTGAAGCCGCACCGCCGCCAACCCGGCGTGAACGTCTGCCGCTCCTCGAAGCGGCGGGCAGGGTGGCGGCGCGGGCGGTGACGGCCGAGCAGGAATTGCCGCCCTTTGACCGTTCGCCCTACGACGGCTATGCCGTCAACCATCGCACTATCGCTTCCGCTTCGGCCGGGACTCCGGTTTCCCTCCCTCTCACTCGTCGCATCTACGCGGGCGATCCGCCCGCGACTATGGGTGCGGGTGAAGTTTTTGGCATCGCCACCGGTGCGGCGATTCCGGCTGGCGCGGATTGCGTCGTGATGCAGGAGGATGTGGCTTGCGATGCCGGGCGGGCGATCTTTACGTCTCCCATGCCACAGAACGTCAATGTCTCGCCCAGGGGCGAGGAAATCCAGCGCGGCCAGTGCGTGGTCGACGTCGGCGACGTGTTGACGAGCGGCCGCATCGCGCTCATGGCCGGCCAGGGGCTGGATGAAGCCTATGCTTATCCCCGGGTGCGGGCAGCCGTCGTCTCGACCGGATCCGAATTAACCCAGCCTGGAGCACCTCTCGCGCCGGGGAAAATATACGACAGCAACCGCTTCCTCATCGCCGCCATGCTGGCGGAGATGGGCGCGGCCGTCGTCGCCGCCCGGGTTGAGGTGGACGATTCCGCCCGCCTCGCTGGAGCCATTGCCGAAAGTTTGGAAATGGCAGACCTCCTCGTCACGACCGGCGGCGTGTCGGTGGGGGAACGGGACTGCCTGCCCGCGGCCGCGTCGCTCCTCGGTGCGCGCACCCTGTTCCACGGCGTGGCAATCAGGCCCGGCGGGCCGGTCATGGCCTTGTCGTGGGAGGGAAAAGCCATCCTCTGTTTATCGGGTAATCCTTTCGCCGCCGCCGTTACCGCCTTTCTGCTGGCGCGCCCACTCGTCCGCCGCATGAACGGCATCACCGAATGGGAATCCCATCGCATGGCGGCTACCATGGCCGAAGCCTATCCCAAGAGCTCGCCGTCCCGGCGCTTCGTGCCTGCGTGGGTCGAGGGCAGCACCGTTTCGTTCCCGGCCGGAGGCGCGGGCAAGCGAACGCCTCTGTCGCTCGCCCGCTGGAATTGTTTAGTCGACATCCCTGCCGGAAGCGGTCCTCTCGCCTCCGGCGATCAGGTGGAAGTGGTGACATCATGACAAAAGAAATTTCCCTCAGCCATTTCGACGGTGCCGGCAACGCGGTCATGGTCGACGTCTCGACCAAAGACCAGACCGTCCGCACCGCAATCGCCGGGGGCGAAATACACGTAGGACCAGCCATTTTCGCCGCCATCCACGATGGAACCGCCGCCAAAGGCGATGTCCTCGGCGTCGCCCGAATCGCCGGGATCATGGCGGTAAAACGCACGGCCGAGCTGATTCCCCTGTGTCATCCGCTGGCTGTTTCGAAATGCACGGTCGACTTCGATCTCAATGAAGTCACCCACACCGTGCGGGTGCGGTGCATGGTCAAGGTCACCGGCAGGACCGGGGTCGAGATGGAAGCGCTGACCGGCGCGACCGTGGCGCTCCTGACCATTTACGACATGACCAAGGCCATGGGCAAAGATATGGAACTCGGCCACATCCGCCTGTTGGAAAAAAGCGGCGGCAAGAGCGGCGACTACCGAGCCCGGGACGATGCATGACGGCGATTGGTGCCGTTATCCTCGCCGGAGGCGGGGCCAGGCGTATGGGCGGACGGGACAAATCGTCGTTGGAACTGTGCGGCGAGACGTTTCTTACGCGCCTCGGTACCGAACTGCACAGCTTTAACGAACTGTTCCTGTCAGTCGATCGGCCCGGCCGATTGCACCTGCCCGGCGCGGTGACGGTGGTGGATGCCCAGCCGGGACGCGGGCCGATGGGCGGTATCGCCGCCGCGTTGGGGGCGTGCCGATCCGACGCCCTGCTGGCGCTGGCGGTGGACATGCCGTTGTTCACGGCTGGGTTGGGACGGTACTTGGCAGCCTTTTTCGATACCGGCTGCGACGCGGTCGTGGCACGGGACAGAACCGGGCGGGTGCATCCGCTGTGCGGCATTTACGGAACGTCGTGCCTGCCGGTCTTTGAGCAATGTCTTGCCGAAGGCGTCAATCGGCTTCAGGACGCGCTCGCCCGACTGCGGATTCGCTATGCGCCACTGGAACATTCGGCCTTTGCCGATAGCGCTGTCGCCAACATCAATACGCCGGAGGAATATGCTTCCCTCCGAAAAGCCGCCGACGGACCGCCGTTATTCGCGGTGAGCGGAGTAAAGAATTCGGGCAAGACGACCTTGTTGCGGGGCGTGATTCCGCTGCTTATAAAACAGGGCCTACGCATTGGCGTCATCAAGCACGACGGCCACGATTTCGTCCCCGACGTGCCGGGGACAGACAGCGCCGTGCTGCGTGAAGCTGGTGCCGAACGAGTCGCTGTGTATTCGACAAAGCGCTACCTTTTCACCTCCACCTGGACGGACGATGGACTAGGCGATCTCCTGCCCCGCTTCGCCGAAATGGATTTGGTGCTGGTTGAAGGGCTGAAAAATTCGGCCTTGCCAAAAATTGAAGTGCTCGGCCAGGGCGTTCCGCGTCCGATATGCGACCCGGCAACGCTGCGGGCGGTCGCGGGCGACATCGATCCCGCGGTGCCGGGGGTACAGTTTTTGCGCCGAGACGATTATGCGGGCGCGGCCGAGGTTATCCTGAATTTTCTCCGCGAAGGGGGCGCATGCGCGACCGATTCGACCGGGTCATAGATTATGCCCGTCTATCCATAACCGACCGCTGCAACCTCCGCTGCGTCTATTGCATGCCGGAGGAAGGCGTGGCAAAGCTGGACCACGGCGAAGTGCTCTCCTTCGACGAAATCGTCCGGGTAGCCGAGAGTTTGGCCCGCCTCGGCGTTACCCGCCTTAAGGTCACCGGCGGCGAACCATTGGTCCGCAAAGGTGCTGCCGACCTCGTCCGCATGCTGAAAAGTATCGACGGCATTGCTTCTGTCACCCTGACCACGAATGGCATTCTTCTGCCGTCCTTCGCCCCTGCCCTCCGGGACGCCGGGCTGGACGGGGTCAACATCAGCCTCGACACCCTCGATCCCGAGCGGTACCGGCGCTTGACTCGGCTTGGTTCTGTTGACGAAGCCCTACGCGGTCTCGAAGCCGCCCTGGCTCACTTCGACTCGGTCAAGATTAACTGTGTCCCCATGGACGGCGTCCTGGACATTGCACCCATCGCATCGCTGGCGCGCGACAGAAACGTCCATGTCCGTTTTATCGAACTCATGCCCATGGGCGAAGGCGCGATCTTTACGCCGGTAAAACGAGACGACGTATCGGCAGCTCTCGAATCCGCCTTTGGGCCACTCACGCCCTGCCCGCCACCGCGCGGCAACGGGCCGGCCCGTTACTCTTCGTTGCCCGGTTTTACCGGGCGTGTCGGCTTTATCGATACCGCCGATCATACTATTTGCAGCTCATGCAACCGTGTCCGCCTCACCGCCGACGGCGTGCTCAAGACCTGTTTGCATATGGACAGAGGCGTCTCGCTCCGGAGCCTGTTGCGCGAACACGACGGCACGGGCCTGGATGATGCGGTCGCGGAAGCCATACAAAACAAACCGGCGCATCACCAGTTCGCCCTCCGGAACGTCGCTGGCTCGGAACTGCGGCGCATGTCGGAAATAGGAGGATAAAACAGTGCAGGGTACCGTTATCGCAATCTGCAGAAGTGAAGCCCGTGGCACGCCGAAACACGAAGTGGCAACGGCGAGGCTCGTCCGCAACCACGGCATCGACGGCGACGCCCACGCGGGCGACTGGCACCGCCAGGTCAGCTTGTTATCGTACGACAAAGTGCGCCGCTTCAATGAAGCCGGCGGCGACGTCGGCCACGGCGACTTTGGCGAAAACATCATTATCGAAAACATTGACCTCGCGACTCTTCCGGTTGGGACAAAGCTGCGCATCGGCGACGCCCTGCTGGAAGTGACCCAAATCGGCAAGGAATGCCACCAGCATTGCCAAATCTTCCACCGCGTCGGCGACTGCATCATGCCCAGGGAAGGGATCTTCGCCCGGGTGCTTGAGGAGGGCGAAATTGCCGCCGGGGCGAGGGTGGATGTGCTGCAGGTAGACCGCTACCGCGTCGCCATCATCACCGCCAGCGACAAAGGAAGCCGAGGCGAACGTGTCGACGAAAGCGGCCCCGCTCTCCAGCGGATGGTGGAAGACGCCGGCTACCAGGTCGTGCGACGGGAAATCGTCCCGGACGATCACCTCATCCTCGCCGAAACAATGCGTAACCTCTGCGACAACGGCGAAGCCGATCTTATCCTCACGACCGGCGGCACCGGCTTTTCGCCGCGCGACTGCACGCCCGAAGCGACCCTCGACATCGCGGAACGCCTCGCGCCCGGCTTGGCCGAGGCCATGCGCCTGCGTTCTTTGGAAAAGACCGACCGCGCCATGCTGAGCCGGGGCGTAGCTGTTATTCGCGGCGCAACCCTTATCATCAACCTCCCCGGCAGTCCCCGGGGCGCAACGGAAAATTTGGCCGTGGTCATGCCGGTCCTTGGCCATGCCCTCGATATTCTCACCGGACGGGACGGCGAATGCGCCGCTCCGGTTCGGGCTGAATTGTAGTTTTCTTTTTTGGAGTGAGGAGGAGATGTAATGAAGAGGAGTCTTGTTATCCTGGCCGCCGCCCTATTCGCCGTGGTGTTGTCGTCCGTGCCCGCCCGCGCGGCCGAAAGCGGCAAATTGCTCATCGCCGCCGCCGCCAGCCTGCGTTATTCGTACGACGATAAGTTGATCCCGATGTTTAAGGAACAAAACCCCGGCGTGGAAATCGAAGCCACCTACGACAGCTCGGGCAAGCTGCAGGCGCAGATCGAAAACGGCCTTGAAGCCGACATCTTCATGTCGGCGTCGCCCAAGCAGATGAACACCCTGAAGGACGGTGGCTTCATCGCCGCCGACACGGTCGTCGATCTGTTGGAAAATCGCATCGTCCTGATCCGTCCGGCGTCGACCGAATCACCCATCAAGGGTTTCTACGAAGCCGTCAACGCCGACATGATTGCTGTCGGTGATCCGGCCAGCGTCCCGGCCGGCCAGTACGCCCGTGAAGTCTTCACCTCGCTTGGCATCTGGGACGCGGTCCTCGCCAAGGCCAGCCTCGGCACCAACGTGACCGAAGTCCTCAACTGGGTCGCCGAAGGCTCGGCCGACGTCGGCGTCGTCTACGCCACCGACGCAGCCACCACCGACCGCGTTGCCGTTATCGCCGCCGCTCCTGCCGGCAGCCTCAAGGCCCCGGTCCTCTACCCGGTCGCAATGCTGGCGAAGTCGGCCTCGCCCGAGTTGGCGAAGAAGTTCCTCGCCTTCCTGCAGACACCCGAAGCCATCGCTGTTTTTAAAGAATACGGCTTCGCCGCCTACAAGAAGTAGGGGGTCGGGATGCTCTGGCCAGCACTACTTGTCTCACTGAAGACCGCTTCGGTGTCCATCGCCGTCACCTTTTTCATCGGGCTGTTCGCAGCCCGGTGGGTGACGGGGATGCGCCAGCGGGGCCTCAAAACACTTGTCGACTGCGTCTTTACCCTGCCACTGGTGCTGCCACCGACAGTGGTGGGGTTTTTTCTCCTGTTCATCTTCGGCGTCAACCGGCCGGTCGGGCGGTTCTTCGTCGATTTCTTCTCCTATAAAATTGCGTTCTCATGGAGCGCGACAGTGCTGGCGGCGGTGGTGGTGTCGTTTCCGCTGATGTACCGCGCCGCCCGGGGCGCGCTGGAACTGGTCGACCCCGACCTGGTCCACGCCGCCCGCACCCTCGGCATTCCCGAAGGGCGCATTTTCTGGCGGGTGCGATTTCCTACCGCTCTCCCCGGCGTTGCCGCCGGAGCGGTCTTGGCCTTTGCCCGAGGCATGGGCGAATTCGGCGCGACCGCGATGATCGCCGGTAATATCGCCGGGCGCACCCGAACCCTGCCGCTGGCGGTTTATTCCGCCGTCGCCGCCGGAGACGAGCGTGCGGCGCGCGATTGCGTCATCGTCATCGTCATCGTCTCGTTCGTCGCCCTCGGCCTCCTGAACTTTTTCCTCGCCCGTGAAAAACACGCCCCCCGGAGAACCCGCCGATGACCCTTGAAGTCCGCATTGAAAAACGTCCAGGCCGATCCTTCCACCTCGGCGTCGATTTCAGCCACAATGGCGGCGTCCTCGGCATGCTCGGTCCTTCGGGCTGTGGCAAATCGATGACCCTCAAATGCATCGCCGGCATCGAAACGCCCGACCGTGGCCGCATCGTCCTGAACGGCCGCGTCCTCTATGATTCCGACGCCGGTATCAATCTGCGACCGCAACAACGCCGCGTCGGATATTTGTTCCAAAATTACGCACTGTTTCCACGCATGACGGTGGCGGAAAATATTGCCATCGGCGTTCACGGTGACGACCGGACCAAACGCGACGCTGTTGCGCGCTGGCTTGATCGACTGCACCTGTCGGGGCTGGAACGGCGTATGCCGGACCAACTCTCGGGCGGCCAGCAACAGCGGGTCGCTCTCGCGCGCATGCTGGCGGCCGAGCCGGAAATCGTCCTGATGGACGAGCCGTTTTCCGCCCTCGATGCCCACCTCCGCGAAGAAATGCAACTCCTCGTCCTGGAGACGGTCCGCGATTGCGGCGACGTCATTATTGTCAGCCACAGCCGGGACGAAATCTTCAAACTCTCCGACTCCTGCCTGGTCCTTTCCGACGGATCGATACTCGGCCGAGGAGAAACGCGCGAACTGTTCCGCCGCCCCGGCAAGCTGCAGGTTGCCAAACTGACCGGCTGCAAAAACTTTTCCCGCGCCGAACGGATGGGCGGCAAGCGCGTCCGTGCCATCGATTGGGGCCTCGATTTGGAGACGGAATCGGAACCGGGTGTGGCAATCAACCATGTCGGTATCCGCGCCCATGATTTCACCGTCGTTCCCGACGACGAACCCGACGCGCCGAACCAGGTGCGGGTAGCGGTACGGGAGCGGTCGGAGGATCCGTTCGAGTGGACCGTGCTTTTCGGCAGCCCTGCCGCGCCCGACGATGGCGAGTCGCGCCTTTGGTGGAAGTACAGTAAGTATATGGGGATAAACGCCATACCTAAACGCCTGCGGTTGCCGCCGGAGGCGCTCCTCCTCCTGGAAGATTAGGACCCGCAATTTGACATTGCTCCCTGGGGTTATACAATACAAGTAGAGACGATAACCCCCCACGGTAAAAATCCGGCCTCATGCGGGCCGTTTTTGGCCGTTTCGCCCCAAGGAGCAACTCATGGTTACCCCCGAAGCACTGCTTCGCGCCAAGGTGCCTGGTCACGAGACCGGCATCGAGGTGAAAAAATCCATCTGCACGATCTGCGATCCGCTGACCCAATGCGGTCTCGACGCCTATGTGAAGGACGGCGTTGTGATCAAGGTCGAAGGCAGTGCGGAAAATCCCTTTAACAAAGGCCACCTCTGCGCCAAGGGCGCTGCCACGCGGCAATACCTCTACCACGAGGACCGGATCAAGACGCCGCTTCGGCGGACCGGGCCGCGCGGCTCAGGCACATTCGAACCGATCTCCTGGGAGGAGGCGCTCGACGAAATTGGCCGCAGGGCCAATGACGCCAAGCGTGACCACGGCCCCGAGTCGGTGGTGTTTTATGCCGGCTATACCAAGTATTTCCGCCCCTACCTGATTCGCCTCGCCCACGCCTTCGGCTCGCCGAACTATTGTTCGGAGTCCTCGACCTGCAACATGGCGACGGCTATGGCCCAGAAGCTCGTCTTCGGCCTGCCCGGCGCGCCCGACCTGATGAACACCGACTGCCTCCTGGTCTGGAGCAGCAATCCCTACTATACCGGCCACGGCCGCGCCCAGATGATCGATAAAAAGCTCGCCGCCGGGATGAAGATGATCGTTGTCGATCCGCGCCGCACCCCGACGACCGCCCGCGCCCACATTCACCTCCAGCCCCGTCCCGGCACCGACGGCGCTGTTGCCCTGGCGATGGCCAATGTCATCATCGCGGAAAACCTCTATGACCGGGACTTCGTCGCCAAGTACACCAAGGGCTTTGACGATTACCGTGACTATGTCCAGACCATTACCCCGGAAAAGGCCGAGATCCTGTCGGGCGTCCCGGCCGAACGCATCCGCGAGGCCGCCCGCATGTTCGCCGGCGCGAAGCAGGCCTGTGTACAGCCAAGCGCCAGCCCGGTGGTCCACCATACAAATGGCGTGCAGAACTACCGCGCCATCTTTATGCTGGTGGCGCTGACCGGTAACTACGACATCGTGGGCGGCAATTTGGCCGAACCGCCCAGCTATCTCTATGTGGCTGGCAAGTTCGTCACCCGCGAAGAGGAATTCGAAAACCCGGTGCCGGTGTCGTCGATGCCGCCCCGTATCGGCGCGGACAAGTATCCGGTCTGGATGCAGGTCGCCAGCCCCGAGGCGCAGGCGGTGTTCCTGCCGGAACAGCTCCGCACCAGCAAACCGTATCCGGTCAAGGTCATGCTCGGCTTTGGCATGAACTACCGCATGTGGCCGGACTCGGAAGGCTTCCGCCAGGCGCTGGACAAGCTCGACTTCCTCGCCGTCACCGACATCTTTATGACTGACACCGCGCGCATGGCCGACATCGTCCTTCCCGCCTGCACCTCGCTGGAACGGATGGAACTACGCGCCTACGGCCCCGGTTACGCCGTCCTAAGCCAGCCAGTGGTCGACCCGATGTACGAATCCCGCTCCGACGTCGACATGATTTTTGAGTTGGCCAAACGGCTCTGCCCCGACGACGCGCTGTTCCCACTCGGCTACGAGGCCTGCCTCGACTGGATCCTCGAACCAAGCGGCATGACGGTTGCGGAACTGAAACGCCATCCCGGCGGCATGGCGGTGCCGAATCCGATCACGACGAAGGAACGGAAATACGTAGACGGCGCGAAAACCCCGAGCGGCAAGATTGAGTTCACCTCGTCAATCCTGGAGAAGTTCGCCGACCGGGACGGCATCGACGCGCTTCCCACATACACGCCGCCCCGATATAGCCCCGAAGGCAATCCGGAGATGGCGAAGGAGTATCCGTTTATCCTCAATACCGGTTCGCGTCTCCCGATGTTTATCCACTCGCGCGTCAACCACCTGTCCTGGACCAAAAACCTTCGGCCCAACCACCCCGCCGTCGATCTGAACCCTGCCGACGCCGAACGGCTAGGCGTCCGCGAAGGCGACGACATGACCTTGTCGACGCCGTTCGGCAGTATCAAGGTCAAGGCCAACCCGACTCACATGGTCCTGCCGGGCGTCGCCCACATGTTCCACGGCTGGGCCGGGGCCGACGTCAATTCCCTGTTCCAGGGTGATTACACCGATCCCATCTCCGGCTTTCCCGGCTACAAATCGGCCTTGTGCAAGCTGGAAAAAGTAGCGGAGGACCGCTGATGCCAAAGACCATTATCCTCAACCTCGACAAGTGCGTCGGCTGCGGCGCGTGCGTGGTCGCGTGTCAGGACCAGAACGATCTCTATCCTGAACAAGGGCTGCCCGCTCTGCGGCGCATCTATCAAATAGAGGAAAACCGCGCCGACGACGGCGATATCACCTACGCGTCCGCCGGGTGCCGCCACTGCGAAGACAGCCCCTGCTTTGTCGGCTGCCCCACCGGCGCAATTTACCGGGACGACGTCACCCATGCGGTCCGCATCGACCGCGACCGCTGCATCGGCTGTCATTCCTGCGCTCTCGCCTGCCCCTTCGGCGTGCCACGATACGATGCGGATGATCATCTCTACAAATGCGATCTTTGTTCAGATCGGGTTCAGGCCGGATTGGAACCCGCCTGCGTCCGCGTCTGCCCCTTCGAGGCGCTTCGCTACGAAGACGCCAACGACGTGCAGGTCGACAAGGAACGCAATTACCTCGGCACACTCGTGAACGGCACGCGCGGCGCGCGGGATATACGGTGAGCGCCGTGGCAAAGAAGGCGTGCATTATCGGGAACGGCGGCGCGGCGGTCGAGGCCTGCCGTGGGCTGCGTGAAAGCGGCTTCGACGGCGACATCGACGTCTTTGCCCTGGGCAGCCTGCCGCCGTACAACCCGATGCTGACCAGCTATTATGCGGCTGGGAAAATCCCCTATGCCCATATGTTCCCCTATGGCGCGTCCGACACCGCCTTCGGCAAGTACCGCGCCCGCGTCCACCGGGACAGCCCGGCGGAAAGACTCTTCGCCCGCGAGCGCCGCCTCGTTGCCGCCGGCGAGGAATTCCTGTTCGACACCTGCTGCATCGCTTCGGGCGCGTCGCCGATTGTCCCGCCCATCCCCGGCGCGACCCTGCCCGGCGTCCATGCCATGCGGACTGTGGAGGACGCGGTGGCGGTCCGTGAGGCGATGGACAGGAAGCCACGAAGCGCACTGGTTGTCGGTGCATCCATGGTTGGCATCAAGCTGGTGGAATTGTTTTGGAAAGCGGGGATGGAGGTGACGCTGGCCGATCTGGCCGAGCGTATCTTCCCGCTCGCCGCCCACCCGGACTGCTCCCGCGTCATCGAGGATCGGCTGGTGGACAAAGGCATCGATCTGCGTTTTGGTTGCGCGCTCGAACGCGTCGACGCAGTGCCGGGTGGCGGGTTGCTCGCGTCATTCAAGGATTCGACCCACCAGATCGCCGTGGATATCGTCATCCTCGCCATCGGCGTCCGCGCCAACCTGGGCTTTGTCAACCGAGACGAGTTGGAAGCTCGCCAGGGCGTCCTGGTCGACCCGCATATGCAAACGAATGTGCCTGGTGTTTATGCCGCCGGTGACTGCGCCCAGGGCATGAACCTGCTGACAGGCGAACAGCAAATCATCGGCCTATGGGCCAACGCCCGCAACCAGGGGTTTACGGCTGGATGCAACATGGCCGGAGCCAGTCGCGAGTACGCGGGTGAAATCCTCCATAACATCACCCATTTCATGGGTATGGATTTTGTCGGTATTGGCGATGTCGGCACCGGCAATTCGTCAACCACCGAACAGGGCGACGGCTGGTTCAGGAAGGTGTTTTACCGTGACGGCCAGGTGGTTGGCGCAAACTTCGTCGACTCCTACACTGAAGCCGGCGTGTTCAAGAACGCGCTTGTGAAGCAGGCGTTGCGTGGCCAGGCGCTGGATAAAGGCGGGACAACGCTGACGCCGTTACAGAATCATTTGCTGCAAGCGATTCTCAAAAGGTAAGCTTTCCAACCACCCCATACATTTTTAACGCCGGGGTGACGTTAGAGAGGAGTTGGGACGGAATTACTGCTCGGGGCTTGCTTCAAAAAAAAACCAGACTCATCCGAGTCTGGTTTTTCATGAGGACGCTGAGTCCTACTAGCCGTTCATGCTGCCCGGCGTTCGGTGTCGGCGGCCTCACCGGTAGGGTTTGGCATCACAAAAACCCCCGGGTGCGGCACTTTGGCCTTTGGCTCGCACTGCATCACTTGATCGTCATGCTTCGCCCGCTTCAAGTCGGCATAGGCTTCGTCGTCCGGTTCTCCCTCCTGATCGAGTTCGAGATGGCACAGTTTGACAGAGCATCCGGCCAAGCCGGAACCGGCCGCGTCTTTTTCCGGTTTGTTTTCCGGCCGGGAGTCAACGCTGACGGATGGGGCTTCCTTGTCTCTTTCAAGTTCTAAAGGTTTGCGCATACCTGGTGGTCTCCTGCAAGCAAAGAGCGCTCCGTCTGGACGGATCGCGTCGATGGCGGGAGCTTACCGGAGGACCACGGAAGAGTACATCGCCGCAACCACTCCAGCCCCTCGCATCCCGCAGGGCCATCTTACTCCCCGGTGTTGGCGATTTTCAAGGAGAATCCCGCATTTTTAGGGCGTTTTTGCATGTTTTCAGGAGAGGTTGATACGGCGACGGTTGAATACCGCAAACCGTGCGCTCTCGATTTCTAAATCAACGTCTTACCGCCGGCGATGGTGAGCGAGACGCCGGTGATGTAGCCCCCGTTCTCGGAACTGAGGTAGCGCATAAAGTCGGCAATCTCCTCCGGACTTGCCATCCGGCGCATCGGTACGCCGTCGGTGAGGCGCTTTTCGTATTGCTCCGGGGTCATCCCTTCAATAGGTCCGCGCTCGCGGAAGACCTTGCGCATGATCTCGGTATCGACGTAGCCGGGACAGACCGCCGATACGGCAATGCCGTGTTCCGCCAGCTCAAGCCCCAATACCTGCGTCAAGGAATTGACCCCCGCCTTGGCGGCGCAATAGGCCCCGTTGCCAAGTTCGCCTGTCTTCGACGCCTGCGACGAGACCGAAACGATGCGTCCGTCCTTTACCCCATTCGCCACCATGTTGTCTGCCGCAAGGGTGCTGATGACGAAAACCGACTTCAGGTTGATATTCATAACCCTGTCCCAAGTCTCTTCCGGTACGTCCCGGAGCAGGCCTGACGTCGATATGCCGGCGCAATTAGCCAGCACCTGAATCGCACCGAGGGTTTTACCGATTTCGGCCATGACCCGCCGGACAGCGGGGAAATCGGCGACATTGACCTGGTACGGCGTGACTTTGACGGAATATGTCTCCCTGATTGCCGCCGTCGTGGTCTGGAGGGCGTCATCATTCAGGTCGAGAAGGGCAAGGTTCGCACCGCTTTCGGCATACTTTTCCGACAGGGCCTTGCCAATGCCCTGGGCAGCGCCGGTGACGACGCACAATTTGCCGTGAAACCAACTGCTCATCGAAAACTCCTTTAATTGGTATGGACGCTTAGCCCACCTCGTCCATGCGGACGGTGCGGTTCTCGCGGGCCGAACGCAGGGCGGCCATGCCCATCAGCATCGCCATGCGTCCGTCCCCGCCCCCGGACGGCGGCGGGCGGTTGTCTTTCAGGCATTGGGCAAAAACGCGACCTTCTTCGCGGTAGGCGGCGGCGTACCGCTCCATGAAGAAATGCCGGTCCGGCGGACGGCGGTAGCCATCGGCGGTGGCGAGGACGGTGTTATCCTCCGGCAGGTTACGGGTCTCGATTCGCCCGAGCGAACCAAACACCTCCACCCGCTGATCGTATCCGTACATTGCCCGGCGGCTGGCATTGTAATGGACAAGCGCGCCATTTCGGAAGCGGGCCATCGCCATCACCGTGTCATAGTCGCCGAAGGAAGCGACCGCAGGGTCGACGTTGCACTCGCCCCGCGCATAGATTTCTTCCGGTTCGTCGTCCAGGAGATACCGGGACAGGTCGAAATCGTGGCTGACCGTGTCGACGAAAATGCCGCCGGAATGGCGGAGATATTCTATATCCTGCAGTTCGGGGTCGCGATTGGTGATGAACACCATCTCCGGCGTGCCAATCTCCCCCGACGCCACAGCCCGACGGATACGCATGTTGCCGGCGTCGTAGCGGTGATTGAAGCCGAGCATGAACATCACCCCGGCCGCATCCACCGCCGACAGCGCCTTGTCCACTTCGTCCAGGGTGAGGGCGAGGGGCTTTTCGCAGAAGATATGTTTGCCTGCCCGAGCGGCCTCGGTGACGATTGCGACGTGCGACTCGGTATGAGAGCACACCGCCACCGCCTGAATGGCCGGGTCACGGAGGACATCACGGTAGTCGTTCGTGTACGAGGCAATGCCGTATTCCTCCGCCAGCGTCTTCGCCTTGTCGCCGGAGCGGCCGCACACCGCACCCACCCGCACACCAGGCACGCCCAAATGCATCGCCTCGATATGGGCGCGGCCGATGCGGCCGGCACCAATGACGCCGATGGTGATGGTCACGTCTAATCTCCGTGCATGCGCGAGTCTGTTTATTCCACTTAGTCGCCGGTATAGTACTGGTCGACGTTTTCGGCGGTGATGGACTCGAAGGGAACGATCATTTCCTTCGGCAGCGTTTCGCCGCGACGGTACATCTGCACGGCCTCGTAGGCGGCATCGGCCTGGCCGGGCGCGTTCTGGAGAATGGTTTGGGTCATTTCGCCCTTCTTGACCGCGCGTACCGCGTCGTCAACGCCGTCGACGCCGCTGATCAGGACGCCGTCGAGGCGGTTGGCGATCTTCAACGCCTGAATCGCGCCGAGGGCCATCTGGTCGTTGGCCGAGACGATGGCGTCGATTTGCGGGAAGGACTGAATCCAGTCCTCGGTTATCTTCATACCTTTGTCACGCTCGAAGTCGCCGGTCTGCGAGGCGAGGAGGGTAATATCGGGCCGCTTGTCGAGGCAATGCTCTTTGAACGATTCCCAGCGCTCGATGGAGTGGGAATTGCCGTGCAGGCCGTAGAGGTAACAGATCTTCGCATTCTCGGGGAGAAGCTTCGACATGAGTTCACCCTGCTGACGGCCGGCGTCCTGATTCGGCGAACCGATAAAGGTGGACTCGCCGCCGGCGGCGTCGATGCCGAGGCAGAGGACGGGGACGCCGGCACGGTTGGCGCGGCGGACGCCGCCGGAGACGCCATCCGAGTCGACCGGCACCACCAGCAGGAGGTCGACCTTTTGCATAAGGAAATTATCGATCTGGTCAAGCTGGCGGTTCTGGTCGGCGTTGGCGTCGGCATAAATGACGCGAATTGTCGGGTCCTTCTTCACCACCTCCCGGAACGATTCCATCCGCTTCATGATAAAGACGTCCGAGTCGGCCATATTGGCGTAGCCGATGACAAACTCGCCCGACACCGCACACGACGCCAAAAACGTGACGGCCAAAAGCAGCGCTAGTACCTTCTTCATGGGTCTCTCCTGTCGAAGTGGTCCGCCCGGCCACCGGTTGTGTCCGGGGAGAATTCTTTTCCAAATTCCGTCCGCTTACGTCCGCGAGCGCCTGGTGGAGACGTCGAGAATGACCGCCACCAGAATAATCAGGCCCTTGGCAATCTGTTGCCAATAGGAGTGGACGTTGAGGAGGTTCAGGTCGTTATTGATAATGGCGATGATGGCCGAGCCGATCAGCGTACCGATGATGGTGCCGCGCCCGCCCGCCAGGCTGGTGCCGCCCACCACTACGGCGGTGATGGCGTCGAACTCGTAGCCGATGCCGGCCGCCGGTTGGCCCGAGTCCATACGCGACATCAACACCACGCCCGCCAGCCCGCACAGGAGACCGTTGTAAAGGAACGATTTCTTGACCACCCCGTTGGCGTCGATGCCGGAGGCGATGGCGGCCGAGATGTTGCCGCCGACAGCGTACACATGGCGGCCGTACTTTGTCGTGTTCAGGAGCAACCACGACAGCGCGAGGAAAAGGGCCAGGATGACGATGGAGATGGGAACGAGTCCGAAGAGGTTTCCGTTGCCGATTTCTTCAAAATTGCCCAGGTTGGTGATGGGCCGGCCGCCGGTGAACAAGAGGACCGAACCCCGGGCGACCGTTGTCATAGCCAGGGTCATGATAAATGCCGGGATGGCGAATTTGGTGACGATAAAGCCGTTCACCGCCCCTGTCACAAGGCCGACGCCAAGGCCGGCCGCGACGGCGATCGCGACGCTGTTTGTCGATTTCATCGCCGCCGCCGCGACGCAGCCGCACAACGCCAACACCGACCCCAGGGATACGTCGATGTGACCGAGGATAATGACAAAGGTGACGCCGAAGGCAAGCAGGGTGACAACCACCATCTGCCGCAGGACGTTTTTGAGATTATCCGGGTTGGCGAAATTCGGTACCAGAACGGCCGACAGGATAAAGATGACGGCAAAGATGGCTATAGTGCCGTACTTGGCATGGAACTGGGCGAACGAAAACCCTGACTTCGTGTGCATAGTCTCTCCTGCAGATTGCATCAAAAGGTCACGCACTCTGGTGCGCGCCGGTGGCCAGTTCCATAATGCTTTCCTGGGTGGCCTGGTCGCGCGGCAGTTCACCGCGCATGACGCCTTCGTGCATGACGATAATTCGGTCCGACATGCCGAGGATCTCCGGCAGCTCGGAGGAAATCATGATGATGGCCATCTTCCTGGACGCCAATTCGCACATCAGGCGGTGGATTTCCGATTTCGCGCCGACATCGACGCCGCGCGTCGGTTCGTCAAGGATGAGCAGTTTGACTTCGCCCATCACCCATTTCGAAATCACCACCTTCTGCTGGTTGCCGCCGGAGAGATCGCCGACGGCGGTGTTCATGGACGAGGTCTTGATGCGGAGGAGGTCGATCATGTCGCGGACCACCTCGCCTTCGCGGCGCTTGTCGAGGAACAGTCCGGGCGCGAACATCGGCAGATTGGCGAGGGAAGTGTTTTCACGCACCGATCGGCTTAGGACCAGCCCCTCCCCTTTGCGATCCTCCGACACCATGGCGATGCCGTGGGCGATGGCCTCCCGCACCGAGCGGATGGCGACGGGCCGGTTGTGGAGGAATATCTCGCCTTCATACGGGTCGAGGCCGAATAGCGCCCTGGCAACCTCGGTGCGGCCCGCGCCAACGAGACCGGCAAGGCCAAGGATTTCGCCTTCGCGGACGCAGAAGTCGACGCCGGAAAACGCTCGTCCGCTCAGGTTCTTGACCCTTAGCACCTCGTCCCCTATCGGGACCGTCACCTTGGGGAAGACTTCGGTGATGGTTCGACCGACCATCAGGGAGATTATCTTCTCGTTGTCGAAGTCCGACGCCGGGCCGGAGGCAATCCATTTGCCGTCCCGGATAACGGTGACGTCGTCGGCGATGGCGAATATTTCGTCCATCTTGTGGGTGATATAGACGATGGCGACCCCGTTCGCCTTCAGTTCGGCAATTTGCCGGAAGAGCATGCCCACCTCTTTGTCGGTAATGGCGGAGGTGGGTTCGTCCATGAGGATGAGGGAAGCGTTCCGCGAGATTGCCTTCGCTATCTCCACCTGTTGCATGCCCGCGACCGAGAGGCTGGACATTTTGGCGCGCGGGTCGTAGTTGAGGCCGATACGTGCGAACAATTCGGCGGTCTGCGCGTACATGTTTTTAAAATTGACGAAAAACCGGCCTGACCGGCCCGAACGCGACGGCTCGCGGCCAAGGAAGACGTTTTCCGCCAAGGTCATCTCCGCCACCGGGCTGAGTTCCTGGTGGATCATGGCGATACCCATCCCGAGGGTGTCCCGGGTGTTTTGCCCGTGAAGAGGCTTGCCGTGAAAGAGGATTTCCCCTGCGTCGACTGTGTACGCGCCGGAGAGGACCTTCATCAAGGTGGACTTTCCTGCCCCGTTTTCGCCGACCAGGCAATGGACCGTGCCGGGTCTGACCCGAAGCGACATGCCGTCCAGGGCCTTGACGCCGGGGAAGGTTTTGACAATGTCCTTCATCTCAAGAACGTAGGTTTCGCCGCTGGCGGCCATACGTGGCTCCCGGGTGCAAAGCACCCTTGCGGTCCGCGGGTTTATTCGCGGACACGGGGCAATGGGGGTAAAGGCGATCGCTATCGGTTTTGGTGAGGCGTTGTGGTTGTGGCTGCGTTCGGGTTTGCGTCAGTGTCGAAGGGCTGGACCGGCCACGATTGCACTATAACCGGTGAAAACGGATAGTCAAAAAGCAAAGCGGAATAAATTCACTGAAATTGGTCCCATTATTCTATAATTCGCTGACAAACCTGGTCAGAATTCCGAAAATTTACCCACTTCCCTTTATTTATTTGAATAAATAATGGGTAATTTAAATACAAAAAAGCGTTGTCTTTTTCCTGCACCACCTTTGCTTATTTGATATATTTATCATGCACCATGTAGCAATACACGATCCGAGCCTATTTTAGCACCCGCACCGAACCCTTGTCGACGAGTTTGGGCTGAAAGCGGAGGGTGACGTCGGCGAAGGGGTTTTCGACCAGGGTAAGGATGGCCCGACCGGCGGCGCGGCCGAGATTTTCCTTTGGATGCTCGATGGTGGTGATGGGCTGTTCCATATCGTCCTGGAGATCGTCGTAGCCGACCACGGAAAGATCGTCCGGCACCCTGATATTGCGCTTCGCCAGGAATATCAAGAACTTGCGGGCGACATTGTCGTTCGAGCACATCACCGCCGTACAGCCTTCGATAACCCGGAGCACCCGGGCGGCATTGGCGTCGGTGAAGAGATCGTCGAAGGTCTCGTCGTTGAACCAGAGGATACGAGACTCGTCCACATTCAGGCCGTGCCTGTACATTCCCTCGGCATAGCCGGTGAAGCGGCTGACGCCGCTCCCTTCGTCCGATTTGCAGATCAGCGCAATATCCCGGTGGCCGCGCTCGACCAGATGATCGACCAAGAGGGCGAAGCCGGCGAGGTTTGAATTGTCCACCACCGGCAGGTCGAACCCAGCCAGCGAGGCGTGGAGCAGGACGCAGGGGAATTTCGCGCCGACGCGGCGGTAGAGATCGTGATTGATAGGTGGATACCCGGACCGCGCAGGCTCGAGGATAAGGCCGGCGATGTCCGATTCCAACAATTCGCCCAGGATCTGCTTTTCCTTGCCGACCCGGTTCAATGACATGCGGATGATGGTGTAGTAGTCGTGCTCGAACAGATAATCGCTTATCCCCATGAGAACGCTGGGGAAAACGTAGATATTAACCTGGGTCATCACGACGCCGATGCACCGGTTTTTGGCCGCGTTGCGGCGCTTTTCGCGGAACTCGGCTATCCTGTCGGAAATATAGGTACCGCTGCCTTGGCGCTTCTGGAGAAAACCCTCCCGCACCAGCAAGGCCACCGCCTGGCGCACCGTGTTGCGGCTGACGCCGAAGCGGGCGATCATCTCGTCCTCGGTCGCGAACTTCTTGCCCGGCGTCGACGGCTCGGCCATAATTTCCGCCTGGAGCCGCTCGGCGAGATCCTTGTATTTGAAGTGGGCCACAGGTGCTCCTTATTCCGTATTATAGCCGCTGCGCGAGCGGCCTCCCTATAGCATATCCCATACAGGTTGGTTATTGGTATAAATTACGGAATAAGATCGAAGTCGCGCTGGTGGGTACATGTCGCTGGTTGTTACTGGTAAATGGCCGGATCGGCAAAGTAACTGTCAGCCACCACGTGCGCCCCGCCCACAAGCCCGCGCTCGCGGCCAAAGGTCGATAGGGTGATGTCTGTCCGCCGTCGGGTGCGCGGCAGACTGAACCCGGCCAGGAAATGGCGGATGCGGTCCAGCAGCCAATCGCCGCCGTGGGCATACGGCCCTTGGAGGACGACAAGACCGGGATCGGCGACCATGGTAACGTTGGCGATGCCGATGGCGAGCCAGCGCGCCTGGTCCTCCACCAAGCGCCGCGCAAACGGGTCGCCGGCGTTGGCGATGTCAAAAATGTCCCGGTAGGATATTTCGCCCGGCAGCAGTCGCGCGAAGAGGAGGGACTTTTTGTTCGAAGCATAGCCGCTCCGCGCCGCCTCAACCAGGCTGTTCATGCTGGCCATTGTTTCCAAACAACCCTTGCCGCCGCAGTCGCAGGTCCGCGAGCCGGTCGGGTCAACCACCATGTGGCCGATTTCCCCCGCCAATGACTGACTGCCCCGCCACAACGACCCGCCCAGCACCATTCCTGCACCAAGGCCGTCTGTCTCGCCGTCGATGACCAGGAACGAATCCCGACCCCGGGCCGCGCCGGCGCGCATCTCGGCGATGGCGTCGTAGCGGTTTGAGTTGTCGATAAATATCGGCGGCGATGGCGCGAACAACGCCTGCATCCGTTCGGTAAATGGGATGTCCAGACCCCAAGACGGGAAATAGGGCGACCCCGCGATTGTGCCTTTTTCCGGATCGGTTACGCCGTGGCAGCCAACGACAATCGCGGCGTAATCCTCATAACGGAGGTGAAGCGCCGACGTCATGGCGTCGCAGGCGGCGCGCATGTGATCCATAATCTCTTCGAGCGGCGTGTCTGGGCGAAAGGCGACAGAATTCTCAGCCCGTAGTTTGCCGCGCATATCGGAGACAGCCGACAAGAGCGTGGCTGAGCAGATTTGAAAACAGAGGATGTGGCGGTAACCGGCGTTGAAGGTGTAAAGGATCGGCTTTTTGCCGCCCTCGTCGCCGGACAGGCCCTTGCCGGTCGGCAGCAGCAATTCCTTGCCGACCAGGAACTCGGCGGCGCGGTGAACTGTCGGCTTCGACAAGCCGCACAGCTCCGCCGCCTCGGCCACGGTCATGACCAGGTTTTTCCTGAACACGTCCAGGACCGCCTTGCGGTTGTCGTGTTTTTGGCTGTTCTTGTCGGGATTGATGGTCTTGCTCATAGCGTATGAATACGGGCAGCAGGCCCGTCAGTCAAGAAGCTTCGCCATACCATCGTCGGGCGGCAGGAATGCCTCTTTTGTTTCGCCCCGCCGTGCGGTATTATGGAGTCTGGTTTTGTGAGGGACACGCAACCCGGAACACTAAGGAGAAGCATGGACATCACCACCACCACCCACATCGCCGATACTGTCGATATCCCCAATTTTGGCCTGGGCGTCTTTCGTTCGCCCGACGGCAAGGAAACCGCCGACGCGGTACGCTGGGCCATCGAAGCCGGCTACCGCCACATCGACACCGCCCGCATCTACGGCAACGAAAAAGGCGTCGGTCAGGGCGTGCGTGACAGCGGCGTCGCGCGTGAGAAACTTTTCATCACCACCAAGCTCTGGAACGACGACATGCGCGCCGGCCGCCAACTCCAGGCCATCGACGCGAGCCTGAAGGATCTCGGCATGGACTATGTCGATCTCTACCTTATCCACTGGCCGGTGGAGAACTACGTCGAGTCGTGGGTGGCGATGGAAAAGATTCTCGCTTCAGGCAAGGCCCGCGCCATCGGCGTCAGCAATTTCAAGGAACACCACCTCGACACGCTTCTGGAAGAGGCCGGAATCGTCCCCGCCATCAATCAGGTGGAACTTCACCCCTTCCTCACCCAGGAACCGCTGCGGCACTACTGCGCATCCAAAGGCATAGCGGTCGAAGCGTGGAGCCCGCTGGGCGGTCAGGGCGGCAACGTGCTGAAGGACAAGACGATTGCCGAGCTTGGCAAAAAGTACGGCAAAACACCCGCCCAGGTGGTTATCCGCTGGGATCTCCAAAACGGCATCGTCACCATTCCGAAGTCGGTCCACCAGGCCCGCATCAAAGAAAACAGCGAGGTCTTCGATTTCGAGATTTCAGCCGAAGACATGAAACGCATCGACGCGCTTAATACCGACACCCGCGTCGGCTCCGATCCCGACAACTTCGATTTTTAAAGTTGTAGGAGGGCGAAACGCATAACGGGGGCGGGATGAGAATCCCGCCCCCGTCTAATTGTAAAGTGAGGTCTACAATGATGTCATATAGTCGCGCACCGCGTCGGCGACACGAATCGCGTCGGCGGAGCTCACGTCATTGTTGGTAATGAAGCGGTAGACGCCGTCACTCGGCCCGTTGGTGCGGATGCCGCGCCCGCGCATGAATTCGGCGAACATCTCCGGGTTGAATTTTTCCGTCTCGGGCCGCCAGAAGACCATGTTGATTTTCACCCGCTCGCAGGCCACCGTCACCCCCGGTATGGCGGCGAGGCGATCCGCAAGCGCGGCTGCATTGGCGTGGTCGTCGCCGAGGCGCTTCGTCATCTCCGTCAGCGCCAATATTCCCGCCGCCGCCAGTATGCCCACCTGGCGCATACCGCCGCCAAGCATCTTGCGGTATTTCCGGGCCGCCGCCACAAACGCATTCGACCCGCACAGCATCGACCCCACCGGCGCGCACAAGCCCTTCGACAAGCACACCATCACCGAATCGGCAAGAGCGGTAATGTCCCGCGCCCCGACGCCCAGCGCCAGGGCGGCGTTGAACAACCGCGCGCCGTCGAGGTGTACCGCAAGCCCGCACTCCTTGGCCTGGCGATAGGTCGCCTCCATCACGTCCAGCGGTACGACATTGCCATCGGCCAGGGCGTTCTCGAGACAAAGAAGAGTCGTGGTCGGGCAATGGATGTCGTCAGGCCGGACCAGCCGCCGCACGTCTTCCGGGCGGATGATGTTGTCGGGGTGGTCGACAAGGGCATAACCGACGCCGC
This sequence comes from Planctomycetaceae bacterium, assembly GCA_021205245.1. Lineage (GTDB taxonomy): Bacteria > Planctomycetota > SZUA-567 > SZUA-567 > SZUA-567 > JAJBSZ01. The sequence continues at coordinate 24,874 of JAJPXZ010000184.1, forward strand.
ACAAACGCGGCGACGCACCCACTTCGTGGTCGACGATATGGCAGCGCGCGCCGACGATCATCTCGTCGCCCGGCGTGGTGTGGGTCATTACCGCCAGTTGGTTGCCCATGGTGCCGGACGGCACGAACAGGGCGGCTTCTTTTCCAGTCATCTCCGCCGCCAATTCTTCCAGGCGGTTGACGGTTGGGTCATCCTGATAGACGTCGTCCCCTACCTCCGCCTCGGCCATTGCTTTACGCATCGCCGGGGTCGGCTCCGTGACAGTGTCGCTGCGGACATCGATCCACTTGGTCATACTGGCTCCTCCTGGGTGATGGACGGCCCATCCGTGTTCGCGGCTGCGCCGAGTTCAGAAATGTAGACGGCAGCCAGCAGCATGCCGCCGCCGGCAAAGACGTGCCAGGTGACATGTTCGCGCATGAACAGCCAGGCGAACAAGGTGGCGAAGATGGGTTCGAGGGTGAAGATGAAGGCGGTGCGGGTGGGACTCACATATTTCTGGCCAACCACTTGGCAGACGAAGGCGACAGCGGTACCGAACACCCCCAAGGCCAGCACAGCGTACAATGCATCGCCGGACGGAACCAGCACCGCCCCGCCCTGAAGCGTCGATGCCAGCCACGCCAGCGAGCCGGTGACGGCGAACTGGATGATGGACGCCCCAACCGCATCGGCATGCCTGCCAGCCTGTTGCGCCACCATAACGTGCACCGCCAGCGCGATGGTCGCGCCAAGGCAATACAGGTCGCCTGGATTCAGAGAGAATTCGCCCCGCAGGGTAAGGATGGCAATCCCGGCCATGGCCAGCGGCACGGCGGCGAAGAGTCCGGCCCGTGGTCGCCGCCACGACACCAGCGTGTCCATGACCGACACAAACAGCACCATCGACCCGATAATAAAACCGGCATTGGAAATCGATGTATTCGCGACACCGGTCGCGAGCAGACTGGCCGAGCAAAACAACAATCCGCCCAGGCAACAACCATAGAAGAGTTCAGCCCGCCGGATCCGTCTGGCATGGCCACTGAAGGCGAAGGCGGTGAAGGCGCAGGCAATGGAGAACCGGAGCGCAACCATATTGAAGGTGCCGAGGGTACGCAGAGCCACCTTCACGCAGAGGTACGACATACCCCAGGCAATGGTGCTCATGACGATAAGGAGTTCTCCCCGGTAGCGTTTCATAGGCGGGGATTATACCGATTTGTCGACGTCTGCCGAGGGTTTTCTTTCAGAGAAACGCGCGCCCCCCGAAATCGGGGGGCGGGATTTATGGGCGTGGGCGCATACGCACGCTGACGCTGCGCCAATGGCTGTAGTGATCGTCAATGGTGCGGCCGACAGCCGCGTCGTCCTGCTCCTTGATGACCCGCACCAGGTCCTGGTGCTTCCGGAGGAACCCGTCGAACTCCCCTTTGTCGATAAAGGAGCGCACCGCGTCGGTCCGCGACGGCAGGGTCAAACGTTCAATAACCATGCTGATCTTGTCGGCCAATGGATTCCTAGCCATCAAGCCGATGATGCGGTGGAACTTGAGGTCTTCCTTCAGTAACGCCTCCTCGGTCGGGTTTTCCCTGAGGATCGACGCCATCGCCGCCAAGGCCGCTTCCAGTTCCACCACTTCGGCTTCAGTCCGCTTTGTTATAGCCAATTGCAGAACGCCGGTGTCGAAAAGTTTGCGAAGCTCGATAATCGCAAAAGAGTCGCCGCCCTCCAGGAACAACCCGTACACCATCGGGTCCAGCATCCGTTCCGAAAACCCTTCCGAAACGAACGTCCCCTCCGACCGGCGAATAACCAGGACGCCCATCGCCACCAACACCTTGATGGCTTCGCGGACGGAGTTGCGGCCCACCCTGAGGGACTCGCACAAGTCCGTCTCGGTGGGAATTTTTTGGCCGGGCAGCAGTTCCCGGGACAAAATCGCCTGGGTCAAGCGGTCGACGATCCGGTCCACGACCGCCTTGATTTCAACCGGCTCCAACAACCCGCCCGCCGTCGACGGTTCGGACGGCAGATTATTATCCAT
>JAJPXZ010000158.1 GCA_021205245.1 Planctomycetaceae bacterium
ACATTGAGCCGCCCTCCACCGGCTTGACCGGGAGCCGCGTCGCGGGTATAAGGGCTGGTATCGTTATCCCACTGCGCCGAGAGGAGAGTTGATGAAACCTTCCGCCCGAACCGGCTACCTGATTATGGCCTTGTTCGCGGTTTACCTGGTCATGGCGCAAATGCCGTCCAGGAACCCAACTCCCCTCCCCGACGCTCCTCAGGATGCGGCGAGTATCGGAATTATCACCCGACCCTATTACGCAGGCGACTTCAAGGTTGCCGACGTGACGGTGGTCGACATTAACACCGGCCAGGCCATCTTCTTGGGCACGGTCGACCTCCGCCCTACCCTCGAACGCATAGCGGCTGGCCAAAAACATCCCCACAGGAACGACGGCGAAGTTTTCCGCAACGCGGGCCGATTGCTGCCGAGACGCCCATCCGGATATTACCGCGAGTATGTGGTGCCGACTCCAGGCATTTCCGGCCCCGGCCCGCAACGGTTGGTATTGGGTACCGAGGGAGAGGTATACTATACCTTTGACCACTACGACAGCTTCATCCGCGTAGACGGAGAGTGACGCCCATGTTCCATTATTTTACGCCGCCGGCCGATTTTAGCCGGGAAAAGGACGCCCACGTCGCGACGCTCGCTAACGATTTGCCGACAGTCCAGGCCCTTCTGACAGACATCGGCGCGGTGCTGCAGTTCCCTCCCCATGCAGGCAAAAACTTTGACGCCCTCTGGGACTGCATCCGCGATCTCCGCCCGGCACGGCACAAAATCATCCTCGTCCACCAGGATTTACCCCGCATCCCCGGGGACGACCTCGCCACCTATTTGGAAATCCTCCGGGACGCCGTCCTCTACTGGCGCGGCCACGACGACGAACACCGACTCGAAGTCTGGTTCACCGAACAGGACGCGGACCGGGTCAAGGCGATCCTCGCCACAGCGCCACCGGAATAGCCACCCCCACTTTTACCACATCCTCAACACAAACTTCACCACCGCTTCACGCGGCGGCCTGGTTATATCGTCATCATTAGTGGCCTCCTTCGTGGTGACCACAGCGGCGCAGGGTAAACCCACCGGCATCGGCTTGCGTACATCCGGCAAGACTAATTCGTGCCATCACCCGAATTACATCCATTTACCAACAGGGTTGTTAAAACGGCCGGCAAGATCGGTTGTACCAGCATAATCCTCTTGCACTCCTTTGGATAACGGGATACAGTAGGATAAACGCTGGAGCAAGAAGGAATGTTTACCGCAGGAGATTGTATGCAGAGCGGTGTCAAGCCGGTTATACTGGCGATTGACGACGATGTCGTTATTCTTAACACCGTTGTATCGACGCTGCGGTCGGAGTACTCCGTGCGGCCTTTCACCAGCGGCGACACGGCCTTGCGATTCCTGTCATCGCAATCGGCCGACCTTATCCTGCTCGATTGCCAGATGCCGGGTAAATCCGGATTCGACGTGCTGCAATTTCTCGTCCACTCGCCGATGCACAGCCATATACCGGTCATTTTCATAACCGGCTCGACCGACGGCGAGAGCGAGGCCAAGGCGCTGGAAATGGGGGCGATGGATTACCTCCATAAACCGGTCCGCCCGCGCGCCCTGATCACCCGCGTCAAACTCCAGCTCGAATTGCAGAGTCACCGCCGCCACCTTGAGGCACTGGTGGAAGAAAAGACCCGCTCACTCAACGACGCCTACAACAAACTAAAGCTGCGTGAAGACATCACCCTCGGACTGCTCGCCCGCGCCACCGACCTCCGGGACGGCGACACCGGCCAGCACATTGCCCGCACCACCGAGATTGTCCGCATCATCGCCCTCGACCTCGTCGTCCATCCGCGACCCGGCTATACCCTCACCAAGCAAGGGGCGGAGGAGATCATCAAGTCGGCCAAGCTGCACGATCTAGGTAAGATTGCAAGTCCCGACCACATCCTCCTCACACCCGACAAGCTGCCGGAAGAGGAATACCGCCTCATTAAGGAACACACTGTTCGCGGCGAACAACTCCTCACCGACTTTATCAGCGAGACGGACGACTCGTTCCTCAAGACCGCCCGCGACATCGCCCACTCGCACCACGAGCGCTGGGACGGACGCGGCTATCCGTTGCATCTGGCCGGCGAAGAAATACCGCTTTCGGCCCGCATCGTCGCTATCGCGGATGTCTACGACGCGCTCAGTTCGGTCCGGCCCTACAAAGAAGCCTATAGCCACGAAGATTCCGCCAGGATGATTCTGGAAGAACGCGGCCGCCACTTCGACCCATACCTCGTATCGGTTTTCGAACGTCACCTGGACGAGATAGCCGCCATGAGCGGACGTTCGGCCCATCCGGTTGGAGAACCGGGATGACCGACGCCGCGCCGATGGACGAAAACGAGACCGAACAACCCACGATCGAAAGCCTCGGGAAGGAATTGGAGCGCGCCAAGGAGGCAATAGCCCACCTGCGCCGTACGCTCAACCGCAAGGAGCGGTCGAACCAGCTCCTGGCCAAGCTGAACGAACACGCCGAACGGCTTCGTCAGGCGAACGAAGAGGACAAGCGGCTCCAATACCTCTACAACGATCTTCTCCTGAAGAACTCACCGAACACCGTCCTTCTTTTCAACGAAAACCTCCAGTACGTCCTCGGGAGCGAAAACTATTCGCCTCTGGTCGGCCGCAACCGGGGCAGCCTGCAAAACCAGCCGCTGGAAAAGGTTTTTTCCGACCGGGTCGACCCGAGCTGGGTGTACAAAATTCAAAGCCAGGCGCGCCAGGTTCTGGATCATCAGGACACGTGGCGCTACAACGATACGATTCCGATGAAAGGCTCCGATCCTCTGAACGTGCAGATCACGGTCTCGCCCATCGTCGAGGCGAGTGGCATCACGCGGGGAGCAATCCTTTCCATTACCGACGTCTCGGAGTTGGTCGAAGCCCAGCGCCGCGCCGAAGAGGCGGCCAGGACAAAGTCGGACTTCCTCGCCAACATGTCCCATGAAATCCGCACCCCCATGAACGCCATCGTGGGCATATCGGAAATCCTCCTCCACGACGACTCGCTTCGGGATATGCACCGGAAATACGTCCATGACATCAAGATGTCGGCGGATTCGCTCCTTACCATCATCAATGACATTCTGGATATTTCCAAACTGGAAGCGGGCAAGCTGCTCCTCACTCCCACCCCGTTCGATTTCCGTCAATTCATGGACAATGTCTGTTCTCTCGTCCGGTATCTCGCGGCGGAGAAAGCATTGTCCTTTGCGTTCGAAATCGAGGGACAGCTGCCGGACTGCCTTCTGGCAGACGATGTGCGCTTGCGCCAGGTTCTCGTGAATATCCTCGGTAACGCGGTCAAGTTTACGGACGTGGGCGAAGTGTCGCTGCGGCTTACCGTGACGGACGACGATCTGCGCTTCGACATCACAGACACCGGCGTCGGCATCAGGCGGGAGGACATGGCGTCTCTGTTCCAGCCATTCAAGCAAATTGACACCACCAGGGACAGGAAGATCAAGGGAACCGGACTGGGCCTGTCGATCAGTAAAAACATCGTGGAACTGATGGGCGGGAGCATCACTGCCGAAAGCGAGCCGGGACGAGGCAGCGTGTTTACCGTCATCGTGCCGAAGCGTGAAGCTAGCTTGGACGATCTCGCCAATGAGGAAGAGGCTGGAGACATTTTCTTCGACGACCCGGTGCACGTCCTGATTGTGGACGACAACGAAATCAATCTTTCAGTCGCCGTGGGGCTTTTACAGACCCTGTTCAATATTCAAAGCGACGAAGCGACGTCGGGCCGCGACGCGATAACCAAGGCGTTGGAAAAAGAGTATGACATCATCTTCATGGACCACATGATGCCGGATATGGACGGGGTCGAGACGACCGCCCGCATCCGCGCCATGGGCGGCTGGCGCTCCACAGTGCCGATTATCGCCCTCACCGCCAATGCGGTCGAAGGCGCGAAAGAGATGCTCCTCTCCTCCAATATGGATGATTTCCTGGCCAAGCCGCTGCAGAAGGCGGAACTGAACCGCATCCTCCGCAAATGGGTGCCAAAGCATTACCGCATCGAGGCGCTCCCCGCCGTGCGCGAACCGGAGATCGCCGACGTCAAAGTGGAATACTCCGGCCTGCTTGGCCGGGTGGCGGCGGCGTTGCCTGAAATCAGTGTGGAAGAGGGGCTGGAATCGGCGGCTGGCAAGCAGAGCATTTATGAACGGTCGCTGCGGCTGCTGGCGGGCAAGATTCCCGATTTTGCCGAACGGCTGGAGACATTACTCCGCGACAGCCGGGTATCGGATATCGCCATCCATGTGCATGGCATGAAGAGCTCGCTGGCGAGCGTGGGCGCGGCTCCCCTGTCGCGGCAGGCCAAGGATCTCGAGCACGCCGCCATCAACGACGACCTGACCTTTTGCAGGGACTACCTGCCGCAATTCATCCTGCAACTGCGCGAGCTTGGCCACAAGCTGGACCGCATCCTCGACAACGACAACGAAGCGCAGATCGCGGCGGAAAAAGGCGATCCGGATCAGCTCCTTGCGGATCTCAAACACCTCTACGGCGCGCTCGAAGCCTACGACGCCGAGACGATCGCCGCCGTCATGGCGCCATTGCAGCACCTCGACTTTGGCCCAGGCATCAATCCGCTGCTAGTTATTTTGAAGGGCAAGGTCGACACGTTTGATTACGATGGCGCCAAAACTTTTTTGGCGTTTCATTTCCCCGAGGTATCGTAGAGTTACCGACGCAACAGTTCCGATATCGCCGCCGCCATCTCCCCGATGGGAACCAGCTTTTCCGCGCCACCGGATTTCAACGCCTCCTTCGGCATCCCGAACACGACCGACGTCGCTTCGTCCTGGGCGAGACAGCGGGCTCCGTTGTCGCGCATCGCCTTGAGGCCGATGGAGCCGTCCGCGCCCATACCGGTCAGAATAACGCCAATCGCCTTCGCTCCCACCTCCTCCGCCGCCGACAGCATGGCGATGTCGACGGAAGGCACGTGGCCGTTGTGGCTGGGGTCTTCATAGACTGTAACGGAAAAACCGGAGCGCGAGTCGCGGCGGACCTTGATGTGTTTGCCGCCCGGGGCCACCAGAACGCGTCCGTTGATGATTTGGTCGCCGTCTTCCGCCTCCTTGACCTTCATGGCTGTTTCGGAGTCGAGCCGGTTGGCGAACAGGCGGGTAAAGCCGCCTGGCATATGCTGGATAACCACGATGCCGGGGGTGCGTTCGGGAAAACGGGTGATTATTTCCCGCACCGCTTCGGTGCCGCCGGTGGAAGCGCCGATAAGGATGACGCGGTTGCTCGGTTCGGCGGTGCGGATCATCTCTTCCTTCTTAAGTTCCGCCGTCTCCCGCGCCGTTTTTTTCTCGACCGTCGTTTCGTGCTTGTAGCGAAGCAGCTTTGCGCCGGCGGCGATCTTGATTTTCATCGTCAATTCGCTCATCAGCAATTCCATGCCCCGGGCGAGGTCCGCCTTGGGCTTGGCGACGAAATCGACCGCGCCCAGAGCGAGGGCGTCGAGGGTGAGCTGCTTGCCTTTTTCTGTCAGGGCGCTGACCATCACCACCGGAAGGGGGTATTGGGGCATGAGGCGACGCAGGAATTCAAGCCCGTTCATGCGGGGCATTTCGACGTCAAGGGTCATGACGTCTGGCCGCAGAATCGGAATCTTCTCCCCTGCTTCGAACGGGTCGGCCGCCGTACCGACGACCTCCAACTCGGGATCACGGGAAAGCCCGACCGAGAGGATGTCTCGCACCAGGGCGGAGTCGTCGACGATCAAAACGCGAATTTTGTTGGACATTGGCACCCTTTCCCTACCGTCCTGTACCCATGTCCCTATTATATACGGAAAAAGGCAGAACAATGCAGCAGGAAAACAGGTGAAAGCGGGTTAATCCGTTCGTTTATATACGGCGGGTGCGACATAATCGTACCCCTGGTGGGATCCGACCAGCGATTCGGAATGACCGATGAACAGATACCCGCCGGGCGCGAGCCAGTCGCGCAGACGGATCAGCAATCCGGTGCGGATGGCTCGGGTGAAATAAATCATGACGTTGCGGCAGAAGATAATGTCGAATTTCCGCCTGAAGGGATAGGCGTCATTGACCAGATTGAGGCGGCGAAAAGTCACTTCGCTCCGTAACTCCGGTTTTACCTCGTAGGTATCGGCGTCGATGCGGTTGAAGTACGCGTTGACGACATCCTTCGGAACCGGCGTCATGCGCGCCTCGTTGTAGCGTCCAGCCTTGCCGGTGGCGAGAGCTTCGGCCGAGATATCGGTGGCCAGGACTCCCGCCCGCCAATTGGCGTAATCCATATTGAAGTATTTCAGCAAGGTGAAAAGAATGGTATAGGCCTCTTCCCCTGTTGCGGCGGCCGCACACCAGACGCGGAGATCGCGGTCCCCCGATTTGGTCTTTTGGGTGACGATTTCAGGAAGAACGCTGTCCCTGAGCAGGGCAAAGTGGGCGTCCTCCCGGTAAAAGGCGGTGTGGTTGGTGGAGATGCGATTCGCCAATTCCGACAGGAGGATACCTGTCTTGTCGCCGTGGATGGCGTCCAGGCATTCGCGGTGGTTGGCGAAGCCGTACTTTTCCATCATGGGGTGCATTCGCCCGGTGACGAGGGTGATTTTATTCTCACCCACCTTGATGCCGAAATTACGGCGGATGAGTTCGGACAACTCCTCGAACTCGGGCATGGGAATATTTTGGATATTCAACCCGGCGAGGAGATCGGGGTTGAGCATAACGACGGTGTCCCGCACCGGACGCGGCGGACGGCTCCCTCGGAAGGAAGCGCTGGTCGGGCGCTCGCCTGTATTGTTCTCGCTTGAATCGTTCATTGCTGTTCCAGTGTGTGGCGCTGGCGGTCAGGCCCATTTGGCTTCGGTCATGCACGATGGAGACGGATACCATGCATTATCGTCGATATCGTCTACCTTTGCCAGAATACTTTCGCCAGTTCCGGTGTAAAAAACCAATTTGCGGGCAAAGCGACCGCCCACGTCGGAGCCGGCGATCCTTACACCCAATTTGCCCAATATCTCATAACCTGTGCGCAAATTGTGCGAACCCCTCAAACTGGTGTACCCCGAGGCGGCAGGGTTGGCCGCCCCGCCATAGAGGTAGGGTTCGAGATGGCGCGGGGCGGAACCCGCATCCGTAAACATCCGAATCAGTCCAACCAGCGCCGGCGCGGCAAAGTCGGGCGTCGACAGCCCATCGACCCGGAGGGGGTGGGAGTAATGACCCACGCCTCCCATGCATTGCCGCCGATCAAACACCGTCACCGCGACGCCGCTGGCGACGACGGTACAGAGGCGCGTCGGCTGGCTTGGCAGGCACAGAAAGCCGGGACGCATCAAAAGCGTTCGTGTGACAGGCAGAGGCATTTGGAAAAATCTCCACGGATCGGCAACCGTGGGATTATACCCATGCCAAGAATTGTTTTCAACCTTTGTCGGAAAAACAGTCAGCCAGCCCTACCTGATCCTTGCTGAATCTGCTCCGGCAAGCCGGGAATGGCGGCGATGGTCTCCGCCACCGGCCGCTTGAGGAATGGCCGGGGAATGGAGGTGCGTGGCGTGGAGGGGCTAACCGGAACGGTTTGCGGCGGCTGGACAGGCGTGGCGTCACCCGGCAGGAACGTCCACCCCGCAGGCAAGCGGCCCCGGATATTTCTGTACTGGTCGGGCATAAAGACGGAAAACGCGACAACCGCGAGGGCAATGAGCGCAGCCAGCAGGACCAGAAAAACCAGCCACCGTCCCGCCCTGCCGGCGGCGGGAGACTTCACGTCGGTCTCGGGGACGTCTTTCTGGGCGGTAGCGGCGGCGGTCGCGGCCCGGGCTTCGGCCCGCAACCGGCCGAGCAGTTCGCCCGCCTGGACCTTGAGGCTGGAGGAGGGCGACATGGTTAACACCTGTTCCACCGCCGAGATGGCGTCGTCGCGGTTGCCCATATTGGCAAGGGCTTCGGCGGCATAATACCGCGATTCGGCGTCCACTTTGTCGTCCGGGATGTTACTCAGTTGGGCATACGCCCTTGCGTCCTCGCCTTTTGCGATAAGGCAGCGGGCGACGGCGACAACGGCTGAAGTCAAGGAGGGGTTCTCCAACGCCGCTTCCTGGGCCATATTCAAGGCCATGTCGAAGCGGTTCCGCTCCAGGAGGAAGAGGGCTTGATGAATTTTCTTTGGCGTTTCCGACGAATCGGCGAAACCGAGCGTATCAACGCGGAAATAGCCCGAGTCGCTTGGACCCAGGATCAGGCCGAGTTGTTTCGCTTCGCTGCGGCTGATCGGTTCGCCACAGACAACGTCCACCTCCACCGTCGCGTCGGGACTGGAGTCGCCCGCTTCGAGGGCGTCGTCGTCCGTCATGCGCCTTTCCCCCTTCCTCTTCAAGCGGTTACAATCAGGACTATACCGGATCGCCGGCCTCGAAACCGAGGTCGTCAATGGCTTCCTTAACTGTCGCCACGTCAACCCCTTCCCCCGCGATGACCGCCTGTCCCTTTTCCAGATCCACGTCCACCGAAGCGACGCCGGGCAGGGATGCAAGCTTGCCCTTGACCGCGTTAACGCAGTTCTGGCAATGCATACCGATTACGGGAATGGTTATGCTGGCCATGGTATTCTCCTTTAGTGAATAGTTCGACTTCGCGTGCCGCTTCCATTGTAGCACCGCCCCGACCGCAACACCAGCCCCAATCCGTCCCAACCATTGTGACGCCATCCGCTCCGCCTCTGTCCCAAAGGCGGGAAAACACGATGGGGCAAGCATTTCGGTGTAGCGTCGCCGCGCAATAATGTATATCATATGGAGCGACGCCGCACAGTCGCGGCGTCCGCATTGCCGTCGGCAGCTCGCCAGAGAGTACCTGTCGTTGTCTCGGCTGCGGAAAGCGCGGATAACGCCATGGCGACCGAAGACAATGCCGCCCAGACCCATAATCACCAGTTGGTGGAAGAAAACCGCCGCCTGGTCCAGCGCTGTCTCGAACTGGAAGCGGCTTCCCGTCGCCAGTTGGAAAAGCTCCAGGCCGCCAACGCGGTGCTGTCGCGGGATGAGGCCGATCTGCGCGTCCTGCTTGAGAACGCAGGCATCGGCTTTGCCCTGACAGACCTTGGCCTCCGCATCGCCACCGCCAACAAAACCTTCGCCAACCTGATTGGCTATTCCCAGTCCGAAATGCCAGGCGTCAACTTCGCCAATTTCGTCTATGTCGGCAAGCTTCCCGCCTTCACCCGGCTTACCAACCACCCCGCCGCCGGCGAGGCTGTTATTGAACTTGTCGCCCGGGACGGTGCATTAATCCCCTGCCGCATCGCCGTCAGCCACTGGCTTGACGAAAACGGCGCGCCGCAGGGCCATTTCCTCCTCGTTTACGATGCGGGACCGGAACTCATCGCCGCCGGCAGGCTGAAAGAGATGGAACAATCGCTGGCCGAGCTCGAAAAGGCCCGCACCCTCTTCCTTGAAGTCGTCTCGCGGGAACTCCGCACCCCGGCGAGCGGCGTCGTCGGCATGGCCCGCATGCTGATGGACGCGGGGCTGGACGAACGCCAGGCGGAACTCGCCGGCGTCATCCACTCCTCTGCCGCATCGCTGGTGCGGTTGGTGGACGACCTCGTCGACGCAGCCAATCTTGACAACGGCCCCACCCGGGCCAACGCCGTCGCGGTGGATGTTGGAGCGCTCGTGGGCGGCATCGCCAACCTGTTTAGCGTTCGCGTTGAGGAAAAGGGCCTGGAGATGCGCGTCCACGTCGACTCCAACGTCCCTCCCCTGATCATGGCGGACCCGCACCTGCTCCGCCGGGTTTTGGTGCACCTGGTCGACAATAGCGTCAAATTCACCGAGCGCGGCCATGTGTCGATAACGGTCGAGGTGATAGCTTCGCGGCTCCGCTTCATGGTTTCCGATACCGGCCCCGGCGTCTCGCCGGAGCTGGAGGAACAATTGTTCCAGGCCGGCTTGACCGCCGACAGCCCCGAATCGCGCCGTTTCGGCGGCATCGGTGTGGGTCTCTGTATCTGCCGCCGTCTCGTCCATGCCATGGGCGGCAAGATATCCTACGAGTCCGAGACCGGACGCGGCAGCGAATTCCATTTTTCCCTTCCGCTGCTCCCAGCCGCGCCGGGAACCCTGCCGGGCAAACTCGAGCCGCCGGCCGAAGCCATGCGCCTGCCGCCCATGGACATCCTCCTGGCCGACGCGAACCCGCTGTCGAGCCGGGTGGCGCAGGCGTACCTCCGGTTCGACGGGCACCGTCTCACCACCACCGACAACGGCGTGGATGCGGCTGAACGGTGCCGCACCTGCCGCTTCGATCTGGTCGTCCTCGACCTCAACCTGCCGAAGCTGGACGGCATGCAGACCCTCAGACTGATTCGCGAGGACGAAAAAAGTTCCGGCCGCCGCACCCCGGTCATCTTTATCGCGTCAGCCGGACAGATGCGCGACGACAGCTACTACCGCCGCGCCGGCGCCGACGGCGTCGTGAGAAAACCTATCCAGCCGGTCGACCTGATGGCGGCGGCGGCGGCGGCGACCAACGTCCGGCCTACGTCCATTACCAGGCGCATGGTCATGCGCCAGTACGATGCCTCCGGCGGCGGCAGTTCGATTCGCCGTATCGACGGCAACCATCTCGTCAACCTGCGCCAGGTCATGCCGGAAGATCAATTCTATGGTTTGCTGCGCTTCTTTATGGAGGACGCGGTGCCGGGAATGGTCGAACTTCAAAGGCTGGCCGAGCGGGATCAGCCCGACCACCAACGTATTGCCCTCGCCGCCAACAAGGCGCGCGGCCTGGCCGGATATCTCGGCTTTACCGCCCTGGCGTCGCTCCTCAAGCAATTGGAGCACGCCGGCCGGATCAACGCCAACCCGGAAGATCTGGCCAGCCTGGCGGGCGAATTGCCCCTTGTCACCGACGACACCCTGGAGGAATTGAAGCGCATCGTTCCCGATGCCTTCGCCACCATGTCGGACATGAGCGGCCCCATTATCGAAGAACCGGAAGCAACCGACTGACACAAAGACTATAAGGTGGAATTACGAAAAGGACACTATCAATGCTGGACATGCGTCTGTTGAAAGACAACCCCGATTTTCTGCGCGAAGCCTGCCAACTCAAGGGCGTGACTGTCGATGTCGACCGCGCCGTCTCCCTCGATGGCCGCCGCCGCGAGATATTGGTGGAAAAGGAAGCCCTGCAGAGCGAACGCAACCGCGTCTCCAAGGACATCGCCGCCGCCAAAAAAGCCGGCGCCGACACCGCTCCCGCGCAGGAGGAAATGAGGAAGGTCGGCGAACGCATCGGCGTCCTCGAAGCCGAGGAACGCGACATCGCCACCGAACTCCGCGACCTCATGCTCTCCATCCCCAACCACCCGTCGGCCGATTCCCCTGTCGGCGGCGAGGAAGCCAATGCCGAAATCGCCAGTTGGGGCGAAAAGCCGAGCTTTTCCTTCACCCCGCGCCCGCACTGGGATATCTGCGAAGAACTGGGCATGCTCGACCTTAAGCGCGGCGTCAAGATTGCCGGCCCGGGCTTCATTCTCTACCGTGGCCTCGGCGCACGGTTGGAGCGGGCGCTGTACAATTATTTCCTCGATTTCCACACGACCCGCCACGGCTATACCGAATGGTTCCCGCCCTTCCTCGTCAACCGTGACAGCATGATCGGTACCGGCCAACTGCCGAAGATGGAAGAGGACATGTACCACTGCGACAAGGACGACGACCTCTTCCTCATCCCCACCGCCGAGGTGCCGATTACCAACATCCACCGGGACGAAATTCTCCCCTTGGCCGACCTGCCCCTCAAGTATTGCGCCTATTCCGCCTGTTTCCGGCGCGAAGCCGGCGCAGCCGGCAAGGATACCCGGGGCCTGCTGCGCGTCCACCAATTCAACAAGGTGGAACTGGTTCGGGTGTGCAAGGCAGACGAAAGTTACGAGCAATTGGAACTGCTCAGGAAAGACGTCGAGGACATTCTTCAGTCGCTGAACCTGCACTACCGCGTCCTCAACCTGGCCACGCGGGACATGTCTTTCGCCGCCGCCAAGTGCTACGACTTCGAGGTCTGGTCGGCCGGCGTCGGCAAATACCTGGAGGCCAGTTCCTGCTCCAACTTCTGCGACTACCAGGCGCGCCGCGCCAACGTCCGCTACAAGGACGAGAACAAGAAGACCCAGGTGGCCCACACCCTGAACGCCAGCGGCGTGGCCCTGCCCCGCACCATGGTCGCACTTATTGAAAACAACCAGCGCGAGGACGGCTCCGTCGCCATCCCCGAAGCGCTGCAGCCGTACATGGGGGGGATGAAGGAATTACGCAAAGCGTGATGGCCTTGATTTGACTCCAGACAAGAAAGACACGATTTTGAACAACCACGACAGATATGAAAAAGTGTTGCGGACATTCCTGGCCAGCCCCGAATACCGGCCAATGCGTTCCCGCGACATGGCGCACCTCCTGAACATTCCGAAAAAGGAGTTCCACGATTTCCGGGGCGTCCTCGAGGAACTGCGCCAGGAAGGCATCGTCCGCCGAGGCCGCGACGCCCGCTGGCGTCCCGCAGCCAAGGAAATGGAAGTGGTCGGCGACATCGACATCGCCATGGCCGGCCACGCCTTTGTCATCCCGCCGAATCCGGAAGACCCCGATGTCTTCATCCCGCCCGACTCGCTCCTGGACGCCTTCGACGGCGACACCGTCAGGGTGATGGTCACCGAGTCCGAGCGCCGGGGTGAACGGCGCATGTCCGGCCGGGTGGTGGAGGTGGTGAAGCGCGCCCGCACCCGCATCGTCGGCAAGGTGCAGAAAAACGGCCGCGCCGTTGTCGAAGACCCGCGCAACCATTATGAATTCGCGATAGAGTTTTCGCCCGAAGCGCCGGCCAAATCGGCAGCCCAAACCGCCAAATCCCAGCGCCGCCGCCGCAACGCCGAGAAAGCCGGCCTCAATCCGGCCAAAGCCTCGTCGGTCCGCCTTACCGTCAACGAGTCGGTCCCCATGCCGCCTCCCGGTCAAAAGGTGCTGATGGAGGTCTTGAGCTGGCCCAAGTCGCCGGAAGGACCGCGCGCCGTTATCATCGAGGTGCTGGGGCCGTCAGGCGATCCCGATACAGAAACCGCCGCCATCCTGGCGGAAAACAACGCGCCAGGGCCGTTCCCGCCCGACGTCATCCGCGATGCGCGCCGCATCGACCGCGAGTTGACGCCGCAGGACATCGCCAGCCGCCTTGATTGCACCGGCGAAATCTGCTGCACCATCGACCCGGTCGACGCCCGCGATTTCGACGACGCCCTCGGCATCCGCGAAGACGCCGACGGCAACCTGATTGTCGATGTCCATATCGCCGATGTCGCCCACTACGTGACCCCTGGTTCCGACCTTGATATCGAAGCGCGGGACCGCTCCACCAGCATCTACCTGCCCGAGCGGGTCATCCCCATGCTGCCGGAGGAAATTTCCAACGACATCTGTTCGCTCCGGCCCGACGAGGTCCGCCCCGCCAAGACGGTGCGAATCAAGTATTCGCCGGAAGGGGAACGCATTGGTTACTCAATCCACCGCTCCGTCATCCGCTCGCGCCATCGCTTTACCTACGGCGATGTCCGCGACTTGGTCGAGCATCCCGCCATGGCCGAGGAATTCCCCGACAAGGAACTCCTGGACTGCGTTTTCAAACTGCACAGCCTCGCCATGACTCTTCGTGGCAAACGCATGGCCGGCGGTGCGATTGAGCTCAACCTCAAGGAATTCCGCGTCGTCATTGACAAAGACGGCCGCGCCGTCGCCATGGAGGAGGTCGAGCACGACTTTTCCCACCAGTTGGTGGAAGAGTTCATGCTTGCCGCCAACCGGTGCGTCGCCGAGTGGGCCGCCGCGAACGGCCTGCCGTCGCTGCACCGCCAGCACCCGGCTCCGAAGGAAGAGCGGGTGGAGGAATTGGCCGAGTACCTGAACGCCAGCGGCTATGCTTTCAAACCGCCCCTGACCCGCAAAAAGCTGATGTCAGTCATCACCAAAGCCGCCGGCAAGCCGGAAGAGCACGCAATTAATCTGATGATTCTGAAAAGCTTCCAGCAGGCTGTATACGGCCCCGATTCGGACGTCGGCCACTTCGCCCTGAACTTCGCGAAGTACATGCACTTTACCAGTCCCATCCGTCGATACCCGGATCTCTACCTGCACCAGATGCTGGATAAGGCCCTGGCTCTCGGCGCTGCCAAAGCCAATAAACTGCCGAAAAAGCTCCGCAAGCTGGTCACGACCGACGACGACGTCGCCTCGCTCGGGATGCACTGTTCCGGCCGCGAACGCCGCGCTATGCGTATCGAAGAGGCGGTTAAAGACTTCCGCCGTCTCGAACTGTTGTCGAAGGCGAAGGACAGCGATTTCGAGGCAGTGGTGACGGGGATCAAGAAGTTCGGGATCTTCGTGGAAATTCGCGGCTACTTTGTCGAAGGCCTTATCCCCCGTGTCGCCCTCGCGGCCAAGGGGTATTCCACGCGGGTGGAATTGCCGCCCCTTGCCGCCGGTTCGAAGAAAAAGGTCAAACGCCCGCAGCTTGCCGGAGACCCCGGCTTCCACATCGGCCAGGTTATTCGCGTCCGGGTGAAGAAGGTGGATCTGGCTGCGCGCCAGTGCGAGTTGGAGTTTCTTGGGGTTGAGTGAGACGAAAAGGCCCGGCAATGCGCCGGGCCTTTTTTACCTATAGCCAGTAGCGGATGTTCATGATTAAGCAGCCATATGTGTACATCATGACAAACGAGCGGAACGGAACATTGTACGTCGGCGTGACATCAAACCTGCCAGTCAGGGTTGCCAAGCATCGCGATGGATATTTCGGTGGGTTTACAGCCGATTATAAGTTGGACCGATTGGTTTGGTATGAACGGCATGAAACTATGGCGGCAGCGATTCTTCGGGAGAAGCGGATCAAGAAATGGAACCGGTTATGGAAGTTAAAGCTTATCGAAGAGGTGAATCCTGAATGGGAGGACCTCTATGAGGAGCTTTTCTGATAGCGGATATTTCTGCAGCGTCACTTTGAAGAACCGCAGTGCCCATCACCCCACTCCTTCCAAAATATCCCGTCATCCCCGCGAACGCGGGGACCCAGAGGACGGAACATAGAAGGAACGGTGGTACATACCCGCCTACCCCTTTAGGTACGGGGGAAAACAAACCGTTCCCTCTTTGATCCGCCCGCTGGGTCCCCGCGTACGCGGGGATGACGGGGTGTGGGTGAAATGCGCGGGGTTAGGCGGAAGCTTTTCCCCCTGAGACGGCTACGAAAACCCTGTATCATCCACCTGCACTATGGACCAAAGCACCTGCCTTTGTGGCAATCGCTACGACGTCCCTTACTCATTCCAAAAAACCCGTCATCACCGCGAACGCGGGGACCCAGCGGACCGATCAATAAATGAACGGTGGTACATACCTGTCTTCCTCATTAGATTTTGGAAAAATAAAAAACAGCCCGGCACACCTGCCGGACTGCTTTAAGCACATCATTAAACCGGACGGAATGACCTAGCGCCCGATTGCCGCCTTCGCCTTTTCAACCACGAGACGGAAAGCTTCCGGCTCGTTGATAGCGAGTTCGGAGAGGGTCTTCCGGTCCAGCTCGATCTTGGCCTTAGTCAGGCCTTCGATGAAGCGGCTGTAGGAAATGTCGAGGGCGCGCACAGCGGCGGAAATACGCGTAATCCAGAGACGACGGAAATCGCCCTTACGCTTGCGACGGTCGTGCGTCGCATAGACTTCAGCCCGAATCACCGCACCCTGCGCAACCCGACGCAATTTGCTGCGACCGCCGACAAACCCCTTGGCCTTCTTCATCGCCGCTTTGCGCTTCTTGTGTTGCGCAACACCAGTAGTGGAACGCGCCATAACTCAACTCCTCTATATCCATCGCCGGGTCCCGGCGAACATCCAAATATCAAGCCACAGACAAAAGACTAAATAAGACCGAGACCCAACCGGATCTGCTTCACCGCCGACGCCTCCAAAGGACGGATCTTGGACAGACGACGCTTCTGCACCGCGCTCTTGCGAACGCGCTTGTGGCGGCCGCCTGCACCCTTGGCCATCACCTTGCCGGTGCGCGTAACCCGCACCCGCTTTACCAGACTCTTGCATGGTTTCTGTTTGGGCATTCCTAATTCCTTTCACTCATGGATGGACACCGCTGGGCGGGCCATAATGTGAACTCGTCGCGGCACGGATGCGGAGCGGAACCTAGACGTCCGCGTCATCCTCCATATCGTCTTCTTCATCGTCCCCCACCAGCGCATCAAGGGGGATAATCTTGGTAATGTGTTCGAGGTCGCGTTGCGCCTTTTCCTCGGCGGCCAGACGTTCTTCCTCGGCCTTGCGCTTGCCTTCTTCCTTCTCGCGGGCGGCGAGGATCTGCTTCAGGTTGGCCAGGGGGGCCAGGGTCATGGTCATCTTCTTGCCGTCCTTGCGCGGCGGCGAGTCCATCTTGGACACGTCGGTCAAGGGCTTGGCGAACTGTTCGAGAAGAAGCCGTTCACCCAAATCGGAGTGCGAATGCTCACGGGCGCGGAACATCATGATAAACAACACCCGGTGTCCGCCTTCGATGAACTCACGCGCCTTGTTGCGCTTGATATTGACGTCGTGAGCCTCAATGCGGAACGATTTAATCCGGAGCTGTTTGAGTTCCGAAGCCTGATGTTTGCGCTTCTGCTCATGCTCGCGCTTGGCCTGCTGATATTTGAACTTGCCGTAGTCCATAATCCGGCACACAGGCGGTTTCGCCGTGGGGGAAATCTCCACCAAATCCAACTCAGCATTCCGGGCACGGTCAAACGCATCACTCAAAGGAACCACACCCAAAGCTTCGCCGTCCTCGCCGATAAGGCGCACCTCGTCACCGCGAATCTGCTCGTTTAGCCTGAGTTCCTTCTTGTTGCCGCCGCCGTTGGTCATCCAGTCTCCCCTGTTTACAGACAATAGCGTTTTAAATTGAATGCGAACCTTCCCCTGCGCTTTTCGGCTTATTCCAGAAATAACCGTAAAACGCAGTAAGGAACCACTCACTATTTAAAAAGCGTTAAGCGTGGCGCGGATTCTTCTCACAGACCCGGCAACGCTTCCTTCACCCACATCCCGCTATATGCGGGATTACACGTTAGTTACTTTTCCGGACGCGGCGGCAGACGACGTTCGCGAATCTCCGCCACCATCTCGGACACGACTTCGTCAACCTTGCGGCTGCCGAGATCGCCCATGAGCCGGCGGCGCACCGCAACCTCGCCGCTCGCATGCTCTTTTTCACCAATGACCATGACGACCGGAACCTTGGCCATTTCGGTCTCGCGAATCTTCGCGCCAATTTTGTCGCCCCGGTCGTCCAGGTCGGCACGGATGCCGTGGGCCTGGAGCTTGGCCAGAACTTCGCGGCCATAGGGAATGGCGGCGTCGGTGACGGTCAGAATCCGCGCCTGCTGCGGTGCGAGCCAGAGCGGGAAATCGCCGGCGAAGTGCTCGACCAGACCGCCGATAAAGCGTTCCATCGAACCAAGGACGGTGCGGTGCAACATCACCACCTTGTGGCGTTCGTTGTCCTTGCCGACATACTCGACGTTGAAGCGTTCCGGCAGGTTGAAATCGAGCTGGGTGGTCGGGCCCTGCCATTCGCGGCCAAGGGCGTCGACCAGCTTGATGTCGATCTTCGGACCATAGAACACGCCGCCGCCTTCATCCACTTCGAAAGGCATATTACGGCGTTCCAGCACGCTCCGCAAGGCGTTTGTGGCCATTTCCCATTGTTCATCCGTGCCGATGGCCTTGGCCGGACGGGTGGCGAGGAAGGCCTTGTACTGGTAGCCGAAGGTCTTCATCATGTGTTCCATCAGATCGAGGACGCCGTTAATCTCGGCCTCCACCTGATCCGGGGTGCAGAAGATGTGCGAATCGTCCTGGGTAAAGCCGCGCACACGGAGCATGCCGTGCAGGGTGCCGGACGGTTCGTAGCGGTACACAGTGCCAAGCTCGCACCAGCGGAACGGGAGCTCGCGGTATGAGTGGACGTTCTGGTTGTAGATAAGAATGTGGCCGGGACAGTTCATGGGCTTGACGCGGTAAGGACTGCCGTCGATGTCCATGGGGCTGTACATCATGTCGCCGTAGTTTTCGAGGTGACCGGAACGCTTATAGATTTCCTCCGACGCGATATGGGGCGTGTAGAGGATCTGGTAGCCGCGCTTGATGTGCTCTTCTTTCCAGAAGGCTTCGACCTCGTGACGGATGATGGAGCCGTTCGGGTGCCAGAGAATCAGGCCGGGGCCGACTTCGGGCTGGGTCGAGAACAAATCCATCTGCTTGCCGATGACGCGGTGGTCGCGGCGCTTCGCTTCTTCGAGCTTTTGCAGATGGGCTTTGAGTTCATCCTGGCTCGGGAAGGCGGTGGCGTAGACGCGGGTCAACTGCTTCTGGTTGGCGTCGCCGTGCCAGTAGGCGCCGGCAAGGCTCATCACCTTGACCGCGCCGACCTTGCCAGTGGACGGGACGTGCGGGCCGCGACAGAGGTCGGAAAAATCGCCCTGCTCGTAAAAACTGATGACATCGCCGTCGGCACGTTCGATATTGTCGAGCTTATATTCATCGGCGGCATACTTGGCTTTGGCTTCGTCGCGGGTCAACTCGTTCCTGACGAACGGCCGGTTGGCCTTGATAATCTTCTGCATCGCCTTTTCGATCTTCGGCAGATCGTCGGCGGTGATGACGGTTGGTGAATCGACGTCGTAATAGAACCCGTCTTCAACCGCTGGGCCATAAGCGAATTTGGCGCCGGGAAAAACCTGCTGGATTGCTTCGGCCAGGACGTGCGCGCCGGAGTGGCGGATGAGATCCAGCCCTTCCGGAGTGTCGGCGGTGATGAAGCGGACGGCGGCATCGTGGTCGATAACGGTGGTCAGGTCGGTGGCGACGCCGTCGACCGATGCGGCCAGGGCTTTTTTGCCCAGGTCGCGGGAAATTTTGCCAGCCACTTCAGCGAGCGGCAGCGGGCTTTCAAAAGGCAATGCTTTGCCGTCTGGCAGGGTTATGGTAAACATCGCTGGCTTTCTCTTGTCCCGCGCTAAGTGCGGGTTATGGGAAACGCAAAAAACGAACCGGGTCAAGGACGCGGTTCGGCAGAGACGGGTAGCAGTACAGGGGTGACGCGGAACGGCAGCCGGGATTCGGCGTATCCGGAGGCGTGACACCAGATTGTCTGCACCCTTTTCCGCCGACCTTGCATCGGCACAGGCTGGAGCGCCAAGAGGCGCGGCCCGGATTATCGACCCGTGGGAAGGGAGGGCGCTCCCACCCCGGGCGGCGTCATAAACCTCGACGCATGAGCCGGTTCAGCTTTACAACCGGCGGAAAAAATGGTGGGCGACACTGGGCTCGAACCAGTGACCCCCAGCTTGTCGAGCTGGTGCTCTAGCCAACTGAGCTAGTCGCCCACTTCTACGCAAAGGCGGCGGGTTGCCCCGCCGTGAGTGAGACATCATATAGAGGCGGTTGTTTTTGTCAAGGGGAAATCGGAAATTTCCCCTACGATTTTACGCCTTCGACTTCATCAGCCTTCGGAATCGGCTTGGCGTTGCGGCATTTCGGATAGGCCGAACAGGCCAAAAACGGCCCGCGACGGCTCATCCGCACCACCATCCCCGCGCCGCATTTGTCGCAGATCACGCCTTCGACTTCGGGCAATTCAACCACGTTGCCGTCCTTGTCGAGGTGCTTGGTGTTGCGGCACTCCGGATAGCCGGAACACGCCAGGAACGGTCCGCGACGGCCTGACTTCACCACCATCGGCTTGCCGCATTTTTCACAGTCGCGCTTGATATCGGGCAACCGCACGACCTGCCCTGTCTTTGAAATAGGACGGGTTCCCTTGCACTCAGGGTAGCCGGAACAGGCGAGGAACACGCCGAAACGGGACCGCTTCTTCGTCATCGGCTTGCCGCACTCGGGGCAGACCTCGCCCGCGATGTCGGCGTCGTCCGGTTCATCCTCGCCGGCCTCCCCCGGCAACTGCCTGGTGCCGGCGCAGTCCGGATATTTCGAACAACCGAGGAACGCGCCCCGCTGCGAATAGCGGACCATCATGTCGGCCTCGCACAGGGGACACTTTTCGCCGTTGGGGGCAGGGACGCCCTTCAGGGGCTGCGACGAGTCCATGGCATCTTTTAACCGCGTCTCAAAGGGCTTGTAAAAGCCGTCGACGAGGTTGGACCATTCGATCTCCCCTTCCTCGACCCGGTCGAGGTCCGACTCCATCTGGGCGGTGAATTTGACGTCCATGATGTCGGGGAAATTCTCTTTTAGGATGCCGGTAACAGCCATGCCGAGCTGGGTCGCAAAGAAGCGCCGGTTCTCCTGCCTGACATAGCCTCGTTCCTGAATTGTCTGGACAATGGGGGCATAGGTCGACGGGCGGCCGATGCCTTCCTTTTCCAGCTCGCGCACCAGGCTCGCTTCGGTAAAGCGGACCGGCGGCTGGGTAAAGTGCTGGGTCGGGAGGATTTCTTTCAGTTCCAGTTCCTGGCCCTTGTCCAGCTTGGGGAGGATCTGCTCCTCGTCCGGCTTTTCCTTCGCGTCCGGATCGTCGGCCTGCTCTTCCTCTTTTTTCTTCTTCTTGGCCGTGGCCAACGACACGACGGTGTGGCCGTCGAAGAGGATGCGCCTGCCCTTGGCCTCGAACACCCCGTCGCCGGCGATAATCTTGGCGGTGGTGATGCGGTACTCGGCCGGGGCCAACTGCGAGGCAACGAAGCGCCGCCAGATCAGCTCGTATAAGCGGTGCTGCTCGGGCGAGAGGAACGCCTGGACCCGGTCCGGCGTCAGATACACCGAGGTCGGGCGGATGGCTTCGTGGGCGTCCTGTGCGCCTTTGCGGCTGGAGTAGGTGTTTGGCTTCTCCGGCAGGTATGGCGGCGCGAACTGCGAAGTAATATATTCCCGAACCTCCGCTATCGCCTCGGGGGCGATGCGGGTCGAGTCGGTACGCATATAGGTGATGAGACCTGTCGATTCGCCCTCGACCTCGACGCCTTCATACAACTGCTGGGCGATTCGCATGGTCCGCTGCGCGCCGAGGCGGAGCAGGTTGGACGCGGCCTGCTGCAGGGACGAGGTGATGAACGGCGGCGACGGCCTGCCCTTGACCTCGCGCTCGGTGACGTCGCCCACTTCATACGGGACGTTCGCGAGAGCATCGGCGATGGCGGTGGCGGTGGCTTCGTCCGGCGCGGTCGGGGTCTTGGGCGCCTGTTTGTCGGAGCCGGGGAGGACGAAGTCATTCCCCCTCCACGAGACCAGCTCGGCCTGGAACGCTTCGGCCGCATTGCCGGTGGCGAGGGAAGCGCGGATGCGCCAATACTCAGTGGTGACAAAGGCGCGGATCTCCTCCTCGCGTTCGGCGACGAGGCGCACGGCGACGGACTGGACCCGGCCGGCGGAAAGGCCCTTTGTGACCTTTTTCCACAGGAACGGCGACAACCGATAGCCGACGATGCGGTCCAGCACCCGCCTGCCCTGCTGGGCGTTGACGAGATCCATGTTGACCTTGGCCGGATGCTCCATGGCTTCGCGGACCGCCGATTTGGTGATGGCGTTGAAGGTGACGCGGCTGACCTGATCGTCGGGCAGCTCGAGCATTTCCTTCAGGTGCCAGGCAATGGCTTCGCCTTCTCTGTCCGGGTCAGGCGCGAGATAGACGTGGGCGGCCTTGTCGGCGGCGGCGCGGAGTTCCTTGATGACCTTCTCGCGCGAGTCAATAGGGACATAGTAGGGTTGATAGTGGTTCTGGAAATCGATGCCGATGTCGGACCGGTCCCTGCCCTTGCTCGGGATGTCCCGGACGTGGCCCATCGACGCCTTGACGACAAAATCGCCGCCGAGGAATTTCTTGATGGTTTTGGCCTTGGCCGGCGATTCGACAATCAACAGATTGTCCTTGCCGGTGCGGCGGACGGCGCGCTTCTTCGGCGCGGCTTCGGCAGCCGGAGCCGCAGCTGCCTTCGCTGTTTTGGCGGCAGGTTTGGCCTTGGCCGGTTTGTCGGCGGCGTCCTTCTTGGCCGGAGTCTTTGTGCTGCGGGTGGATGTCGAAGCGGGTTTGGGTTTAGGCACGACACGAGTGCCCTTTTCCGCTGCCGTGATGGCGCGACTCAGGGTGAGTTTGTCATGCACCATATACGCGAGGATATGGCGCATACGGGTAATATCCGCCGCTTTGACCGTGTCAAACTTGACACCCAGGGATTCCTCCAGGGCGCTCCGCGAGACGCGCAGCGCGGCGAATTCCTGCAAAACGCTGTCGACCTCGGCTTGACTGGCTATGGCATCGAGTTGTGAATCGCTTTGGGCCACCTTATCGCTCCCGCCCGACGGGCAAAAAAACCGGCAAATCGTCTCTATGGTACGAGTGACATGTCGGTGGATAAAAAATATCCCGCGTCCCGGAGATTATTATACATTATATATGGACGCCCCCTATGCGGGTCGGGATTATGGGCAATCAGACCCCCGTGTCAAGCAATTTATCAATCAAAACCGGAAAAAAAGGAGGTCTCCCCGCCGGGAGACCCCCAACCCACTTCACGCTATTACTAGCGATGAAAACAGTTTATCGTCGATATTCCCGCGCCGGTCTCCCAGAACCTGTAGCAAATCCGCCGAGGCGTGCATTGCCGGTGGTTCGGGGCCGGTGGTGACGATGCTATCCGTATGGACCTACCTGTCTATTTGCCGACGACATTCTCCGGTTTGCCCCCGATAAACGCGCGCAAATTGCCGACAGCCACGTCCATCAGTCGCCGCCTGGCCTCCCCTGTCGCCCAGGCGAAGTGGGGGGTGAGGATGCAATTTTTCGCCGTGAGGAGAGGGTTGTCCGCCTTGATTGGCTCCTGGGAGACGACATCGGCGCAGAAACAGGCCAGCTTGCCGCTCGCCAACGCCGCAGCCACATCGGTCTCGTTGACCAACCCGCCACGGGCGGTATTGATGATGACCGCGCCGTCCTTCATGGTCTTGATGGTCTCGGCGTTGACCAGGTATTCCGTTTCCGGCGTCATGGGAATGTGAAGGCTGACGATGTCCGCCTTCGCGAACAGGTCCTTCATGTCGGCGTAGGCAATCGCCCCGGTCTCCTTCACCTTCTCCTTGGTGCGGTTGTAAACGAGGACGCGCATGCCGAAGGCGGCGGCGATGGCGGCGACGGCCTGGCCGATATGGCCGTAGCCGACAATGCCCATCGTCTTGCCGCTCAGTTCGACCAGGGGAGTGTCGTGGTAACTGAAGTCGGCGGACTGGGTCCAGCGGCCGTCACGGATGGTTTTGGCGTGGTGGCCGACGTGCTGGCAATATTCCAGCAACAAGGCGATGGCCGTCTGCGCGACCGAATCGGTCGAGTAGCCGGGAACGTTGGTGACGGTGACGCCCTTTTCCTTGGTCGCGGCGACGTCGACGACGTTGTAGCCGGTGGCGAGGACGCCGACATACTTGATGTTCGGCTTGGCGTCGAGGACGGCGCGGTCGATAACGACCTTGTTGGTGATGACCGCCTCGGCGTCGCCGATGTTCTGCAACACCGCGTCCGGCGCGGTCCTGTCGAAAATTTTCACATCGCCGAGTGATTGCAAACCGCTCCAGTCAAGATCGCCGGGGTTCAGGGTGTAGCCGTCTAGGACAACGATTTTCATAGAAAAATCCTCTTATGAGTGGGTGGCGTCCGCCTCCGCACGGCGGTTATCACACTATACCGCGCAGACGGATTTTCGCCCAGCAATTTTCTCTCGTCCGACCTGTTTAGGTTGAGCGTTTTATCCACAAAGTCTCGATAAAATCCACGATTTCAACACGGCAGACGCGAAGGAATGCGTTAATAAACAGGTAGTAATCGGTGAGGGAGATTGTGGCAATAAGACGCGGCGCAAAGCTTTTCAGCGCCGCGCTTTCCAGAAAAAGGAGATGCGATGCGCACGCTCTTGGCATTGGCGTTGGCATTGGGTATGTTCGCGGTCTCGGGGTGTGGCGGATGTGGCGACGACGTTTGCTACGCTCCGGCACCCAGGCCGATTGCAAGCAGTTATTGCGGGCCGGTCGAACCGTTGGCGCCGCTGCCGACTTCGGCAATTGCCCCGGTTATTGGTCCCGCCCCGATTGTCGGTTCGGGAGCCATCATGCCGGCGGTGATTCCGCCCGCACCCGCGCCAGCCCCGTACATCCCGTCATCGACGCCCAGCTTCTGCCCTCCGGGCCAGTATTGCGGGGCGTAGTGGGTAAGCGGTAATTCTTGTGTGATTGCTAGAGCGGGCGTCCTTGCGACGCCCGCTTTTTTGCCTGAGTTTGGCGCATTCACTGTCAATCCCCGTGGACCCCGGCCGAACCGCCCGTTTTTTGCGCTGGTGGATGTCCGCACGCCGGGGTGACGGATAGGGGAAATTGCGGGCTTTCCCCTAATTTTACGGTGCGATTTCGTCGATGATGTCGGCGACGAACTCTCCGCCCTTTTCCGTGATGCGGTGGATATAGGCGGTCTTTTCGCTGCCGCGCTCGGGGTCGATGGTGATGGTGCCGGTCGCCAATTCGAAATCCTTGACCCGGTATAGGGCGTCCTTGATGGACTGGCTGTCGTGGCCGCTCTTCGCCGCTTCGATCAGGAGGGACAAGGCGTCGTAGCCGAGCACGCTGGACAATTGCACATGCGGGTCGTGGGAATGGTCGTAGAGGTAGCGGTAATGGACCATGGCGGGTGTGCCGGAGTCGAAGTTGATGCCGCTGATGAACAACGCGTCCTCAAGACAATTGCCGCTTGAGATAAGGACGTTTTCGTGCTGCCAGGTGTCGCCGCCGCAAAAACGCAGCGTGGTCCCGAGCCGGGTGGCGCAGCGGATGATGGCGGCGATTTCGGTGGAATTGACCGGCAGGACGACGATATCCGGTTTGGCGTCGTCGACCCGCTCCACCGCCTGGGTGAAATCGTACATCCGGTCTTCGTCAGCCACCCACTCGTAATGCTCTTCGCGGACGACCGTGCCGCCTTCCTTTTGGATATTCGTCTTGAAGGCGGAGTAGACGGAACCGGCATAGGCGAGGCGGTCGTTGATGATGGCGGCGGTACGGGTCAGGCCTGCTCGGCGCACAAGAAAACGCGCCAAAGCCACGCCCTGGAATTCGTCGTCAAACAAGACCCGGAAAGCCCAATCGCGGTTCTTGCCGATACGGGGACTGGTGACGGTGGGCGAGATGAGGACCACCTCCAGTTCGGCCGCGCGGTCGCGCATGCCCAGCATAAGGTTGGTGGACATGGGGCCGATGATGGCAGGCACCTTTTCCCGAACCGCCAGCTCTTCGAGAACACGAAGTGCCTCGGCGGCGTCGCTCTTGTCGTCCCGCACCACAGCCTCGAGCTGCACGTCTTTCGAGTTCGCGTTAAAGTCCTCCAGCCGGAGCATGACCCCGGCTAGGTTCTTTTTGCCCGCTTCGGAAAACTCGCCGGTCAACGACAAGCACACGCCGAAACGAAGCACCTCGCCAGCGCCGACGCTGGTTGCAAGGACGAGCAGGCATACGCAGCATAGACTTAAAACCGGATATTTTCGCATCGTTCGCCTCCACCAGTGGCCGGTGGAATTGTACCACGCAGGGGATGATTGTAGCAAGGGCCGGGCGTTAATTTGTCGCAAAGGCGAGCCACGGAATCCGTGGTAGGCCGTACTCGATTCTACTGTCAATGAGCATGACTTGTGCGGAATCCAATCCGCCCGGCCATCCCGAAGGGCTAGGGAACGGAGCCCTGTCTTCCTCCGGGAGCCGGTCGCGTGCGGGAGTACCCTCCTCCCACGGCCGACCCGGCGGCGCACCCGGCCGGGTCGGTAACAAGTCCGGCGGTGCGGTTGGGTGGACGCATAATTCGGGTAACCGGAACACCCGCCGCCGTGGTTGCGGCGGGCCGTTGTGTAATGGCGTGCGGGTCCAGGACCGGTAGGCGTTCGGCCCGCGACGGTATTTCCATTTCCGGCGCGGCATGCGGACACGCGGCATCGCGTTGTATTCGCGCTGCAGCGCGTCCCGGGCCATGACAAACCAATGACCCTTGACAACGCCGCGCCAATAGAGGCCCTTGGCACCCCGAAGCGGAGCGACCCACTCGGGGTGGAAGAACAGTTCCCTGGTTTCTTTGGTCATAAAGGGACTGTCCTCCAACGCCATTGCCAAAGCCTTGTGACGCACCTCCTGCATTGTCGGGGTGCGGACGGGGAAAGAGCGATCGTGCCGCGTTTGCGGGGTGGGGTTGACCCGTTGTTGGCGTGATGCAAGGCCCGGGACGCGCCCTGGGAACATGATCATGTCCCGGGCTATCCGAGTGAAAAAGCTCTGGAGTATGCTCCGCCACGGATCGGTTGTCGCGAACCGGGCCGGGAGGGGCCGTCTCGGCCAGAACAGCTCCCGGTAATAGGACGGAATGGACGGGATATGTTCGCTGGCGAGTTCCCACGCCAGTTTGCCCACTTCGGGCGCGGTGG
>JAJPXZ010000064.1 GCA_021205245.1 Planctomycetaceae bacterium
ATGTAGGTGAGGCCCCGGTACACATACATCATGCCCAACGTGGCGATGATGGGGAGGACGCCGAATATGGACACCACCACGCCGACAATCGAGCCGCAAATCGTGCCGACAATCGTCCCGAGTAGAACCGCGAGAGCGGGCGGGAGGTCCGGGTAGACGGATAACGTCAGCGCCGCAATCATCCCGGACAGGGCCAGGTTGGCGCCGATGGACAGGTCAATTCCCCTGATGATGATAACCAGCATCATGCCAAGGGCGAGGATGCCCAGGATGGCGGCGTTGGCCAGCAAATCGTCCAGGTTTTCAAAGGTAAGGAAGTTGGAATTCTTCCATTGGGTAAACGCCATAATCGCCACGATAAAGACGAGCAGGCCGATTTCCCGGAACTTGCCGAAGCGCTCCATAATGCTTTCGCTCGCCGGTTCGGCGACGGTGGTTTGTGTGGTCATGCCGTCTCCTTCGCGGTCATGGCGGCGGTGAGGATTGCCTCTTGGGTTGCATTGTCGCGACTGAATTCGCCCGTGATGCGGCCGCCCTTCATCACCAGAATCCGATCGCACATTCCCAGCACCTCGGGCATTTCGGAACTGATGAGGATAATGCCGTAACCGCGATCCGCCAGGTCGGCGACGATCTCGTACATGGCCGATTTGGCCCCGATGTCCACACCCTTGGTCGGCTCGTCCAGGATGAGGATCTTGGCGTTGGTGTTAAGGAGCTTTGCCATCACCACCTTCTGCTGGTTGCCGCCGGACAAGGAACTCGCCGGGTCGTGGACCGACTGGGCCTTGACGGTGAGCCGTTCCGACAATTTGTGGGAGCGGGTTATCTCTTCCTTTTCGCGGATCCAGCCGCGTTTGGACACGCTCTTCAACGCTGGCAAACTGATGTTTCTCCCGATGGACCAGGACAGCACCAGCCCCTGCTTTTGCCTATCCTCGGGGAGGTAGGCGACGCCGGTGCGCATCGAGTCGCCCGGATTGCGAATATGGGCCTCACGGTCTTCGACAAACACCTGGCCCTTGTCGTAGGGCATGATGCCGAAGATGGACTGGAACAGTTCGCTTCGGCCCGCGCCGACCAGGCCGGTAAAGCCAAGCACCTCGCCCTCGTTCAGGCTAAAGGAGATGTCGGCGAAATAGCCCGCTTTCGACAGGTTATTGACCCGGAAAATCTCTTTGCCGAGGTGGGGGTGACGGGTGGGGAAAAGCTGGGTGATCTCGCGGCCGACCATGGCGACGATGAGATCCTCGTTGGTGATCTCGTCCACGCCCCAGGTACCGATGTATGACGAATCGCGGAACACGGTGACGCGCGAGGCGAGGCGGTACATGTCCTCGAAACGGTGCGAGATGAAAATAATGGACACGCCCTCGTCGCGGAGTTGCTCGGTGATTCTGTAGAGGTCTTCCGATTCGCGCTTCGTCAAGGCTGCGGTGGGTTCGTCCATGATGATGATGCGGGCGTTTTGCGAAAACGCCTTGGCGATTTCCACCATCTGCTGTTGGGCGACGGAGAGGGCCGACATCTGGTCGCGGGGCGAAAAGTTGGCGTTGAGGCGGTGTAGGAGCGCGTCTGCCTCTTTGTGCATTTCATTCCAGAGGAGTCGCCCGAAGGGCGAGACCTTTTCGTGACCCATGAAGATGTTTTCGGTGACGCTGAGGTCGGGGTAGCAGGTCACGTGCTGGTAGATGGCGGCGATGCCGGCTGCCTGCGCGTCGTTGGGGCTGGTGAATTCCACCCTTTCGCCGTCCAGGAACATCTCGCCCGCGTTGGGCTGGTGGACGCCGGTAATGACCTTGATGAAGGTGGATTTGCCCGCGCCGTTTTCGCCCATCAGCGCGTGGATCTCGCCCGGCTTCAACTGAAAATGCACGTTGTCCAGCGCCTTGACCCCGGGGAAGGTCTTGGTGATGTTCTTGAGTTCGAGGATGAATTCTGACACGGGCGCTCCTGTTACGGCAGATAAAACACTTCCCGAAGCGGGACGATGGGGTCGGCCTTGCCGAAATCGAACTACCCTTCCACCATGGTCGAGGTGATGGCGTTC
Source organism: Planctomycetaceae bacterium (assembly GCA_021205245.1). Lineage (GTDB taxonomy): Bacteria > Planctomycetota > SZUA-567 > SZUA-567 > SZUA-567 > JAJBSZ01. Next base: position 2,051 of record JAJPXZ010000064.1, read on the forward strand.
CAGCGCTGACAGGCCTCCGACTTGTCGATAAAGGCGAAGGCGGCCGGGACGTCGTCGCATTCGAAAACATAAAAGAACTGGTTGCCGTTCTGGAAAATGGAATAGTTGCGGATGCCCGCCGCCGAATGCTCGCGCATGATTTCGGGCCACGGCTCAAGGTGCATCTCCACGTACTCGTCGAGGCGTTCGGGTTTGACCTTCCAGGTCCAGGCGTACTTGTTACTGGGCATTGCAATCTCCTAGGAGCGCTTCAACAGCACGTCCTTTTCGTAGCGCTTGACGTCATCCAGCCACGAGGCGCGCACCGGGGTCTCGTTCATTTCGCAGAAGTGATCCCAGATGTCGCCGAGCGGACAGAGCTTCAATTCTTCCTGCAGAGCGAGAATCTCCGAGAAATTGTCTTCGTCCTGCATCTTCGCCAACCGTTCATGCGGCATCAGCAGGGCGTAGAGGAGCGCCTTCTGCATATTGCGCATGCCGATGACCCAGGCGGCAACGCGGTTGATGGACGCGTCGAAGAAGTCGAGGCCGATCATGACCCGATTGAGCGCATTTGTCCGCACGATCTCTTTGGCGATTTCCCGCAACTCGTCGTCCAGGATAATGACATGATCCGAATCCCAGCGGACGGGACGGGAGACATGCAGGGGAATCTTGTCGAAAAACAGCAGGAGCGACGGGATCTTATCGGAGATGACTTCGGTCGGGTGGTAGTGGCCGACATCGAGGAGCGGCAGCACGCCACGGGTGGCGGCGTAGCTGAGGTAGAATTCGTGCGAGCCGACCGTATAGGCCTCAAGGCCGAGGCCAAACACCTTCGACTCGACCGCGTCGGCGATGCAGGTCTTGTCGAGCTTTTCGGCAAAGACTTCGTCCAGCGATTCCATCAGCCGGCGGCGCGGCGAAAGCCGGTCGGCGGGGATGTTCTTGTAGCCGTCCTGCACCCAGACGTTATTGAGGCTGAGGCTGCCCAGTTCGCGGCCAAAATACTCGGCGATGCGGCGGCTGGCCTTGGCGTGATCGATCCAGTAGCGTCGGATGGACGCGTCGGGGTTCGACAGGGTGAGGTTATCGGCGGCCTTGGGGTGCGAAAAAAAGGTCGGGTTGAAATCGAGGCCAAGGCCGCGCGACTTCGCGTACTCGACCCACTGGGCAAAATGCTTCGGCTCCAGCTTGTCCCGTTCCGGCATGGGATCGGCGATGGCGTAGATGGCGTGCAGGTTCAGCTTGTGTTTGCCCGGGATGAGGCGGAAGGCTTGGTCTATATCGGCGAAAAGTTCGTCCGGCGTGCGGGCGCGGCCGGGGTAGTTGCCGGTCGTGGCTATGCCGCCCGAAAGCGCGCCGCCGCCTTCGAAGCCGACGACATCGTCCCCTTGCCAGCAGTGCATGGAAATCTTCACCGTGGAAAGCGCCTTCAGGGCGGCGTTGACATCGACGCCGTATTCCGCATACATGGCTTTTGCCGAATCAAATCGGGACATGCTCTCTTCTCCCTCTATTGGCCTACTCTGGTAATGGCAAACGAGTCCCGCACCGCGGCGCGGGCCGAGGCGACGTCGGGGAACGCACCGTCCCGCAGCATCTGCGAGAGGATGTTCCCGATTGCGGTCGCCTCCACCGGTCCGGCGTGGACGTCCTTACGGGTATAGCGGGCGGTAAGGCTGTTGAGGAGCCGGTCCTGGCTGCCGCCGCCCATAATGTAAATCCGGTCGTAGCTGCGGCCCGACAGGCTTTCGATTTCCTCCACCGTGTCGGCGTAGCTTTTGGCGAGACTGTTGTAGGCACAGGCGAGAATCTGGTTGGAATCGGCCGGAGTCGAGCCGCAGGCTTCGCGGCAGCAATCCCGCAGGGCCTGGGCCATGCTCTTGGGCGCGAATAGGCTGGGATGGTTGACGTCGATAATCGAGCCGAAATCCATGCCCTGTTCCGCCATGGCGATGAGATCGGCGAAGCTTTTGTCCGGGGCGAGCTCGCGGCGCAGGTTCTGGATAATCCACAGGCCCATGATGTTCTTGAGGAAACGGATGGTCCTGCCATAGCCGCCTTCGTTGGTGAAGCCTTTGCGGCGGCATACGTCGCGGCAATCGGGAGCGGTGAGTTCAATACCCATCAAGGACCAGGTGCCGGAACTGAGATAGATGGCGTCGGCGCTGGGGTCGGGCAGGGCGAGGACGGCGGAAGCGGTGTCGTGGGTGGGCGGCAACACGACGTCGAGGTCGTAGCCGACCGATTCCTTAATGACGGCGCTGAGCGGACCGACCTTTTCGCCCGGCATACGGAGGGGCGAGAAGATGCGCCTCGGCAGGCCCAGGGTGTCGATCAATTGCCAGTCCCAGTCGCGCTTTTCCGCATCGAGAAGCTGGCCGGTGGAGGCATGGGTGTATTCGTTCGCCTTGACGCCGGTGAGGCGATAGCCGAGATACGACGGCATCATCAACATCGACTCGGCCTGTTCGAGCCATTCCGGATGGTCCTGCCGCACCGCGTACAACTGGAATATGGTATTGAAAACGAGCTTCTGGATGCCGGTGCGGGCGTAGAGTTCCTCTTCGGCGATAATGTCGTAGACCTTGGGCATCACCGCTTCTGTGCGCTGATCGCGGTAGGCGACGGGCGGGCCGACCATCGCGTCATCGCGGTCGAGGAGGACGTAATCGACGCCCCAGGTGTCGATACCCATGGAGACGGGACGCGCGCCCATCTCGCCGGCGCGGCGAAGACCGGCGACTATTTCGGAGACGAGGTGGTCGACGTCCCACTGCTTGAAGCCGTCCTTTTCGACCATGCCGTTTTCGAAGCGGTGAATCTCTTCAAGGCGGATGACGCCGTCGTCGAGCCAGCCAAGGATATGGCGGCCGCTGGAAGCTCCTATGTCGACAGCCAGGTAGTGGGTTGGCATTATGCCTCCATCAAACTGAAAACTGGTTATACACGTGGTGGCTAGAGTGATGTGGCAATGGGTCGAGTGATGATGGGTGGTTCTGTGAAATTCTTTGTTTAAGGCAGAATACCACATAAAACTCGATAGTCAAATAAAAACACAAAACATTCCGCTTTTTCTCGATCCTAGCTATTAGGGATAATTTTCCCGGAAAAATGCGCCATATAGTATATGAAATACTCTGGGTAGAGGGGACGATTCAGGGGATGGGCGACAAAGGAGGGAGAGGTGGCGAAGTCTGTATTTGTATTGTAATATCTTTTTTTATGTGTGATTGTTGCTTGCGTAAGGCTGGCGGGCATGGTATACTGCCTTGAACGAAAGGATGGATTCAGCCGATTCCTTAACGCCATCCCGCTGCCTCGCTTAGTCCCAGCCCGCAAGGAAAAAAACATGGCCAGCCCGGACATCCTCCAGACCATTACCGCCCTGTCGCGCGAATTCGGATCCGACGCGTATGTCAGGGGCGGCGGCGGCAACACCTCCTGCAAGGACGACACGACCCTTTACGTCAAACCAAGTGGCACCACGCTTGGCGACATGACGCCGGAGACCTTTTTGCCCCTCTCCCGTGCGCGCCTGAACGAACTGTATTCAACCCCTTTCCCGCAGGATGTGAACGGCCGCGAACGCGAAGTCGTGTCCTTCATGGCCACGACCGTCCTGCCGGGGCATGACGGTAGACCGTCGGTGGAAGCGCCGCTCCATAATATTTTCCCGCAGCGCTACGTCATCCATACCCATCCGGCGTTTGTGAATGCGCTTACCTGCGCGGTCGGCGGCGAGGAGGCGTGTGCGCGGCTGTTCCCGGATGCCTTGTGGATGCCGGTGGTGGAGCCTGGCTATACCCTGTGCATGCGCGTGCGGGATGAATTGGCCCGCTACCATGAACGCTTCGGAAAGCCGGTGGCACTCCTTTTCCTCGCTAACCACGGCGTCTTTATCGCCCACGACGAACCAGACGGGATGCGTGCCTTATACAGTCAGGTCATGGAAACATTGAAGGCCGAGATCGACCGGGCCGGCATTGAAACGATGCCGTTGCAGCCGCCCGCGACACCGGGGCCGGACGCCACGCTGGTGGACCGGGTGCGCGCGGTGATGGGCGAGGACGCCGCCGCCTTGGCTGTGGCGGGAGCGTTCCCGATTCCGGAGGGGGCGCTGACGCCAGACCATATCGTGTATTGCCGCGCGGCGATGTATTGCGGCGATGCATCCGAGGCGTCGCTTCGCGAGTTCCATGATCGGTACGGCTATTGGCCCCGGGTGGTGGCGACGCCGGGCGGGGTCTACGGATTTGGGACAAGCGCGAAGGTGGCCGACCTGGCGCTGGAGCTCGTCTGGGACGGGGCGTTGGTGGTGAACTACGCCAGTGCTTTTGGCGGCGTCCAATATCTTGAAGAACGCTTTGTCGACTTCATCTCCAATTGGGAGGTGGAGAGCTACCGGCAGCGCGTGGTCCAATGATAGACACCGGGGAACATCGCATTATGCTGGGTATAGAACGGCGGCAAAAAATCCTCGAAAAGTTGCAGCGGGACAGCAAGGTCTATGTCGCCGACCTCTCCGACGCGATGCGCGTGACGCAGGAGACTATCAGGCGCGACCTGGAAAAGCTCGAAGCGCAGGGACTGCTCCTTCGGAGTCACGGTGGCGCGGTACGCGTTTCGCCTTCAAACGAAGACTTGTCCTTTGCCAACCGCACTGCCTCGAACTACGATCTCAAGCAGGCCATCGCCAGGAAGGCGGTGGGGCTGGTGAACGATGGTTCCTCGCTGATGGTCGATTCGAGCAGCACCGTCCTCGCCCTGTGCGGACTGCTCAAAAACAAAAAAGATCTGACCATTATCACCAATTCGATCAAGCTGCTGAACGATTGCGCCGCCTCCAGCCTCGACCTGATCTCAAGCGGCGGAACCTTGCGCGCGCATTCGCTCGCGCTCGTCGGCACTGCCGCCTGCCGCACCCTGTCGAACTACAACGTCGACCTGGCCGTTTTCTCCTGCAAGGGGCTGGACCGCGACCAGGGGGTGACCGAGTCGAACGAGCCTGAAGGGGTGGTTAAACAGGTGATGGCGCGCCAGGCCAAGAATCGGGTGCTCCTGGCCGACCACACCAAGTTCGACGTGGTGGTGTTTGCCAAGACCCTCGATTTCGCCGATATTGATTATGTCATCACCGACGTTGAGCCGAGCCGCAAATGGGTCGAGTTCTTCAAGAAAAACGACATCCAACTTATCTGTTAACTGCCACGCAAGGAGACGCCATGCCCGACCCGACCGAACCGGCCCCTGACGTCATGGAGGCCCTGAACGGATTCGACCCGGAAGAACGACGGGAAGCCCTGGACGAAATCGCCGCCGACTTGAAGTCGGGCGCGCTCCAGCGTCCCGCGACTGGGGACTGGGTCAATAGCCACGCCCATACCTTTTTCTCTTATAACAGCCTTAACTTGTCCCCGTCTGGATTGGTTTGGGAGGCCTTGCGGCAGGGGTTGTGGGCTATCGCATCCACCGACTTCGACGTCCTGGACGCCATGGACGAGATGCTGGCCGCGGGAGACGCCCTGGCCGTCCGCACGGCAGTGTCATTGGAAACGCGCGCCTTTGCGGCCGACTACGCGGACCGGGAACTGAACAGCCCGGGCGAACCCGGCGTCGTGTACGCCATGGGCGTGGGTTTTGTCCGCCGTCCCTATCCGGACAGCGATGCGGGAAAAGTTTTTGCCTCCCTGGCCGAACGGTCGCGCCGCCGCAACGAGGAGATGGTCGCCAAGGTGAATGTCGCCCTCGACCCGGTGCGGCTCGATTACGCGCGGGACGTTCTGCCCCTGACGCCGTCCGGCAATGCCACCGAGCGCCACCTGTGCCAGGCTTACGACGACAAGGCGGCGGCGACCTATGCCGACCCGGACGACCTCGGCGCTTTTTGGGCAGCTCGCCTCGGCCTCGACCGCGAAGCGGTGGACAAGCTCCTGGCCGACCACGGTGCGCTGCGAAACACCATCCGCGCCAAACTGATGAAACAGGGCGGCATTGGCTATGTGAAGCCGGACCGCGATTCATTCCCGAAGGTGGAGGACTTTTTCGCCATGGCGGCGGCGGCGGGCGCGGTTCCGTGTTATGCCTGGCTGGACGGCACGACCTCGGGCGAACGCGATCCGGGGAGACTGCTGGACGACGCGATTCGCTGGGGCGCGCGTTTAGTCAACATCATTCCAGACCGTAACTGGAACATCGCCGACCCGGTTGTAAAAGAGACAAAGCTGGCGTCGATGGAGGCGTTTGTCGCGGCTGCGCGGGCGCGCGACCTTCCTATTATCGCCGGTACCGAATTGAACGGGCCTGGGCAAAAGTTCGTCGACTCTTTCGACAGGCCGGAGCTGGCTCCCTATGTCGACGATTTCCGCACTGGCGCGGCGTGGTTGTACGGTCATACATTCCTCGAGCGTGCCGACACCATGGGCGCGTCGAGCGAGTGGGCCGAGGTGCATTTTGGCGGCGATAGGGCCGCGTCCAACCGCTTTTACGCCGAGGTCGGACGGCGTGTCCGGCCCGGCTCGCCGCTGCCGCATATCGACCGCACCGCCAAGCCGGACGCGGTCCTGAGCCTGGTGGGCTAGAACAATTACCAACGGTAGGATTACCCTTTTTGGAGAGAGAGAAATGGCCGGAGTCTATGAACGGTATCGGCAGGTGGATTATAAACTTCCCGAGTCCTATTTATCCTGGGAACTCTATGGCGCGGGGCTGGAAAACCTCGGCCGCGACGGCAAGGCGGTAGAACTGCCGCTCACCGATCCGCGTCCCGACCAGGTCCTCCTGCGGGTCGATGCGCTCGGCCTGTGTTTTTCCGACACCAAGCTGATTTGGCCCGCGCCCAACCATCCGAGCATTCTTGGACGCGACCTGATGAAAGACCCGACCGTGGCCGGACACGAGGCCGCCATGACGGTGGTGAAGGTCGGCACGGATTGGAAGAACAAGTTCTCGGTCGGCCAGCGCTTCATCATTCAGGCCGACATCAAAATCGGCGGCGAGCAGAAGGCGTTCGGCTATGTGCAGCGGGGCGCGATGGCGCAATACGCCTATGCCGGACCATGGGTGCTGGACGGTGAAGGCACCTGCTATCTCCTCCCCATCAAGGACGAAACCGGTTATGCCGAAGCGGCCCTGGTCGAGCCGTGGGCCTGCGTCGAAGCAGCCTACCACCAACCGGAACGTTTGCAGCCGGTGGCGGGCGGCAAGGTGCTGGTGGTGTGCGCCGATGCGGAGACCGCTGCCGATTTCACCGGTGCGTTCCCGACGCCGCCCACGACGCTGGTCGTGCTGGGCGCTCCCTGCTCGGACGTGAACGCCCTTATGGAGGTGACGAAAACCGGCGCGGACGCGACACCGGAAGCGGTCCGCGACGCCGCCGCCACGGCGGGCGGCTTCGACGATATTTACCTGATAGGCGTTCCCGAGCCGGCGTTGATCGAAGCCTGCGATCTCGCCCTTGCGCCGGGGGGCGTGTTGTGCTTCCTCTCCGCATCGGCCATTCCCGCCAAGGCGGCTCTCGACATCGGCCGCACCCATTACGAATTGACCCGCTGTATCGGTTCGGCCGTGCCGCTGGTGAGAAACGCTTACGGCCAGAATGTCCGCCAGGAACTGCAGGGCGGGGGACGGGCCTGGATGATTGGCGCGGCCGGTCCGATGGGGCAGATGCACGTGCAGCGCGCGCTCGAACTACCGCGTCCGCCCGCCGTTCTTTTCTGCACCGATCTCTCCGACGAACGCATGAACTATATGAAGAGCCGCCTCCAGCCCATCGCAGACAAGAAGGGCGTCAAGCTGATCTGCCTGAACGTGGGCGGGGTGACGGATCTCGGCAAGCGCATAGGCGAACTCACCAATAACGCCGGTTTCGACGACGTCTACGTCCACGCGCCTGTTCCGGCGCTGGTGGAGCAGGGAGCGGATTACCTGGGCGATCATTCGGTTCTTAATATCTTCGCCGGCGTCGGCATCGGTACCAAGGCGAAGCTCAGCCCGGAGATATTCCGCAAGCTGCATACGCGCATGATCGGCTCGTCCGGCTCGTCGATGGAAGATATCGTCAATACTTTGGCAAAGCTTGAATCCGGACAACTGGCCACCCGCATCAGCCTGGCTGCGCTGGGCGGTATCGAAGCCACCTGGCTTGGCATCAAGGGGGTGAAGGAGAACCGCTTCCCCGGCAAGACCGTCATCTTCCCGCAGGTGAACAACCTTGACCTCATCGGGCTGGACGGATTTGCCTCAGTCTGCCCGGAAGCGGCGGCGCAATTGGGACAGGGCTGCGTGTGGACGAACGAGGCGGAGCGCACTTTTATTGACAGGGCGGTTGAACTATAGACAGGAGTAGCCATGCAACTTCTCAATCGCAAGGCGGTGGTGACGGGCGGCGCACAGGGCATCGGATTCGCGCTGGCCGAGCGAATGGCGACTGAAGGCGCGGACGTGTGCATCCTCGACATCAATGTTGATGCAGCCGGCAAATCGGCCGAAACGATCGCGGCAAAAACCGGCAGGACCGTGTCCGCCGTGAAGGTAGACGTCACCGACGAAGACTCGGTCGCCGAAGCGATGGCGGCGGCGCGGGATCGGTTGGGCGGGTTCGATCTTCTCGTCAATAACGCCGGGGTGCTGAAAAGCCATTACATCACCGAGTTCCCCAAAAAGGACTGGGATTTCGTGGTCGGGGTCAACCTTACCGGCGCGTTTTTGTGCGTCAAACACGCGGCAAAACACATGGTGGAAGCGGGGCACGGCAGCATGGTGGTGATTTCGTCCCGCAGCGCCAAGCGGGGCGGATTGTGGAACCACGCTTACTGCGCCAGCAAATTTGGCGTGGTGGGATTGGTCCAGTGCGTTGCCCTCGATTTGGCTCCGCTCGGCATCCGCATCAACTGCATCTGCCCGGGTAACGCCCTCGACACGCCGCTGTGGAAAGACCTCGCGGTCCAGTATGCGAAAAAATACAACGAGACGCCGGAACAGGTGCTGGAACGGTATCGCAAACGCGTTCCGCTCGGGCGCGGCTGCGACGTCAAAGACATCGCCAATCTCGCCACCTTCCTCGCGTCCGACGCGTCGTCGTATATGACGGGGCAGGCGATCAACCTGACCGGCGGGGAGATCATGTCGCCGTGATGGTTGTGCTTTGATTATTGGGGATAGAAACGGGGTGTCGTCTTTGGACGGCACCCTTTACTTATGTAACCGGTTGAACCTTAAGGAGGAAAACGAGGTCATGCGCGGCAGGTAAAGCAAAACGGATTCTTTGGTTACTGTCAGTGTAGACATTACGCTGAATCAGTGACAGCGAAATTTGAGAAATATATTTAATTAAACGATATTTCTATTATGTTACCTATTGGTAAATAACAATATGTGGAAAATTCAATAAGTATAACAATGTTGCGTTAATTAGTTAGAATCAATTTGACAATAACTGAATCGTGCATTATTATACAGAAGTGAATATGAGAGGTCTTTCACACCGTATCGCCTCAGCTTTGAAGCCGGGGTTTGCTTCTCGACCACCATCGAATACGACTTCCGCCAAACTGTTGGCTGGATACGGATTTATTTCTTTGACGAAAGGTTCTACACATGAAGGCACGGATGTTGGGTTTGGCGTTATTTCTCGTCGCTTCCGTCGTTTCCCTGGCCGGAGCGGGCGAGAACATCAAGATTGGCTACTGCGACAATAATTTTAACGATACCTTCCATACTTTTATGCTGGATGCGGCCAACGAGTACGCAGCCAAGAACGGCATTGAGCTTGCCGTTATGGATGCCATGCTGGATTCGGTGCGCCAACAGGACGGCGTCCGCAACATGATTAACGACGGCGTTCAAGCGCTTATCGTTATTCCCAACGATACCAGTGCCGTCGGTCCCATGACCGAGGCAGCTCAGGAAGCGGGTATCCCCATCATTTATCTGAACCTCGATCCCTTCTCCGACGGCAACGTGCCTGAAGGCGCCTACTATGTCGGTTCGCCCACCAAAGAGGGCGGCATTATGCAGATGGAGTACATCGGCGAACGTATGGGCGGCAAGGGAGCTATTTGCGTTCTCATGGGTTTACTGACCAACGAAGCCACCTATTCCCGCACCGATGGCGTGGTCGAAGTGGTGGAGCAGCAGTACCCCGACATCCAAATCCTTTCCCAGGAGACCGGCCTGTGGCAGCGCGACCAGGCGGTATCGGTTATGGAAAACTGGATTACCGCCTATGGCGATCAGATTTCCGCCGTCATCGCCAATAACGATGAAATGGCCCTTGGCGCGAGCCATGCCTTGCGCTCCGCCGGTATGGGACATGTCTTCACCGCCGGTATCGACGGCACGCCCGACGCCTTGCAGGCCATTCAGAACGGTACCCTCACCGTCAGCGTCCTGCAGGATGCGATTGGGCAGGGGCGCGGCGCAGTGGAATTGGCGCACAAGCTGGTCCAGGGCGAGAGCTCGGAGCCGGTTATTTGGGTGCCGCTGGCGTTGATAACCAAGGAAAACGTGCACGAGTTTATGAACCGCTGAAGTGCGCCTGGGTCGGCCGGAGCAGGAGTATGTGCTTTTTCGCTCCGGAACCCAAAAGCACCGCGCCTTTTGGAAATACAAAAAACGGGAACGGCCGCGGCGGCCGTTCCCGTTGGTGTTATGACTGGTTCGTTTTACTAAATGTATTTTTTTGAATCCTCGTGAACCATAGTGGTTGGCTGCCTTCAGCGTTCAACTCCTTTGTTCACAGAATCTCCAAAAATCCTTTACTTGATGTATTCGGCCACGTTGTCCTTGGTGATGAGAACGGTGGGGACGTCGACAACCTTGGAAATCGATTCGCCGGCCAGGACCTTGGCGACCGATTCGACGCCGAGACGGCCCATGTCGTAGGGACCCTGCGCGATGATGCCGGTTATGCCGCCATCGCGGATATGGGGGAAAATTTCGGTGTCGGCGTCAAAGCCGATGATCTTGCAGTCCGACTTGTCGGCCTGAACCGCTTCATAGGTGCCGAGGGTCATGGGCGAATTGGTGACGAAGACATAATCGAGGTCGGGGTTGGAGGTGAGGATGTTTTCCATCGTCGTCATCGCCAGGGCGCGTTCGGAATTGGCCGGCTGCTTGGCGACAACTTTGATGCCCGGGTAGTCCTTGAACACGTCTTCACAACCGGTGACGCGGTCGATGTGGGTCTGGTGGCCCATGATGCCGGTGATGAGCGCGACCGTACCCTTGCCGTTCAGATCCTTGGCGATGAATTCGCCCGCCATCTTGCCGCCTGCGTAGTTGTTGGTGCCGACGTAAGCGATCTTGCGGTCCCAGGGGGCGTCTGTGTCAACGAGGATGACCGGAATGCCTTCGTCGGTCGCGTTGTCCATGACAGGCATCAGTTCCTGCGCGCCGCAGGGAGCGATGGCGATGCCGTCAACGCCCTGAATGATCAAATCTTCAACCAACTGCACCTGCTGCTGGACATTGACTTCGCGGTCCGGGGCCATTACAACCAAATCGATGTTGCCGGCCTTGTCGGCCGCAGCCTGGCCGCCATTCCTGACGTCCTGCCAGAACTCGCTGTCCATCGCCTTGCAGACAAGGGCGATCTTGTACCGTTCGCCCGCCTGGGCGAAGGACGTCAAGACAAGCAGCCCCGCCAAAGCCAACATGGTCATTTTCCGCATAGTTTTCTCCTATCTGAAAAACCGAAACGTTCCACGCATGCACACTGTGTGCGAATTTGAGTAGATTTGCTGGCTGTGTCCGAGCACAATTTAGATTTACAAAAAAATGGCTCGCGCTAGTCGTCGGGTTCGAGATGGTGGCATCGGGCAATAGGTAGCTAGTCGCTGCGGAGAGTGTCAGATACGTACAATTATAAAAATTACCGCATGACCGTATTTTTGTCAACGTGTTTTTAGGGTGATTCCTGTCCAGTCGCTGCATATAATGCGTTCACTATGGCAAAAACACAAAAAACCAACGCGGCTCGTATCCTGGACCGCCTCCATATCGACTATACGCTGGTGCCATACCGGGTCGACGAATCCGACCTCGGGGCGGAACACTTGGCGCGTGAACTCGGCATCGACCCCGACCGCATCTTTAAGACGCTGGTCCTGAAGGGCGACCGGAGCGGCCACTTCGTCTGCGTTGTGCCGGGCGGGAAGGAGCTGGATCTCAAAGCCGCCGCCCGAGCCTCCGGCAATAAGAGTTGCTCCATGCTGCCTCTCCGTGACCTACAACCGACAACCGGCTATGTGCGGGGCGGCTGTTCGCCGCTCGGCATGAAGAAGCATTTTCCCACCTATATTGATGAAAGCGCCATCCTCCTGGACCGCATCCACATCAGCGCCGGTGTGCGGGGGCTGCAGCTCCTGCTCGCGCCGGACGACCTGCTCCGCGCCGCCGAGGCCGAGTACGCGCCGCTGGCAGACGAACGATGACGTGGTCCGCAGTTTTTGTTTGAACCGGGAACGTCGGGTTGGACAATTCACTGTGTGGAATCTTCGTGCTAGGCTCTCTTGTCTGGATTTCACATGGCTGGTGAATCCTTTTTTCGCCGTTGTCGAGACCCCTGGTTGAAGCTGGGGGAGGACAGGGCGTTTGTTCTGCCACAGGTATTTCCGGTGGTTACAAAGACTCCCGTTTGGGATATTTATCATAAAGGATGCTCACTTTGGAACACGCTCCCGATTCACTTCACATGATGTATACCCTGGGCATCCTCGCGGTCGCGGTGGTGTTCTTTGTCATGGGGAAGATTCGCACCGACCTCGTTGCCCTGTGCGCGCTCCTGGCCCTGTTGGTCCTGGGCGTGCTGGATACATCGGAAGCGTTCACCGGTTTTTCAAACCCGATAATCTTCACCACGGCCGGCATGTTCATTATCAGCGGCGCCATTGTCCGCAGCGGTCTGGCGGCAGTTGTATCGCAGCGCATCCTCGGCATTGCCGGAAAACGCGTGCATGTCCTTTTTATGATGATTATGCTTCTGGCGGCGGTAATCGGCTCGCTCGTCTCCAACACCGGTACCGTCGCCATCATGATGCCCATCGTCGTGTCGCTGGCCATGTCCATTGACGAAAGCCCGAGCCGCTTCCTGATGCCGCTGGCGTTCATGTCGTCCATCGGCGGCATGTTTACCCTGATCGGCAACTCGCCCAACATGGTGGTGAACGCCCTCTACGTCAGGGCGGGCTTTCCGTCGTTGCAATTGTTTTCCTTTTTTCCGGTGGGCGTCGTCTGTTTTATATTCGGCATGCTCGTCCTCGCGCCCGCGACCTCCTACTACCTCTCCCGCCGCAAGCAGAGCGGATCGCAGAGCGTCCGTCGGGGTGTGACCCATAAAGATCTGGTGAATAAATACCACCTTGCCGAAAGCACGTATGTCTTACACCTGACCGAGGGATCGGACCTCGCCGGGCAATCCCTGGAAGATTTGCGCCTGCCTGAGAAATACGGCGTCCTGGTGCAGGAGGTGTGGCGTCCGGCCGAGCACAAGGGGCTGTTCCAGCCGAAAAACCTGTCCTTTGCCGCCGGTCCGGGCGTGCGGCTGGAACCGGGCGACTATGTCCGCGTCCTTGGCTCGCCAACCGGCGTCCAGGCCATGGTCGATGCCGGACGGGTGGAGGTGGAGAGCCACTACACCGGCGGCGAAGGCCGGGAGATGTTCCGTCTCGGATCGGGCGGCATCTGCGAACTGGTGCTGATGTCGTCGTCGCGGCTCGTCAAACGTACCGTTGCCGATTCCAACCTGCGCGCACAATACGGCATAACCGTCCTCGGCATCCAGCGCGGCAACCAATACCTTATCGATGCCATAAAGGACCAGACCATGCAGTCGGGGGACGCCTTGTTGGTGCAGGGCGCGTGGGGCGATTTGGATCGCCTTGGCGATGCGGCCGACATGAACTGGGTTGTTGTCGGCAGGCCGAAACCGGGACTCGGGATGGTCGAGAAAATCCCCATGGTGGCTTTGGTCCTGGTTCTCATGATCCTGGCGATGGCCCTGAACCTGGTGCCGACCGTTGTGGCGGTGATGCTGGCGGCGACGGTGCTGGTGTTTGGCGGGTTGTTTAAAAACATGGACGAGGTGTATTCGGGCATCAACTGGGAGACGTTGGTCCTGATCGCCTGTTTGCTCCCTATGGCGACGGCGATGGAAAAGACCGGCGTGGTCGGCATTGTCAGCGAGAATATGGTGAAGCTATCGGCCGATTATGGACCACGGGTGGCGTTGGCGGCGATTTACGCCGTGGCCTCGATTATGAACATCTTCATTTCGACAACACCGGTGGCGCTGCTGGTGGGACCGGTGGCGATGCAGGTGGCGCTCGGCATGGGTTATAGCCCGTTGCCGTTCCTCTTCGCCGTCGCGACCGCGTCGTCGATGTGCTTCGCCAGCCCGTTTTCGACGCCATCCAATGCACTCGTCATGTCGGCGGGGCGGTATACATTTATGGATTATGCCAAGATCGGTTTGCCGTTGCAGCTTTGCATGGGGGTGGTGATGGTGCTGGTGCTGCCGTGGTTGTTCCCGTTTTGATGGGGAAACCGAACAGAATCAACGTTTCAAATAACAAGTGGCGACGCGCGCGCGTCGCCACATCAAGGTAGACATACTTAAGCAACACCAAACCGCGTTATTTAGGTGCCATCAATTGCTTTACCCCTGGACCCCCGCCGCACCCCCCGCTTATCACGCAGATTCAAGGTCCGGACGCCGGGGTGACGTGTGGGGGGAGATGGCACGAGCTTACTAATAGGATTATCTTAGTTAGCTTTGCCGTTTTCGAACTCGTAGTTCCAGCGCAGGCTGGCCTGGTCGGCTTCGGGCATGAACTTGCCGTCGCCGAAGAACAGGGCCAGTTCGCGTTCGGCCGATTCGACCGAGTCGGAGGCGTGAACGAGGTTGAAGCCTTTGGACAGGCCGTAGTCGCCACGGATGCTGCCCGGCTCGGCGGCGCGGCCGGAAGTGGCGCCGATCATCTTGCGCACCACCGACACCGCCTCGACGCCGGCGAGGGCCATCACCACCACCGGGCCGGAGGTGATGAAGTTCACCAGACCGGGGTAGAAGGGCTTGCCGTTATGCTCGGCATAATGCTTTTCCGCTGTCTCGCGGGCGATCATTTCCATCCGCATGCCGGCGATGACCAGGCCCTTTTCTTCGAAGCGGGCCAGGACGCGGCCGACCAGGTGGCGGGCGACGCAATCGGGCTTGAGAATGACGAGGGTTTTTTCCATGGCTGTTTTCCTTTCGGCGTAATGGTGAGTGTGCTCGCTGCAATGAGCCGACAGTATCGCCGATTTTCTGAAAAAACGCGAGCCCTTTCGGAACCTGGGCGGCGACGGCGGTTAAGCCTCTTTCTATTTCCACCCCAACTGTTCGAGAAGCTTGCGGTGGCCGGAGGCGAAGGCGAGGCCGGATACCTCGGTCGGCGTCATCCAGGCTCCCTCCGGCGCTTCGCCGAGGGCGGAACCGGACGCGGCGACGCGGCAGTAGTAACCGTGCATGGTGACCCGATTCGTGGTGTAACCGTGGTGGAAGACGCCAATCTTTTCGCCCCGTTCCACATTCATGCCGTACAGTTCGCGCACGATGCGGACCAGCGCCGCCTCCGGCGTCTCGCCGTCCGGCACGATGCCGCCGGGAAATTCCCACAGTCCGGGCCAAACCCCGCCGGGCGGGCGTTTGTGGACCAGCACCCGTCCGCCCCGAAGGATGACGCCGGCCGCCGTCTCCACATCCCGGTAAACCGCCTTGACCCTGCCGGCGGGGCGCTCCGCGACTGTGCCGCGCTCACGGGACAGGCAGAACGAACTGACGGGACAGCCGTCGCAGCGTGGCGCTTTGCCGCAGACAAGCGCCCCCAATTCCATCAGGGCCTGGTTAAAGATGCGGGGCTGGGCGTGCTCCAGTCCTCGCCGGACCGCTGCGGTGACGGCATCCCTGACGCGCCGATCTGCCACTGGCACCTCGATATCGAACAGACGCGAAAATATTCGCAGTACATTGGCGTCGACAGCGGGGACCGGCAGGTCGAAGGCAATGGAGGCGATGGCGCCGGCAGTGTATTCGCCCACGCCGGGAAGGGCGCGGATGGCATCGGGATCGTTTGGAAAGACGCCGTTGTATTGGGAGACGATTCGCTTCGCGGCGGCGTGGAGGTTGCGGGCGCGGGAATAGTAGCCGAGGCCTTCCCAGGCTGCGAGAATGGTGTCCTCGTCGGCGCTGGCGACGGCGACGACGTCGGGGAAGCGCTCGACCCAGCGAAGGTAGTAGGCGACGCCACGCTCCATCTGGGTCTGCTGGAGCATTATTTCGGAAATCCAGATGCTGTATGGATCATGAGCCTCGCGAAACGGCAAGGGCCGTTTGGCGTCGGCATACCATGCGGTAAGCGCCTGGGCAAAGGCGCGGTCGTCGATTGTGGGCAAGGATAGTGGCTTTTTCATGCGTTCGGTATGGTACCGATGCGGCGGGGCGGATGGAAGCGAAAACCGCAATTCAGCGCACGCTTTTTTATAGTGATGGCAAGTGCCAGCCGGTCCGGGTAAGATTACTAGAGGGCGGCAGGGACTTTTATTGGAGGAATTCCAATGGCTAAAAAAGTGATAGGCGTTGTCGTCGGCAGCGCGCGTACCGGGTCGTTTACAAAGATCGTGGCTGATACCATAATTGAACTCATGCCCGATTCCTTCGACATGCGCCACATCCAAATCGCCGATTTGCCTCTCTATAACCAGGACTACGACGACGAAGGCGCAACGCCGGAACGCTATGTCTCCTACCGGAAGGAAATCGCCTCGATGAACGGTTACCTGTTCGTCACGCCGGAACATAACCGGTCGATACCGGCGTTGTTGAAAAACGCTCTGGACATCGCGTCGCGCCCCCCGGGCGAAAACGTGTGGAGCGGCAAACCGGGCGGGTTGGTGAGCGTGTCGCCGGGCGGCATTGGCGGCTTTGGCGCTAATCATATCACCAGGCAGTCGTTGTCGTTCCTGAACGTGTTCATGATGCAACAGCCGGAGGCGTATGTGGGGAACGTCACCGCGATGATTAATGAAGAGGGCCGGATTGTCGAGGAACGCGGGCGGCAGTTCTTGAAAAAGGTGGCGGACGAGTTCGCCGCCTGGGTGAACCGGTTTTAGAGAGCGCTTCAAGTCCTATTGAATGGCCTAAAAAAACACGCCGCCCGCTGTGATTGCGGGCGGCGTGTCTTTTTGGAGATTGGAGCGTGTCGCTTAATTCATGGGTAATAACTTCTGGTTGCGTTTGGGAGATGACGGCAGGGCGGTCCGACCGTTTTTCCCGTTCTTGCCTTCACCTTCGACCAGGGTCGACAGCCGTTCGACCAGGGAATTGAGGCGCTCGGACTGAAGGTTGAGTTCCTCGGAGGATCGGGCGGTATCTTCCGCATTCGAGGCGTTGTTCTGGGTCGCCTTGTCGAGCTGGGCGACAGCGGTGTTGATTTGATCGACGCCGAGGGCCTGTTCGTTGGTGGCGGCGGTGATTTCGGAAATCAATCGGCCGACTTCCCGCGAACCGGTTTGGATGTCCTCGAAGCACTGCTTGAGCCGGTCGGCGATGGCGGTGCCGTTATGGACGCGGTCGACAGTGCTGCCGATAAGGCTGGTTGTCTCGCTGGCCGAGGTGGCGGTGCGCTGGGCAAGGTTGCGGACCTCGTCGGCGACGACCGCAAAGCCCTTGCCTGCCTCGCCGGCGCGGGCCGCTTCGACCGCGGCGTTGAGGGCGAGCAGGTTGGTCTGGAAGGCGATGTCCTGGATGGTTTTAATGATCTGACTGATTTGGCCGGCCGACTCGCTGATCTCGTTCATGGCGGATGTCATGTCGGCGACAGCGTGCGCGCCATCAGAAATGTTTTTCGCGTTTTCGCGGGTGGTCTGGTCCGTCTGGCCGGCGTTGTCGGCGTTCTGCCTGGTCATGGAGGCCATTTCCTCGAGGGAGGAAGAAATCTCCTCAAGAGCTGACGCCTGGCTGCTGGCGCCGTCGGCCAAGGAGGAGCTGGCATCGGCAATGGCTGCGGCGGTGGTGGCGACCGTCTCGGAAGCGGCGGTGGTGTTGGTCGAAATATCCGTGAGGACGCGGGTGGTGCGGCCGACCAGAATTGCCAGGACGCCAATACACACCAGAATCATAATCGCCCCGGCAACGACGATGATGGTGACGCCACGGTAGACAGGCGCGAGCGCTTCGCTTTCCGGAACCGCCAAGACCATCTGCCAGCGCTGGCCAGTGCCGGCAATTTCGAACGGGCAGATGGCGAGGATGACATACTGGCCGGTGACAAGCGAGAAATTTTTTTGGATATCGGGATTGCCGGTCCGGGCGGAATTTTTTATCGCCTCGGCTACTGCCGGGTTGACGTTGTCGAAGATTGACTTCATGACCAGGTTGCGGCTGGGGTGGGAGACGATGTTGCCGTCCTGGTCAAGGAGGAAGGCATAGCCGCTGTCAAAGATCGTAATTGAGCCGACCATGGCCGCAATCGGATCGATCATCAGATCGCCGGCGACAACGCCAATGGTGCGATTGTTCTTGGTCATTGGGACCGCGGCGGTGGTGATGAGGGCGGTGGTGCCGGCGACTTCGTAGTTGTAGGGCGCAATGATGTTCTGCCTGCCCAAGTCGCGGGAGAGGGTGTAATAATTGGCTTGACCGGGCGTATCGTAGCCGCCGGCCGGTTCGATGCCGGTCCGGCCATTAATATTGTATACATAGGGAACGTAGCGGCCGGTGCCGTCATTGTAGGGGGCGACATTCTTGAATTCTTCATCGCGGCCGTCAAAGGCGTCTGGTTCGAAAATGGCCCACACGGCGAACATCCGCTCGTTGGCGTTATTGATGTTGGTGATCATCTCGTTGACCTGGTCGCGGTCGGCGCGGTCGGTGCCGGCGAGGCTCTCCAAAGTCGCGGCGAGGGAGCTGATCCCGCCAAAAGACATCTCCATGTCTGCCTTGAGACCGTTTGCGTAACGGTAGGAGAGGGATTCGAGGTTGTCCTCGGTCAGGCTGGTGGCTGTCGCCGAGTAATTGCGGGCAATGACGACAATGATCAGCGAGATCCCCAAGAGGAGAATACAGGAGATGGGCAGAATTATCCGCCATTTAAACGAGAGGGATTTCATACCGGGTCTCCATGATAATACACCATCCACTGGACAGCGCGTGGGTAGAATGCGGCGACAGTATAGACATTTTAGGTCACGAGGATTGATGTAGTTTACAGTGGGAATGCTCGAAAACAACCGGAAATTTTACAATTCCGACTATTCATTTATCGTGGATGGACGTTATTCCGATTTCAGGTCCTAAATTATCGATGCTTAAATACTATATCCATCATTGTTTTAAAGGGTTGGCGAAGTAGCGATGCTTGTCCATGTGTGTCCAATGTGAAGGTTATGGTGTAGTCAACTTAACCCAAAAATTACGGTGGCGGGGCGATATACTCGTTTAAATGAGATAATTTTTGTATCTATTGTTGGTATAGACTACCGGGTGTCGCCTTAGTTATTGATGATTGTATTGTTCATGGTGTAGCAGAAAGCTTCGGGGAGGTGGATAGGCACGAACGGATAAATTAATTACTCTACTTGTCCAATACAGGCGTTGTCGACCGGATCCCTCCCCCATAAATGACCTGTAACTCTCGGCTCGCGCGGGGGAGGTCCGGTGGCGTGTATTATAAGGCGACGTTGATTTCGTTCAGCATCATGGTCAGGGATTAGAGACCTGCTCCGGGAAGGTACCAGACCGCCGAATCGAGAGTGACAATGGTGCTGTTACGGCCATCTTTGGTCGCCGCTCATTAATATGTGAGTGCGCCAGACATTGAGCAAGAGGACTTAGCAAGCGACTCTAAAATGGAATGTCGTCTGGATTGACTCCGGGTGGGAGCTGAATTTTGACGACCGAACAGGATGGCCCGGTTTTAATGATCTCGGACGGGTAGGTTTGCAGCAGTTCGGCAAATGGATCAGCGTTTATCACCGCTGGCGCGGGGAGCGGGGGCTGGTACAGCACCTCTTCGCCGGCTCCGGCGGACCACATGGACAGAGCCAGCGCCGCTGTCATGAATGTAATCGTTCGCTTTATGACCAATGGATTTCCTTTGTCCTGGAGATTTTTCCCTCGCCCCGTTTTCTCCAGTGTCGGCCTGACGGACTTTTTGTCCAGATGTTATATTGGCCGTGCACATATCGTCATGGTTAGGCTTCAGATCGCTGGCGGATTTTTTTGGGACGGATTAGGGATTTTTACGAAACCGTTCTGCAATCTGCCCAATATGAATGACCGGACGACGTTATTGATTCCATCGCTTCAATGTGGTTAAAAACTCCCGGAGAAGCGGACGTGCCTGGTCGACGGTGAAGCTATTGCCTGTTTCCTCGTTCCAATGATCAAGGTATTCGAGATTGGTCTCCACCATCTCGTCCACGGTGACGTCACGGGTAAATGCTCCGTTTTGATAGCAATACTGACAATACTCCGAGTTGGATGTCTTATCCGGATTTGTGCCACAATCCGCCAGGGATTTCATATTCATTCCGCAGCTTTGGCAAACATGTTCGTCCATACCATTGCCTCCTGATTTTTCAAAGGAATAGGAATAAAAAATGCATTTCCTACCTTGGCCCTAGCGGGGTGCGCTGCTATTCGGGCTTATTATAGACGACCTCGTAAAAAACATGGCGTAATAATGGTGAATTGCTTTCATCAATTCTCCAGTCGTTGGCGGGTTGTTGCGCATCCAGTCTTCCTTAGCTTATGATGGTACTCGGAACCGGCGAGACGACAAGAGTTCGCTTCGCTCTATTCGTAATACGTGAATCGCCCTACTCGGCATGGAGTATCTTTTATGCGGAATCCTGACATAGATATTGGCCGCCCTTTCGATTGGGGCAGGACTTCTGGCGATTATGCCAAATACCGGGACATCTATCCCCCCGTCCTGTACGACCGGCTTATCGCGCTTGGTATAGGGACGCGCGGCCAACGAGTACTCGACCTCGGTACTGGAACCGGGGTTCTGCCCAGGAACATGTATCACCACGGTGCCCGGTTCACAGGCATCGATATCTCGGAACAACAGATCATTGCGGCGCGGCGTCTGGCTGCGGAAAGCGGGATGGATATAAACTACTTTGCTACCCCGGCCGAGGAAATGTCTTTTCCGGCCGATACATTTGATGCCGCGACCGCCTGTCAATGCTTTATTTATTTTGATAAACCGCGACTGTTGCCTGTGCTTTCAGAGGTGATGAAGAGCGGTGCGGTTCTCGCCATCGTCGCGATGAACTGGCTGCCGGACGAGAGCGCCATAGCCGCCGCGAGCGAGCGTATCGTCCTCCGTCACAACCCGCAATGGTCAGGGGGCGGAATGCAACGCTTCCCTGCCGTAGCGCCGGACTGGGCTGCGGCAGGTCCTTTTGTCTTTACCCATGGTGAGGCATTTGCGGTGGACCTTGAATTTACGCGGGAATCATGGCATGGACGAATACGGGCCTGCCGTGGCGTCGGGGCGTCGCTGGCTGGTGATGAACTAAGGGCCTTTGAAGAAGAGCATTGGGCCATGCTTGAGTCCGACGCGCCAGAGCGCTTCACCATTCCCCATTATCCAACCATCCTTCTTCTACAAAACAAGAAGGGCCTGTGAGCACACTAAATGTTCACAATGGTGAATAAATCGTACCTCATAAAAAATATACGTTGACTAAAGGCGAATGTGTAACTATAATAGTTACAGTAGAAGGCGAGCGTATGCGAATCAATACTCAATTTCCGGTTGCAGTGCACATTCTGGCTGTCCTGTCCTATTTTGCCGACGGCCCGGTGCCGTCGGAGAAAATTGCCGCCAGCGTCGGCACCAATCCGGTCGTGGTTCGGCGCATTCTCGCCCGGTTGAAGCGCCACGGCATGGTGGAGACGAAGCCTGGCGGCAAGGGATCGACCTTATGCCGGGAACCGGGTACTATCACCCTGCAAGAAATTTACGACGCGGTCCGCTCCGGCAAGGAGATCCTTTTCGACTTTCACCCCAATCCTCATCCCGATTGCCCGGTGGGTGCGACTATAGCCGACGCCCTAGCCACGCCGCTCCAGAGCGCGCAATCGGCCTTGGAGACGGAGCTCGCGTCCTTTACTCTGCTGGATGTGGTCGAGTCCATGCGGCTTCGGAACGGTCGTCACGGCAAGGGCAGGGGGTGATTGGAGCGAATGGGGGAAGGGGCAACGGACTTTTTTTAGGATTCGGTGTAACCAAAACGGTTACATATTCTTTCGCAAGGAGATACTATGGCTACCACGGAAAAGAATTACTCTGTTTGTGAGGTGGGGAGTTTTGCGGATTTGGCCGACAAGGAAATCAACGGCATGAAGGGCCGGGTCATGCTGGGTGAGCAACTGGGGTTGTCTGGTTGCGAAGTGTCGATTAACGGCGTTAAAGCGGGAAAATCTTCTGCTTTTTTACATGCGCACAAGCAGAATGAGGAGCTGTACATGATCATGCGGGGCAAGGGAGTGTTCCATGTGGACGGAGAAGAGTTCCCCATCCAGGAAGGCTCGATGATACGCGTTGCCCCGCAAGGCGTGCGCGCCATCAAGGCGGATGAGGATCTCCTCTACATCTGCATTCAGGCCAAGAAAGACAGCCTGGTCCAGGCCACGATGGAGGACGGAGTGCTGTCCGAGAACAAGGCATCGTGGATGAAGTAAAATTGTAGGGACTTATGGTGCTGAAACACTCATAGACCACTGGCGCGGGATCAGCGCGCCAGTGGTTTGTCACATCACCAGTATGGGTGGTGTGCGAATGGTGCTTACGCCGCCATCTTTTCTCTGAAGTGGAAAACCCGTGGCCCGGTGACTTCCATCGCAAAGCACAGCGAGAGCAGGAAAACGCTTACAATAATAGGCGGTGCAAGTAGAACGTCGACCGAGTACAGCACCAGCATAAACGCGAGAATAACCGCCGCTTTTTTGACGCCCGGGTCAAGGCCGCTTTGCCGATGGTGGTAAAATACGCCATGCTTGAGCACAAAAAACACAGCGGCGGAGCCGAAAAGAAAATCGATTAAGGTATGGCGCGGGAGCTCATCGGCAAAGAGGAGGTGCAGGTTTGCCGCCAGAATCATGATCGCCGCCAAAATAAGAAAATGGCTGTAGAGGATCAGCTGACCGTTGGTCTCCACATGCCTGTCCAGGGTATTTTCAAAGTCATGGAAATACGAGGTCCACATTAGGCTGATAAGCAGAAATGACGCGGCGGCAAATGCCATTGCGTAATAACTGTCGCCGCTCTCGGACAAGATGTTGGTAATGGAAACGAGGCTTTCCCCGAACGCGATCAGGACGAACGATCCCAGCCGTTCGCTCAGGTGGGGCAGATTGACCGGTGTATACTTGAGACTTCGTCGAAAGAACAACGGCGATACAATGTCGGCGAAGATGCCTGCATACATTATGGTATATCGCCACGAGCCGCTGAAAAAAATGGACGAAGCGGTAATAATGGCCCCAGCCGTGAACAGGCGTGACAACACACTGGCTGTGCGGCACCTGGCGTCGTCCAGGCGGCGTCTCCCCGCCAAGACGTATTGCATAATGGTAAGCGCCCGGAAGCCCAGGTAACTGATAAGGAAAATATGGTAGGTGGTATTGTCGAAATCAAACGTGATGTGCACCGTCATGAGGATAAGGCAAAACATCTGCAAGAGCATGAAAATGGTCGGATGGCTGATTTCGTCGCTGTAGCGGTTGAAGAACATGGTCTGGCCCGCCCACAGCCAAAACATGGGGAACACCGTGAGCAGGAATTCGCCGAAGTACAAATGCACCTGATCGGGGTGGTGGTCGGCGTTGACGAGAATCCTGGTAATAAGGGAAACGGTGGTTACAAAAACAAGGTCGAAGAAAAGCTCCAACCACGAGACCTTTTTCTCTTTCATGCCGCGTCCTAAGGTTCGATTCTGGACCTCCCCACCACTATACCACTGAAAAAGCCCGCACCAGGATGAGGGCTTCTTAGTCCATCGTAACCGCGTTTGGTCATTTCATCAAGTCTGCGCCGCCCCTCCATTCGCTTCCCGGAATATCTCCTTAATATCCTACTGGCGTTATAGTTTCGGCGAAAAGCGATTTGCTCGTCTCATATATTAGTAT
>JAJPXZ010000186.1 GCA_021205245.1 Planctomycetaceae bacterium
GGCGGAGGATACTCCAGAGCTTTTTCACCCGGATAGCCCGGGACATGATCATGTTCCCAAAGCATGTCCCAGCTCTTGCATCACGCCAACAAAGGGTCAAACCCACTCCGCAAAAGCGGCACGATCGGTACTTCCCGGTCCGCACCCCGACAATGCAGGAGGTGCGCCACAAGGCATTGGCAATGGCGTTGGAGGACAGTCCTTTTATGACTCAGGAAACCAGGAAACTGTTCTTCCACCCCGAGTGGGTCGCTCCGCCTCCAGGTGCTCAAGGCCTCTATTGGCGCGGCGTTATCAGGGACCACTGGTTTGTCGTGGCCCGGGACGCATTGCAGCGCGAATACAACGCGATGCCGCGTGTCCGCATGCCGCGCCGGAAATGGAAATACCGTCGCGGGCCGAACGCCTACCGGTCCTGGACCCGCACGCCATTACACAACGGCCCGCCGCAACCACGGCGGCGGGTGTTCCGGTTACCCGAATTATGCGTCCACCCAACCGCACCGCCGGACTTGTTACCGACCCGGCCGGGTGCGCCGCCGGGTCGGCCGTGGGAGGAGGGTACTCCCGCACGCGACCGGCTCCCGGAGGAAGACAGGGCTCCGTTCCCTTACCCTTCGGGATGGCCGGGCGGATTGAATTCCGCACAAGTCATGCTCATTGACATGGGAAAAATAGATTACCAGGCGGCCTGTTGAAATGTGCAGTCCCTTCCGGCCGAAGGTCGCCTGTTGCGCCGCATCGCGACATGACGTAGTGTAGGGGCCGTGCCGGCTGTCGAGCCGGCCGTTTCTGAAAGGGAATAGCAATGCCACTTATCGGTATGAAGGAAATGCTGGCCGACGCCTATGCCGGCGGCTACGCCGTGGGCGGGTTCGACGGTTTCAACGCCGAGACCTTCCAGGCCATTATCGAAACCGGTCTCGAAAAGAAGTCGCCGCTCCTCACCATTTGCGCGCCGTCCGAATACGGGCTCCTCGGGGCCAAGGCCGCCGCCGCTGTCGCCAGAACCATGGCCGACCTCTACGGCGCGAATCTCTGTCTGCATCTCGACCACGCCGCCACCATGGAGCAGGTCGTCGAAGCAATCGAAGCCGGCTTCAGTTCCGTCATGATCGACGGGTCGAAAAAGGATTTTGACGAAAACATCGCCCTGACCGCCGAGGTGGTGAAGTATGCCCACGCGCGCGGCGTGCCGGTCGAAGCCGAACTCGGTTCCCTGACCCGGGTCGACACCGTCACCCACGAGTCGGCCGACGGCTTCCAGCCCGAGCACACCAACCCCGCCCACGCGGCCGAGTTTGTCGAACGCACCGGCTGCGATTTTCTCGCCGTCTCCATCGGCAATGCCCACGGCCTCTACACCCAGGCGCCGACCCTCGATTTCGAGCGGCTCGAACAGATCCGCGACGCCGTCCCTGTCCCGCTCGTCCTGCACGGCGGTTCAGGCACGCCCGAGGACCAGCTCGTCAAAGCGGTCGGCCTGGGCATCGCCAAGGTCAACGTCGCCAGCGAAATCGCCAAGGCGTTCACCACCTCCTACGTCGACACCATGACCGAGGGCAAAACCTGGTGGGTTGCCGCCAAGAAAAAGGCGACCGACCAAACGCGTCTGGTCATCGCCCGCTGGATGGATATGTTGGGGTCATCGGGAAAGGCATAACGAGACGCCGGAGTGGCACCCACCCCACCCGTCATTCCGGCGTGCATACACCCACCCGGGCGGTAAACGGGCGGTTCGGCCGGAATCCATGCCATGTCGCCCGCTACGGGGAATGCGGTTCGATCTTAGCGCCGCAAATAATCCTTCAGCGCCTCGATCTCCTGGTCGATTTCCGCATCGGTGGAAACCAGTTCCCGGATTTCACTGCGGAGCAGTTTGTGGAAAATGTTCCTGCCGCGATGCAGGAAATTGGTGATGTCGATTTCCGACACGCCGAGTTCAGTGCCAATTTCACGATAGCTGGGCGGTTGCATGTCGGCTGACGATTCGATATAGCGTCGGAACGCCAGGTAGTAGAGATGCCGCCGCCCGTCCTTGCATTCCTGCCGCATCCGTTCCAGCGTCCCCTCGAGAATCGACAAGGCCCAGCGGCGGTTGAAGTCGTCTTCCGCCGTCTCGCCGGTGGCGAGTTCGGGCAGGTAGATTTCCCGCCCTTCGCCGTCGGAGGTGATGAAGTTCAAGGACAGCGCCGCTTCCTTCCGCGCCTTGCGGGCGAGTTGTTTGGAGAGGAAACGGTTGGCCGTCACCAGGACGAAGGTTCGGAAACGACCGCGCTCGCGGTCGGCGATGGCGACAAAATCCTTTTCCAAAAAGGTGGCGAAATATTCCTGCGTCATGTCGATGGCGTCGTCGTGCTGCAGCCCGCGCCGGCGGATATAGTAATACACCGGCTTCCAATAGTTGCGGCACAAATAGGACAGGCATTTCTCGCGGTCGTCGCGGCCGCCTTCGGCGTTCTGCGCGCCCAACACCACCGACCATGCGGTGGTGCGAAAATGGCTGAATCCGGAATCGGCTTCTGAAGCTTCCACGTCGTTCCCCAAACCGGGCCGGCTGAATATGGCCCGCGCTTTTTTCGATTAAAGTTGAGAATACATTATAGCTGAACCGTTCCCGGGATCAATCAATTATCCAGCGGCAGGAACATTTCGTCGATATTGGGAACCACCGGTTCGCCGCCGACGGTATCGGGGAGGAGCCGCGCGTTCTGCTGCGCCTCCAGTATCCGCCCGTAGAGGATCTTTGCCATGCTGTATTCCATATACAGCGTGACTTTTGATTCGATTGCCCGGTTCAGGAGATCAAGGGCCATTTCATTGTCGCCCCGGGTCCAGGCCCGAGCCCCCAGGTAGAAGCCGGCTTCGCAAATCGCCTCGGGGGTCGACGCCAGGCGCATCGCCTGTTCTTCCCCGACCGGCACGTCGCCCAGGTAAATACCGGCGACCACCGCCAGCCACGGTTTGTCCGGCCCCACATCCACGTGCCTGCCGAATTCCTCGGGCGAGGGCCGTCGTCCCATCCGAGCCAACGCAAGCCAGCGCATCAGCGCCGGGTAGATTTGCCCGCTCCGCCGCACCTCCAGGGACTTGTCGAAGTCCTCGACCGCGCCGGCGAAATTGCCCCGCAGGAACCGGATAATGCCGCGCCGATGCAGGCGAATCCCTTCCGTGTTCTTATCAATGGAACGAGTGATGGCAATGTCGAACGCCGCCTCCGCTTTGTCCAGTTGGTTGGTATAGAGGTAAAGGATGCCCAGGCGGTAATCGACATTCCGGTTGTCCGGGCTGATTTCCTTGACCCTGGCGTAATCCTTTTGTGCAGCGTCGTATTCGCCCTGCGTCTCGCGGATGGCGGCGCGGTCAAGCAAAACGGTCGTATAGTTCGGGTCAATGGCGAGAGCCGCCTCCACGTCCTTCAAAGCCGCCTCGGTGTTTTCCTTATACTTGAACTGGGCATAGCCCCGGTGCTGCAGGGCAGCCTTATAACTCGGGTCAACCGCCAGGGCGCGGCCGTAATCGGCAATGGCTTCGTCGAGGTGCCGTTCCGCCGCCGCCTTGTCCTGGCCCCGCAGCGACAGGTACATCGCCTCGTGCAGGGTGCCGCGGTTCGCATAGGTGGCGGGTTTTTCCGCCTCGTACATGATGTAGTTGGAATATGCTTCGATGCCCTTTTCCGGGTTGAAAAATTTCCCGCCCCGTTTGCCATACACCAAGCCGCGGATCAGCCAAATCGTCGATAAGCCAGGATTGCGCCACGATTCGTTCGCTTCGCCGCCCGACCGTTCCCGTTCCTTCTGTTCGATACGGTCGACTCGCTCCAACGCTTCGGCGTCGCGGTTGGAATGCACATCGATATAGGCCTGGCCGATTTCCGAAAACTCATTACCCGGATCGATGGCGTTCATGGCGGCGAACTGTTCAATCGCCTTTTTCTCGTCACGGTGCACATCGTAATACAGCAACCCGAGATAGTAATGCGCCATGATGTACGACGCGTCCCGCTGGTAGGCGGTCTGATAATCATTAATGGCTTTCTGGACTTCCTTCGCCTGTTCATAGGCCCTGGCGCGGGCGTAGTAGGCACCGGCGGCGTCGCCGTTCTCCCGGCCGTCGCTTTCGAGAATACCGAGCGCTTCCGAGAAGAAGTCGATGGCGGGTTGGAGTAGTTGCAATTTTTTGACGCGGTCCCGTTCCTTGTCTACAGCCAGTTTGGAACGGTCCATGATGTCGGTGCCTTTTTCCAAAGGCACACGCGCGGCGGCACGGCGGCGAATAAGTTCGCGGCGATCCTCTTCAGCCAACCGGCGGGTTTCGTCGGCCTCACGCTGTCGGGCTAGGGCCTCGCGGCGGGTGTCCTCGGCTTCGCGCATCTGGTCGATGGCGCGCTGGGTTTTTTCCCGGTCGAGGCGGGCCTGGAGTTCGGCCGCGCGCGCCTGCAACTCGGCCGCTTCCGTTTGGGCCGCGAGGCTGCGGGCGCGGATGCTCGCGCCGATTGTCAAAACAGCGGCCAGGAACATGACCGCCGCCGCCATCACCGTGGCGCGGTGGCGACGGGCAAACTTGAGGGCGCGGCCATACCAGCCCTCGCGGTAAGCGGTAACCGGCAGAATATCGAGGAACCGTTCGAGATCGCCCGCCAGAGCGGCCACGGTCTGGTACCGTTCATCCGGATTCTCGGCCAAGGCCTTCAGGATAATCGCCTCAAGGTCGCGCGGCAGCGACGGATCACGCTGGCGCGGCGGCACGATGGGGAAGTCCTGAATGCGGCGGCGGAATTCCTTGAATGAAGTCTTGCCGACATCACGGGGCAGGGCATTGACGAGAATGCGGTACAGCATGACGCCGAGCGAATAGATATCGCAGCGCTGATCCGGCTTGCCCGGTTTGAATCGTTCCGGCGCAATGTAAAGGGGCGTTCCCGCCACCATCTTCGGGCTGTCCTCCACCCGCGATGCAAAGCCCCAATCGAGCACATACACTTCGCCAAATGGCCCAAGCTTGACGTTCTGCGGCTTCAGGTCGAGGTGGCAGACGCCGCGTGAGTGGGCATACTGCATAGCATGGCAGACCTGAACAAAGACGTTCAGGAGCCGTCGGCGTGAATACTCGCCCCGGTCGCGGGCGTTGTGGATAGCGCCGTCAGCGTGAGCCTTTTTTAGGAGTTCATCAAGACTGACCCCTTCGACCTTTTTCATGACAAAGAAGGGGCTGCCGGTTTCGTCGCGGCACAGGTCGTAGGTGGGGAGGATGTTCGGGTGCTCAAGCATCCCGCCCAGGCGCGCCTCGTTTTCGAGCAGCTTTTCCCGTTCGCTCGTGAAAGGCGGTTTGACCACCTTGATGGCGACGTCGCGGTCGAGGACGGTGTCGCGGAAGCGGAGCACCTTGCCTTGGCCACCTTCGCCGATCATGTCGATATACTGGTATCGCTCGCCGTAATCGCGGGTGGCAGGGTCGTCCGTTCCCTTGGCGTCGAGCAGGCCGGCGAGGAAGCCGGCGTCAGCTTTGTCCAGGACCCGGTTCAACGGCGATCCCAGCGCTTCCTCCATCCCGTCGGCGGTGGGGGTGGAGAAGGTGCTGTTGCGGCCGGCGCGGGCGGGTCGGGATGAGCCGGTTTTGGCAAAGCCGCTCCCCATCTCTTCCAGCGCGCGGGAGAGGGAGGCCGAGAGGTCCTCGGCGAAGTTCTTGTCGTGATCGTTTCCGGCCATGCTCTTCTTTCCACGGGGTGTAATGACCCCCGAGTTGGATCACACCGTTCACCCCGGGACATGGGGTGCGCGGGAGGTGCTGTTGCCTAAAGCGCCAATCATCCATAATCGTATCGATGCCGGGGTGGCAATTCAACAGTGGAGTGGAAACGCTTCCAAACGCGTTTGGCCATGCCAGTTGCAAAGTTTTCCGATAGGGGTGGAAAACGTGCTCTGATTATCGGAAATTTTATCAGGTTATCGGGTTTTTTCGCTGAAAGGAATCCGAGAATTCGTACATTATACAGGTGTTGAATCATCCTAGGGTCTGTACCTGGCGCGCGTCGCGGCCGGGTTATGGACGGAAAAAATATGGAAAACGCCGGCGCATCCGTCGTGTGGGCGCGTATTCTTGTTTTCCAGGCGGTTGACCATTCGAGGAGCTGCGATGGTAAAGAAGTTTGTGTTTGCCACCGTGTTGGCGTTGAGTCTTACAGTGGCTGGTTGTTTTTGGGGAGGCTCGTCGTCATCGCGCGATACGGCATACACCGGGCCATCGCCCGCCCCGCTCCCGAGCGGCGGCTACACCGCCCCCCGGGCGGTCCAAAGCGGTGGTGGAGCGAACCTGTTCCGCCTGCCCATGTCGGACGGCCAACCGGTGACGGTGCGTTCGCCGGCGATGCTGTTTTTCTTTACCTCCTGGTGCGGGTATTGCAAGCAGGTCATGCCGGAATTCAAGCAGATTGCGGCCCGGGCGCGCGCGCAGGGTTGGCGTGTGTACGGTATAGACGTTGGCGAAGGTCCCGCGAAGGCGAATCAAGTCATTCAGCAGTTCCAGCCCAATTTCCCGGTGCTCCTGGACCAACAGAGCCTGGTGGCGCGCCAATATCGGCTTGAAGGCTATCCGACTTTCATAATGGTGGATGAAAACGCCAACATCATCTACAACGGCCACGAGCCGCCGCGCCAATTTTAGTACATATGATCAAGCCGACTCTTGACGCGCGGCGCCAAAATCATATCCTTTGAATCTTCATTGCGCCGCCACACATTACGCGCGGAGAGATGCCGGAGTGGTCGAACGGGCTGGTTTCGAAAACCAGTGAGGGGGCAACTCCTCCCAGGGTTCGAATCCCTGTCTCTCCGCCAATTATTATAGAAAAGGCAAGGACTTACGTCCTCGCCTTTTTTTGTTTTTCGGCCTGATTTATAGTGGGCTTGTCACGAATTTTACACGAATTGAGGTGAGGTTTCCCCTGGTTTATCCTGGATTGTAGTACCGCGATTAGATCACTAATGGCCCGCCTTCCGCCGCTTCCCCCGTGCCTCATCCCGCACCTGGTACAGCGCCAGCCGCATCTTTTCCATGTCCTTTCGGTATTCGGTCAGGGTGGCGTTCAGGTTGGTTATGGCTTTGGCGCAGTCCACGACGAGTGCGTCCCGTGTCTTTTCGCGCTGCATAAACCATATCAGCATACCGGCCATCGGCCCGTACATTTTGACGAGGGATAGCCAGAAGTCGCCGTCCGCCGAGGGTGCCGCCATGGCCTCGCTGCCGAAGGCAAGACAGCCGGCGATAAAGGGGGTGCAGCATAAGCCGACCACCGAGATGTTGCGGATAATGGTTCGTATGGTCATGGAGGCTCCGTGAGAAAACCTCGCAAGCGCCAAGGAACAGGAACGGCACTTGCGAGGCAGGGAAGGGGGCGACGATCAGCGGCGGCGGCCCAAGACGGTACTGACGCGGTCGGCGATCTCGGGCGGCAGGGCGTCCAGGGCGTTCGAGTACACTAGCTCCAGCGCCTGGCGTCGGTTCTCCGATTCTTGCGAATGCGAAAGGACGTCCTCCCGCAGGCGGTCCGCCTCGTCCTGGTAGACGGCGAGGGTGGGCTTGATGCTGGCGGCAAGGAACGGCTCGTTAAGCTGGCCGTTACAGAACAGGGTGCCGCACTGATTGTTGCCGGAAGCGATACTTCGGATGATGGTGGCGGTGCGTTCTTCCATGATGGCGACACTGTCGGGACTGGTGATCATGGTTACCTCCTTCAGAATGACTTCGAAAACCATGCGCCGACGTGAGGCGTTCCAATGGCCTGACGTGCGGCGCGTGGATTGTGCTGCCAGATCGACTCGGCTATCTCGTACCCAACCTCGCCGAGGCGAACGCGGGTGCCGGTATGCGGGTCGTCAATCCACAGCCCCCGCCTATTTACGCCGGCATCGCCCCGTGCGAGACGGAGGGCGGCAAGGGCGGCGAAGCGTCCAAAGGGGCTGCCACCGCCTTCATGAGCGGATTGTTCATGCGGGAAACGATGAGTTCGATAACCGCATCGATGACCACGTCGCCGTATTCCCTGATGATGTCCACGCCCTGGGTCTGCATGAATGCGACCGCCATTTGCTTGCACTGGGTGAACACGAAAAGCTTTTCGTCCTCGGTAAGCTTACCGTCGGCATTTGCGGCCTTCATGCCTTCAACGTAGGTGGCCTGCACCTGGGCGGAACACGCCTCGACGGCGAAGTAAAGCTTTGCAATTTTTCGATCCTGAATCCACTCGACGATGGAAGGCCGAGCCAGCTTGTAGAGGTACCGGGCGATGCCAATGACGATGCCGCCCCAAAGAGTCTGCCCGGCAAGGTGCAGCCATAGGGGATGCGCCTCCGGTGACAACTCTGCCGCAGTCAGGGGCGGCACCTCGACGGCGACCGCCGCGCAGGCGGTGAACAGGGCCACAGCGAGACATCCAAAAATGAAACGCATATTTCTTCTCCTCTCAAAAAAGGGTGAGCTATAGGGCTGGCGGATTGCACCGGGAACATGGCTTTGCATCAGGGCGCGCCGTACGGATGGCGTCGACGGTCAGAAGCTCGCCGTTCTCGCTGGCGTAGCTGCAGGTCGTCAGGTGGTAGGTGCCGGTGGAGTTGAGTATGTATGCGACCTCGGGCAATGCGACAGCAAGTCGTAAGGGGACACCAAGCCGTAAGGGGACAGTAACAGGTAGAGCTTCCCAAATATCGGTTTGAGGAGCTGGTGCGGTTGATTTAGCGGCCATCGTGGCGGCCTGACCATCCAGCGCGGCAACCCGCGCTTTGAGCGCTCTTATTTCGGAAGCAAGTCCGACACCATTGTAATAGAGGTCGTACCCGTCGACAAAAAAGCGTCTGATCCACGTGCCTGTGTCGTGGTCCCATGCATCATATGACAGTGCTCCCAATTTGTTGGTGTTGATAAACACAGTACCAACAGGACTCGCTTGCATAAAGCTGGTTGAAAGGCGAATGCTACTGTCCGAGCTTCCATGGATGTGAGCTCCATAATCTCCAAACCATAACACCCCGTCTGTTCCATTTCCCCCATACCCGCGAACGACAAGCCCATTGTTATTGCATATCAGCCTCTGTATCCAAGTAGAAGTAGCCGGATCAAAAGCCGCGTATTCGAGCGCGCCCGACACGTTAGAGTGTATCTGTGCGGAGGATCCAGGCTTGTCCGTGTTGGGATGGAATTGCATGCTCCCGGACGCATCACTGCTTATATGAGTTTGCCCGTCTACCAAGAATAGACGAGAAATACCGGTGGTGTTGAATATATGGAGATTTCCCGATAAGATACCGCCAACGAGGTTAAGCTTATTGTTTAACGTCGCAACTACCGGTACGTTGCCAGGACCGACCCAAAGCTCACCGTCGATACTGGCAAAACCTTGCTCCCATAACCCGGTGCTGTTGTTAATAGAGTCATGCCGGAAACTGGATCCCTTCTGTGTTTGGAAGAAAATGTGGCCGGCGTCAGCCGCAGCAATGACCGTATCGCCTGTGGGTCCACCGTAGATTCCCGCACCGCCATTCCCGAGCCATAGTTGCCCGCTACCGTATGAATTGACAATGCGAATATGGTCGATAAACACAGGCCTATCAAGAGGAGCTTTCCCGTATACGGCAGTCTCCGCTACGGTAGCAATCCTGACTGCATTCGTGGCATCTGCAACAGCCACGTCTGCCGCCTCCTGTGCAGCCCGGGCATAATCTTCCGCCGCAACTGCGGCAGCCGTAGCGGTTCTTGCCGCCTCCTTGGCCTGACTCGCCAAGGTAGCGGCGGCGCTTGCGGCGTTCTGGGCTTCGGTGATCCTGGCGGACAAACCAGCGTCGCCATCGGCCCTAGCCTGAACCTCCACGGCGAGGATGGCTTCAAGATCGTCAATACCGTCACCAGCATGGCGAATAGCTTCGTCCTGTTGCTGGTCGATCATCGTGAGGTAATCGAACTGCTTTTCGATAGACCTGGCCGTCATCGGTCCCTGGTTGGGCAGGGTGGTCCGTTGAATAAGCGGCACCACCCGTGCAATGGTAATTTCCCATCCAGCGGCCAAAGGCCGTGCCAGCGTCACACTGGCGGATATAAACACGCCGTTCGCGCCCGTGGTGATGGCGACGGTGTAATCGACGCCATTCACGTAGGTAACAGGTTCGCCAGCAGCGGACGTGCCTGACACAAAGACGTGTGCCTTGTCCAGGACAGGGAAGGGCAGCGGGAACGTTTGCACGCTCCCGTCGCCAAGACACGTAATGCTGGTTTGGGTAATATCGATAGCCATGTTTTACCGTCCTTTTTTTGCAGACGATTTCTTTTTACCGCTGTTCACGCTCTCCGGTTCAGAAAATGCCTTATCAATTTCCTTAAATACTCGGGCCACATTATGCACCGGAACCTTGAACCAGAAGGCGGTGGCCCGTATCGTCTCGTAACTGGCCTCGCCCCACTCGCCTTTGTTGGCTTTTTTCACAGCACCAAATTGACGCTCCAAATTTTTGTACGTCTCGGAAATCGCCGGCACGCCGATATTACGTGCACCAAAGCCGGCCAGCGATTTGGCCTCACGGGCAAGCGGAACCCAGTTGACCATTTCAAAGAAC
Organism: Planctomycetaceae bacterium; assembly: GCA_021205245.1. Taxonomy (GTDB): domain Bacteria; phylum Planctomycetota; class SZUA-567; order SZUA-567; family SZUA-567; genus JAJBSZ01. The sequence continues at coordinate 10,602 of JAJPXZ010000186.1, forward strand.
GGCCCAAACAGCCACTCCCACCATTCCGGCGTCTTGTCATCCTCGCCGGTAACAAGGGAATGGTAGAGGTGGGAGAAGACGTTGTCGGTGATGGACATGGCAAGGTACATCTGCGCCAATGCCCCAGCAGCCTGCGCTCCGCTCACCTGTCCTTTTGAAAAGGCATCGAAGTACTGCATCATCCGGTTGCCGCCCGGCAGGACGCCGGATATGCACACAGCGGCAAACCGAAGCGCCCCATTGGACCGTTGTAGCGGCGTCAAGTCTTCCGGCATGGACGATGCTTGTGTTGCCGCCATGCGGTCGGCAAAGGCAATCGCCTTGGCCTCCCGCTGTTCGGCGGTCAACCCTTCCAGTGAGAAATCGGCGTGGCCGTCCAGCGCCATCGCCTTGGACCCGGCGTAGGTGGTGCCGGTCATGACCCGGTCCGACAACTGGATCAGCTTAAAGCACGTCTCGTTGAATTTCGCCACATTGATGGTCACGCCGAGGCCGGGCAGGTGCAGTTCCTGCCGCTTGGGCGTCAACCGCTGGATCATGTCACGCATTTCCTTCGTGCCGCCGCCGTCACGCGCCTTCACGTATGGCGACTCGTTCTTTATCCGCTGGAACGCCTCCTTATTGAAAATAGCCTGTGTCCCCAGTCCCATCTCCCGGAAGCCCTGGAACAGGTACTTCGCCGCCGTCCACGCGCCTTTGAATCCACCTCCCGCCGCGTCGGTCATCTGCGACCAGGCGTCAAACCCGCCGTACGCCTGTTTTGCCGCCGCGAAAGGATTGAAGCCCAGAATCGACGAGACGAACATGCTGTGCATCGCGCCGACAACGTCGGACCCATCGCCGGTGTTGGCGTTGATGGGATTGGCAACGTAGTTCAGCCATTGGCGAAACTCCCGATAGCGGACCGGTCCCTGTGTGTCGGTGAAGGCCTTCTTGAAGCGCGGGTCTTTGGTGATGCGGTCCAGTTCCCACAATGCCCTGGCATGGGTAATGAACCGCGTCGTCCGCTCGAAATGCAGCGGCAGCGGCGACAAGGACAGGACCGGCGCGCCCTTAAAAACCATCTTGCCGTCATCGCCCCGGGCGCGGGGTTGAGCGAAGCCGTTAAACGGCTTGTTGCTGCCGTGGACCATTTGCGCGTTCGCCATGGACCGGGCGTTACTGATGTCCTGGTAGGCTTCCTGCCGCGGCGTTATCCTGCCGTCATAAACGAGCGGGTAATACCCGCCCTTGACGCTGATGACCTCGCCGTCCGCCGTCTCGGTGGTGATAGCCTGGGCGGCCTCCTTCGGAGCGTGCTTGTGGGTGACGTCAAAGACGGTCTTATCCATATCGGGGTAGAGGGAATCCATGGCGTCCCAAATAGCCTGGACCGCTTCCCAGCCCTTGACGGAAAGCTGCTGCCGCAGTATCCCGATGTGGCCGTCGTCCCATTCATACCCGTTTTGAAGCTGGAAGAGGTTGTCGGCGTTGCCGGTGTTCAGGACGGCGGCCAGGACGATTTCGGACGTGAAACCCTTTTTCTTGTCTCGCGTTTGCCGCAGCACTTCCGGGAAAGTCAAACCGTCGATCTGCCCGTTGTTTTTCCGTAGCTCCTGATCGAGCCGGCGGATGTCTTCCCGCAAGCTTTGGTAATGCGGCTCAAGTTTCTCGCGCAGATCGGCGAGCCGGTTGACCTGGTCGGAACTCATGTCCCGCAACTGCAGTACCCATTTTTGCAGCGCGCCCGGTTCCATCCCCTGTAAGGTAGGGTTGCCGTCTACGCCCGCAGCTATCGTCTCGGCGGTGGTGGTCAACATGATGAAGGACTCCGCCGCATTCTTTTTGCGGCCCGCCCATTCATCGGTGTCGTATTCGCCGGGCCGGGTCGGCTGCTGCCGCATGATGGCGACCATGCCCTTGACCGCCTCGTCGATGGTCTTATACTTCTCGTTCATGAGGGCGGTGAGCGTTCCCTTGCCGAACTCCTCCACCAGCGCCAGACCACCGCGCAAATCTTCCAATTGCTGGACGGTGAGGTCGCGCCAGTTCTCCAGGCCGTTTGGCTTTTCCAGCCGCATCAACCACGGCGCGATATGGTCTCGGAGGTCGGGGGTAAACGCCGCGATGTTGTCGCCGCCGTTCTCGAACTCATGCGGGTCACGCATCGACTCCGGCACGAGCAACTGGTTGACCTTGACAAGCGGCTGCAACTCTTTCGGCGTCACCCACTCCACCATCCTCTCGCCATTCGCGCCCTCACGGACCAGGGGGCGGAGCGCGACGCCATAGGTGGTGAGAAGCTGCCGGAACGGTTCGCGGTAGTCTTCATGCAATGCCTTGAGGACGTTGGCCATCTTCTTGAACGTATGGTTGACGCGGAAGCTTTCCCGCCGTTCCCGCGCCTTGAACATCGCCGCCGTAATGGCGTGGTTGAACATCTGCTTTTCCAGCGCGTCATACGCCGCCTGAATGTCGCCGTCCCGTGCGGCCCGCAATGCTTCCTGACCGTGGCGCCGCTCAGCGTTGGCATAGCGCCGGTGCTGGCCGATGTCGCGGACCAGCATACGGCCCACTGTCTTCTCGGCGGCGTCGGTGACGGCCTTGAGGTTCAACCGTTCGATTCGGTTCTTGCGTGTCTCATTCAGGACCAACCGCAGCCCTTCAAGTTGCAGCGCCATCAATTCGAGCCGCTTACCGCTATGATAGGCAGCGTCGCCGGGGACGGCTTCTGTCTCGGCGAGCCATTCCCGCGCCTTACTGGACCGCTCCTCGACAACCTCCCGTATCCGCTGCGTGATGGCCTGGGCCTTCCCTTTTGCCTCCGCCATCGCTTCCAGCAAGGCGACGCCGTCACTATAGCCGTGATCGCCGGCGACAATGTGCGCCGTGGTGGCGTCGCCGCCGAAGACGTCGTCGCCGAACTTTTTCTTGATCGCCGCGACCGTTTCCGGACCGACCATGGATAGGGCGTCCGCTTCGTCGATGCCACCCTCCTTGATCAGCGCCTCGGCGGCGGCATAGACCGGCATGGCGTCAACATCGGCCTGGGCTTTGTTCCGCACCGGCTCCCGACTCTCCATTGCCCGGAGGAAAGCGCGGATGCGGACCTTGTCCCGGCGGCTCAACTCGTCGGACTCGACCTCCATCCGTTTGGCGTCGATTTGCTTTTTGACGCTTGGCTTGTAGACGACGAGGTTTTCCAACCGCTCGCGGGTGGCGTAGTAGTAATCCCGCACCTCCTGGATTTCCTTCTCCGACGCCAGGAGGTGGTCGAAAGCGGACCGGGTCGCATCGTTCAGGCTTTCGCCCCGGAGGTACTGACGGATGTCCTCGTATATGCCAGTGAGCCACGACCGGAAGGTATCGAACGCGCCGACCAGTTGGAACGACGGGGCCTTGCCTTCCCGGAGATACGCCTCCCAATGGCGCATGACCTTCTCCACGCCGTCACGGTCGAACTTGCCGTTCGCCAGTTTGAGCAAGCTATCGTAGGCCTTACGGGAGTCCTCGGAGGCCATCCCGTTCTTGACGCGCTGTTGAAGCTGGTCCAGGTAGACGTGACCCATCTCATGAGCGATGGTGGCAAAGGTCGCCTTGCCGCGCATGAGCCGCGCCAGGGTGACGCCGTTGTAAAAGGTGACGTCGCCGAGGATGCGGGAATCATTGCCCGCGCCAGTTTGTTCGAACGTGCGCGGCGTTTGGTCCTCGCCGATCGGTCTGTAATCCTCCGACTTGATTAAGCGGAGAACGTCGGATATACTGATACGGGGGTTTGCCCAAAGGGTGGAGGCTGTGGTCCGGTTAAGGTCGCCACCCATGTATAGCGCAGACTCTGCTGAACCCGCCGACTGGACCCCGGCGGGTTCCACTATTTGAATACGGTGAAAATGAAACCGGTTGCTCCCGTCCGTGTTGGCCCGCACCGTCAGTTGCGCGACACAATTGCTGTCCGCAATGGTGACCGGTGCGTAAAACCGGAAATACCGGTCAACGGCGTCACTCTGTTTTCGGTCGCCGACCTCGACCACCGCGACGGCCTTTTCCAGCAACTCCGGCAGCTTTGTGAACGCCATGAACTCCTGCGGCGTCCGCAGTACGATCGATTCCGGATCGCCCTTTTTCAAGTATTCCGGGGACAGCGATTTGTCGATGCCGTTCCTCGAAATGACGATGGTCTTGCCGGTGTCGAGGTTTTTAACCCGCTCCCCCTTCCACCGCTTCGCGAAGTCCTTAACTTGATTCCGTAATTCCTTTTGCGTCCCTTCCCATACCGGTCCATCGACGACAGTGTTTTCCGCCGTCTTGCCAGCGATATCAAGGTACCGCTTTTCATTCGGGCCAAGCGGCTCTATCTGGTAATACGTCACCACGTTATCAAAGCTACTCATCTCTCCTTGAAGCTTTGCGACGAGAGCGGGGTTATTCTGGAAATCGCGCCAGCCATCGGCCTCCGTCTTCATAGCGGCCATACGCATCCGCACCGACTGCGGGTGCCATGCGGTAAGGCCGTATTTGGCCAGGGCTTTACCCGAGAGGGTCTTCCCCTTCATGAGGAGCGCGTTTAACTCCATACGCTGCCGGTCAAGTTCCTTCGACCGCTTGGACGCTTCGGCGATCTCGGCCTGGGAGGCGTTGTACTTTGGAGCAGGGGTATCGACCGGGGTCGTATCAGCCGCCGTGGCTTCGATCGGTTGCCGAGTGCCGTCCTGCGTCGCCACGTTCTGGCCCTGGACGGCTTCCGCCAGCGCGTCGGCGACCTCATGGACAGCGTTGGACACATCCGGCGGCAGATTCGGCAACGCTGCATCCACCATATCTTTCGCTTGCTGGATAGCCGTCTGTTCCGGGGGTTGCGTGACGGTCGTGGTCGTCAAGTCATTGCCAGTTGTTTCGGTTGCTTGTGGCTCGACCACGGCCGCATCGGGACGCGCCGTTTCCGATTGCTGAACGTCCGCGCCGTCCTCCAGCTTGATCCGGAGGGCGTCGATGTCCTGCTGCGTCTTGATCTGGTCAGCAAACTTAACGCGTAAATTTATACGCTCTATCCACTCGCTGGCGGTGCCGCCCTCTTCCTCCGCCGCGACCTTGGCGGCGGCGTAGTGCATAATGGCGAGGCGATCCACCTCCTCGGCGGTCAGCCCGTCGATTTGCTTGAGGTCGTCGCGGAGGGTTGTCAGTTCCGGCGGCAACTCGGCTTCGGTCATGGTGTCGATGTTTTTCAGCAGGACATCCGCTTCGGCCTGAATCCGCTTCTCGATCTCCTCCGACTTCTCCGCCTCGGCGACGGTCATGCCATCCGGATCGACCCGGATGAACTTCTGAAACTCGTCGCGCTTCGGGTGGTCGGCGATGGCGGTGGTATAGCCTTCAAGCTTGATGCACATATCCGCACCAGTAGCCCGTGACCGGCTATACTCTTCCGTTGCGTCCATGAGCCTGAGCATTTCCGACCGCTCCGCCGCGTCCGGCACAAGCAAGTCCATCCGCTCGGCGGGAAGGTACACTTCCGCCGGCGCGTCCTGATTGAACGACCTGGCGTTTTCGATGATCTTTCCGGCGGTTTGTTTGAACGCCTCGGGATCATTCACCCGTTCGGTATCGGCCCGAGCGGCATCGAGCGCCGAATCAATAGCACGGACCTTTTGCTTATGCTTGGCGTTTGCTTTAAGCGGACCGCGTATGCCGGCGGCCATCAAAATCATGCTGGAGACGGTCGCCTTCAGGCCGCCATTAAACGGTCCGTCCCACCCCTCGTTCATGCGCTCATTGAACCCTTCAGTCGTAGCCTCCGGCGTCCCGAGGTATGCGAAAGCGTGGGCGACCTTGCTAACGCCTTCCTGCATGACTTCATCGGGGAATTGCTTTACCGAATCGGCAACGCCGCCGGCAATGTAGCTTCCCAACGGCCGACGGAAGAACGATGACTTAGAAAGCCCCTTCGCCACGCGCTCAAACTTGAGATACATGGAGGTCTGTTCAATGCGTCGCTGTGACCATGCGCTGATGCCGGAAAGGGGAATACCTAGGTACAGCGGCACGTCATCGTCGATCATGGATGAAAGTTCGCTTCCCCACATGCTGGCATGACGAACATAGCCACCGAGACGGGGGCCGAAGGCGGCGTAAGGGAACATCTGTGAATAGAGCAAGGGCGCGTCGATGAAGAGGGTATCAAAAACCCAATCCGATGTTTTATTGCCTGTGTCGAGATTTTGGGTAGTGAAATAGCTCTGAATAAATTCGTGTTGCCTATCCAGGTCAGCGGCGGTCTCATTAAACCCAAGCAGCTTAGCGCCGGCAGAGAGAAACCCGTGGTAGCCTGATTCCGTTTGCGTCAGGAGGGATTTTCCCATTGTTTCAACACGATAAATCTGTTGGTCGGCAAAGCGGCCAATTGCCTCGCCCGTTTCCGATGAGGCCGACGCCGCCAGGTAATCGCCATAGCGGCTTGTCAGGGCAGCCTCAAACTTCACCTTTGCCGCAGCATTTGCCGACATCCAGTAGTACTTGTCCGCGCCGCGAAGCTGGTTCAGGACATAGCTGTGTTTCATGGCTTCCACGTCGTCGCCGTAGACGTCAACGAGTCGTTTGGCCATCGCCTTGGCTGTCAGTTCATCGTGGGTGTGGGGCAGGAGGTCGCGGACCAGGTCGCGGGGAAGGCCCACTGATTTCTCGTATTCGGCCACCTCTTCAGGGGACGGAAGCCCGGACTTCATCACCATTGATATCGTTTTGTACAGATCGTCGGTGAGCCATGCCTGAACGTCGAACCTGTCGGCTTCGCTCTCCATCATGGAAATTGTGTATCCCGCCCGTCCCGCATCCTGGTGGTGAGACGGGATGCCTCTTCGTTCAAGGCTGGCTGGATCGATATCAACCGGCTCGACATAAATAAGTCGCTCCTCAAGGCGCTTGACTTCCGCCTTGCGTCGCTCGTCCGCCTCCGCCATTTCGAGACGGTTCTGCTCATTGACGCGCCGTAGCGCTGTGGCGGAGTCTTCGCCGGGCAAAGTGCGCTTCCGAAGCCATTCCTCGTTATATTCATGTGAGGGCGCGGTGGGTCCATAGAGGTCGGCGGCGGGGTTATAATTTGGATTATCCCGCCGTTGGCCAGCGGCTCGCCCCCACCACTGCGACGGGCCGGAGTCGATACCGCCAGTGGGATCAGTGAGGTTGATCGGGACGTCGGGTAATGCAATCTCATTATCGGGCATGGACCTTTTCCTTTTTGACTTGCTTGCCGTTGTCGTCGAAAAACGCGATAAATTTGCCGTTGCCTGACTCCGTTACCTTGACGTACCGCTTGCCGTCGTCACCCGTCACCCACTCTTTAACGACATTACCCTTGTGGCCAAGCTTGAGATTAATCACTTCGGGGAATTCATTTGATGCGACAACCGATTCCGCCGCCGTATCCGGCGACTCCTGGGTGGGCGGCTTCGATTGGCTGCCATAAAGCCGTTCCTCTTCCCAACCGCTTACGTAGGTAACTCCGGCGGGCGGCTCCGTGTCTTCGTCCAGGTACATTTCAATTTCCGCCTCTTCATCCTGGAGAATTTCATAATACCGCCGTTCATCCGGTGCGAAGAAACTACCGATGAGCGGAGCCTTTTTTAAAGTCGGATGTTTGTCGTACTGGTGCGTCATCATCAATCGGCCATAGATGGCGGCGCGTTCCATAACCGGCAGATCATCGGCCTTGTTCAAGCCCAACTCCCGCGCCCGCTGCTCTGCCAGCGGCTTGTAGACGGCGACGAAATCGTTTATTGTCTCCGCGTCCCGCGCCGATCCGAAAACAAGGCCGTTGTCGGTGGCGAAGCGATCCGCCGCCCAGCCTTCGTTGGTATCGGTCAACGGGCGCTTATCGCCCTTGTTGCCTCGCGCCTTCTCGATGAAATCCTTGGCATACTGGCTCTTGTGACCACCAACCTTGTTGTAGAATTCCTCCGCTTTCTCCTCGTCCAGGAGGATGTCCTGCAGCTCGCCTTGCGACAACGCGTCGAGGCGCATGAGGTAGCTCACGTCCGGCGGCGAATCCTTGCCGCCGTTCTCGGTGAAGGTGTTGCCCCACTTGATAAGCTCAGCCCGCTCCCGCGCCGTGACCTTGAGGTCGTCGGGAATGGCCGACGGAATGAACCCAGCCTCGGCGTAGGCGTCCCGCAACTGATTCTCCCGGTCGCTACGGTCCGCGACCTTGCCGGATTTCTCCGCCGTGCGGGCAGCCTTGAACGTGTTCAGCTTCGCCTCGACGTCTTTGTCGGAAAGGTTCGGGTCGCTCAAATACGCCTCCCGCGCATCGTTCTCCGACATGCCGGCTCGCGCATCCGTCATCGCGTCGAGGTCGAGTTGTTTGGCCCGGTCGCTGTCCTGCTTATCGCGGAGCGCCTTGTCGAAATCGGCGTGGAGGGCCTTGTACTCGGCCGGGCTGAATGTATCCTTCACCGCATCGCGGCCGAGGTAGTCGAGCACCGCATCCGGCCCGACCGCCCCGAGGTTTTTCAATTGCTCCAGGTGGAAGGTCTTCAGCGCCTCCGTCTGCCGCAGTGCGACGACCTCCGGCGGCTGGCCCTTGTGCCGCTCGGCAATATTTCGCTTGATGATTTCGGTGTACGGGTCGGCCAGGACCGCATCGATACCACCGGGCTGCACCACCCTTTTCCCCGCCTCGACGGTGGCCGCCGCGTTCTGCCCGTCGAGCGTCTCCTGGTCGTACACATCCATTTGTGTGAGCCGATGCGCCAACGCCTCCTCGTCACCTTGCCGTGCCAACTGCGACCACGCACTCTCAAACATCTCCCGACGATTCTTGTTATCACCGAGTGCCTTGTCGTGATCCTTCTTCATGGTCTCAAGCAGCGTCGCCATGTCTTGCGGTGCGGTATCGGCGTCCTTGCCCTGGCGTTTGAAAATATCCTGCGACTTCTCCAAATAGGCCAATCGCGCCTGGCTGATCTGATCCCGGACAAACGACTTGTCCTCTTTGAACTGCCGATTCTGCGCTTCATCAAGGACCGCCGCGCCCGCCTTCTGTATCGCCGAGCCGATGCCCGCAAGGTCGCGCGCCTTGTCCGCGCCGAAGTGCGATGCGTTTGCATAGTTGCCGACCTGCACCCGACCCGGCCCGCGCATGGCTTGGTTGCCGCCTTGAATATTGGGAACTTTCATAACCCCTCCTCTCACGACGCCAACGGATACTGGCGGTATTGGTTGAATAAACTGGTGGTCCCGCCGAGGAGCGACGATCCAGCCGCAGCCCACGGATTCCGCCCGGTGGACGCCGTCATCGCGGCCTGTTGGCGGAGGTTCGCGGCCTCGACGTTGTAGCCCCACGCGCTCATCTTCGAGTTGTATTCGATCATGTCCTGGTCGTACTGATTGCGCCCGGCCTGCTCGGCGACGACGTCGAGGGCCGATCCTGTGTCCACCTTCACACCGGAAGCGGCAAAGCCCGCCCGCTGGCTCTCGATCAGAAGCGCCCCGTCGCGCTTGGCGATGGCCACTTCGTGCTGGCCCTTCTCCAACTCGATGCCAGCCAGCTTGTCGTTCAGGTCGGCATTGTCGCGCATAATCTGTGCGTTCCATTCCGCCGCCAGCTTGTCGGCCTTCGCCTGCTGGTAGGCGGCGTAGGAATTGGTCACCGTCCCCGCGACGCCGAGGCCAAGCCCGAACAGCCCCATAACCCCGCTACTCAAGCTCATCTGTTCCCTCCTCATGAATCATGTGATGGTGGGGAACGCCGTTAATGACCCGCGTACCCCGAGCCTCCCAGCCCAGCCACTGCAGCCACTTAATGCCCTTTGCGTACCAATGCGGCAACCACTGCTCGATGCGCCGCGTCCCGGTCAACTGGTGAGCGCGGGCGAACAGGCCCCGCAGCGCAACAGCCGCCGGCAATGCATAATCGTCAATGGCCTTGGTCGCCACCATCCACACGGATCCGGTATCAGACAGCAAAAACGACTTACTGACGCCCACCACAAACAATGGCGTCCCGTCGGCAAGCCCGGCATACACCACCGACGAATCCACGACCGAAGCACAAACCGCCGCGCTGACAGACAAGCCGGTGGCATCGCGAATCTCCCGAACATGCTCTGGGCGGATGTTGCGGATAACGTGGTCGATGTGGCGCGCCAGCGCCGGGACGATTTCTACCTTATGCACCTTTATTCGCCCTCCCCGGCCTGGCGGTCATCTCGCCGACCTCCATCTCGACCGCCATGGACAAGACACCAAAAGGAACGGGATTCTTCGACATCAACCAAATCCTCGCGCTCTCGCCGCCGGTGGGTGCGGGAATGGACTCGGTCTTTCGGACCGTCTTGGCGGTGAAGACTTCACCAGCTCGTTCATTCCGGAACTTCATTTCCATGGGCCGCTCTTTTGACCCATAGAAGCACTCACGCGAATAATAGAAAAGGATGGACGCCGCCACGGGGCGCTTATTCGCCTGGCCAATCATGCCGCCCTGAATCGGTTCAAGATCCATCGTCTCCAGTTCAGACGTATACGGCAGCCCGACGACGGCCCGGCTCACCTTTTCGCTCAAGGTCACCGTACCGTTCTCAACCCGTAGGTCGGCATACACGGCACCGTCGGCGAAGCAGTGCACGACCTTACCTTCAAGGTGCGACAGACCGCGCAAGGTATCAATCGGCTCACCCCGGTACTCCAGCGCCGAATCGAGGTACCACGCATTCGCGATATCTTCGCCGTCGTACATGACGTTTTTCATCCGCTCGATAAGCCGGACCGTCCGCCCGTTGATTTCCCGGGCGACGATAAACCAGATTTCGTCACCGCCGTCTGACTCGATGTTTGTGACACAGGCTTCGAAGCGCCCGTCTGTGTCGTTCCGCGACCAGCCAAGCACCTCCTCCTCGTCCATATAGGTCATGGACAACAAAGCGCCGTCGGACATGACGACCCACAGGATTGACTCCGGTTCGTACTGGTGGGCGATATCGACAATCTTGCGACCGTTGAAAAGATGTCCCGCGTAGTGACTGACGTTTGAGCCACGGTAGGCGTCGCCGGAGTAATCCCACTTGTACGCCCGGAGAACGCGGTTCTTGTGGCCGACCCCCATCACCGCCTGGCCGACGAGAACCGGCGTAATGGCGGAGCAGCCGTAATTGGATTGGCGTTTGGCCGAGACATTGGTCGGGGTGATGATGAAACCGTTACTGCTCATCCGGAATTCGCCGCCGGTGGTACCGATGAGCAAATCCGACATAGGCACGATCCAAAGGATTTCGTTCGAGTCGTCGGCCTGGAGGGTATGTTCAAACGAGCTGGTATCGCTTATCACGCCCTGGAGGTTTCCGTCCTCGTCCGTGTTATCGTTGCGGTTGAAATTCTTGTGCGCGCCCACCCGAGATCCCCAAACGGTACTCGGCTTGTTGTTGGTGCGGGCAAGAATGAGGCGCTGTTGGTGGAACGCACACACGCCGGGATAGTTATTCGGTCCGTCGAATGGCTCTTTCGATTGCTGTGGCGTTTCGCTGGAGGCAAAACCGAGGTTGTCATCTTCGAAGGTGAGGTTCACCGTCTCGCCAAGGTGTAAGAAAACTTCACCCGTTTCGGTTTTAGCGGAGCGGTAGATTCGATACCGGACGGCATTTTCGACAGGCTCCCATTCCAGCATGGACAGCCCAGTCGAGACGGAGTTGATGTTGGCCTCCGCGACATACTCGGCGATCCGTTCACGCATGGACGAGAGCATTGTCCCATAGCCTTTGTCTGCGTATCCCTTGACAATGGCATACGCATATGACACGTTGTTCTGATCAACGTTATGCTTTGCCCCGTCCGGCCCGCGAGTAATATATGTCACCCGGCTGTTATTGTATTCAGGGTACGTCCCGTACAATCCGACGTGCGTACCGACGCCGAGAATGGCCGGCACGGTGGTTTTCGAAAAGAAATCCCACTCTGACGGCCAAGGAATCTGCCACTGCTTTGCATAACTATAAAGCTGTTCGATGAACAAGTTCTCGATACCATCGCTTGGCAACGGGATGGAATGGCCTTCCGGGAGACCCGTTTCCACCATATCGCCAGGCAGCGATTCCTCGTTGTTGTCGCCGATGGCGGCGATGACGTACTTGACCCCGTTCCTGCCGTTCTTCGTCAGCTTCAAGCCGTTTGGCGGTTCAATTTCCGCCCCGAATGACAGGGTGGAAAACTCCCATATGTGATGGTCCTTCCGGGTCAGACTGCGTGGCCGGTGATCGGGATGGGTAAAAATCATCACGTCCTCGGTCTGCGCTACCCGGACGCGTTGCATCTGCTCGCTCGAATACGGCGACTCCATGACGACGTGCTGTCCGGCCAAGGCGTGACCCGCCGGATATTTGACGATGCCGCCGTCCTTGAAGACGCGGAAGCGGTAATCGGAAAATTCAAGAATATAAACCTGCTCTACCGAGAACTTGAAGCGAATTAGCTTGGACGGCTTTGCCTGGTCGAGTGCCTCAGCGATCAGTTCCGTTCCCGCCCGTTTGAGGACGCCGCCCTGTGTCCGGCACACCATGTTGCGGAGCTTGGCCGCGCCGCTGTAGTACGCCTGCCAATCGTTACGGCCAAACAGCGCCGGGTCGAGTTCGCCCCGGTTGAATGCGCTTTGGATAAGAAGTGTCTTAGCCATGTCGGCTCCTTTGCCAATTACCGACAACCGGCGCAATCGGCCCGCTCTCGTTGGCGTCCGCGACCTTCGCCTCTTCAAGGATGGCGCCGTACGCCTGAATGCACATCGCGTACTTTTCCTGATCAGCGTGCTGTGCCAGGGCGATCTCCGCCGACAGCCGCCACGACAGCGCGTTCAGGAACAACGGCGGCATTGAGGAAACCAGCACATCCTTTCGGGTGAACTCGGCGGCAAGAGGCGTATCGTTCGCCAAAATCGTTTGGACGGCATTCTCCGGCAGGGAACCACGCTGGAACGGTTCGTCCCGTTCGGGCGAAGCCGGTGAATAAACCCGGCGAATCATGACGCAATCGCGGGGATAAAGGTAGTGATACCGCCACGCCGCGTTCTTCGGCGTCCCGGGCGCGGGGGCGAGGTCGTCGTGTTTGGTGGCGAAGTCCCACGGATAGGTGGTCAGGACGCTATTCAGGACGCCCTGCCAACGGGCAGCGGCCTGGATAGCCTCCGGATTCTCCTCGTCCAGCGACGCGATAAAGTTGTTGTTGGACAGGTTGGCGAGGGACAGGTTGATCAGTTCGATGATTGAATCCATGGATCCGATCCTCACAAAAACATTTGCCGCCCATGGAATGACAACACGGACGGCAAACAGGAGATGGCGCGTATTTACACCGCTTCGTAGTGGTCGGGCACCTTGCCCATGAAGGTGCGCTCGGTGCCGACCTTCACGAGGTTATTGTTGGCGTCGTAATGCTTGGTGGTACAGACGCACTTGATGGGCTTCCCGGTGTCGGCTTTTGCTGCCGCGTCCTTTTCCGCCTTTTCGGCGGCCTTCTTCTCGGCGGCGGCCTTTTTCTTCGCCTCCTTTTCGGCAGCCTTCTTTTCGGCCTCGGTCATTTCGGCGGAGGCGTTGTCGGCTTCAGTGGTGCTCTCTTCACTCGCGCTCATAAGGTCAGTTCCTTTATGAATGGGGTAAGTAAAATGGTTACTTGTTGGTCTGTGCCGCCAGGACAAGCCCGGCGGTGATGTTCCCGCCGGTCGCACCGGAGTAGGAAAGCTGCAGATACTTCTTGCACCCTGTCGGTACGGTCGCGGCCAGCACAACGCCGCCGGCAGCCGCTTTCTCCTGTTCGATGGTGTAGCGCGCGATTTCCTTCGCGCCGGCCATGCTCGCAGCGCTGGACGTCTTCATGACGATAACGAGGTCGCCGCCGGTAGCGCCGCCGGACGTGTTGACTTGCAGCACGACCGGCTCGCCGCCGCCGATATCGCCGTTTACCTTGACGATGCCGTCGGAGTCCGCGGCGGTCAGTGCCTGTTCATTGGAAAAGAGTGTTTCGCCATCCCACATGGTTTGTTCTCCTTGGTTGGATAAAAGTCCGCGTTGTCGTGACGGCGGATGCGCGGCCCCCGCCAGGAGGAGGAACGGGATCAGGCAGCGACAGCCGCTTCGGTGTCGAGGATCGCATCGACCTGGCGGATCGGGACGCCCTTGAAGGTGGTCACTTCCTCGCCTTCGAAGTTGCTGATAGTGAGGTTGACGTTCGATTTTTCGGCGGCGATGTAGTCGAGCATCGTCTTGGTCGTACGGTTCATGTACCAGGCGGCACGACCGGCCCGAATGTTCGGGATGGAGTTGTGGCCCTTGATCATGCACCGGACCAGCTTTTGCGCGGCGGCGGACGCGGCACCGGTCTCCAGCATGTTGTCAAGCTGCTGGGTGTCGATGTTGGCGACGCGGGCGACATAGCGCCAATCGCGGACGCACAGGCCGGCATTCCAACTGTAATTGGTCTTGTAGCCGCGATACTCATTGCCGTCCTCGTCGATAACGGCGGTCTTGCCCAGGTCGTCTTTTTGCAGACCGCCCTGACTGCCCTTCGGATAGATCATGTGCATGGTGTTATCGCCCCACACGCACAGCCAGGCGGAGGTGCAGAAGTTGCCGGTGCCGCCGGCGTTGATGACGTTCTTGGCCGAAGCAGCCTTCGCCAGGTCCAGGGTGGAGTAACGCGGGGCCAGCCCGGTAAAGGCGGCCTTGTTGCTGATGAGGTTGCCGTAGAAAATGGTCTCGGCGATGGTCTGGTTCATGCTTTCGATAAAGGGCTTGTTTTCCGATAGCATGAAGGCGGCCTTCATGTTGTTCAACTCGGCCAGCGCCTTGTCCACCACCGCCCACGTTTCGAGAATGCCGATCGAGTCGTCGTGCTGAATGGTGGTGCTTTTCGAGCGGGGAACGCCCCGGTTCAGCGTGCGCCAGAACGATTCGGGCAGCCCGTTCCGGATGGTGGTGCGATGGGTGGTGATGTTGTTCGCCTCCAGCCACATCGCGTCCGGCAGAATTTCGTTGGTTTGTTCAAGTATTTCGATGACTTTCGCGATAGCGTGATCCGCCCCCAGCCGTTTCGCGAGATCGGCTAGAGTCATACTTTCCATGCCTACAACCTTGGCCATGTCTGTATCCTTTACACAACGGGAATAAAACGATCATGATTCGACAGTGAATCAGTTGAAATCGGGGAACAGCGCCTTAGCGGTACTGACTGTCTCCGCCCGGGCCTGGTTCGCGCCTCCGACGCTGCGATGCTCTGACAGGTCGCGGGACATCCTCATAACCATGAAGGCCCACTCCGGATGGGAATACACGCCCATCTGCTTGAAATCCTGCTGAAGGCGCGGCGACCCGTACTTCTGGACCATGAGCTTGAACGCCTCGACGTTCTCCTCCAGCTTGGGTCCGCCGAATTCAGGGTGGGCCTTGATCTCCGCTTCCCACGCTTCGATCGTCTTGTTCCCCTCGGCCCGTTTGTGCGCCTCGAACCGGTCAATTGCCTCGATGTGGACCTTGACGCACTTGTCCGCCGCTTCTTTGTTCAGGCCATGCTCTTTGGCGATGTCCTTCAGGGC
>JAJPXZ010000047.1 GCA_021205245.1 Planctomycetaceae bacterium
TCGCGGTACCAGCGGCCGACGCCGTGGCCGCAGGACCAGCTCGAGCCGCGCTTGTCTTCGCCGTTCCAGAGCTTGACCTCCCATTCCGGCGGGTTGTCACGGATGAATTCGTTAGCCGACACCACCTTCAGCCCCAGTTTGGGGGCGATGTCGTGGAACAACCGTGACAACGCTTCTTCGCCGCGTTTTTCATGGTGGCCGTAGATTTCGCCGTCGGTGACGATGGAGACGA
Organism: Planctomycetaceae bacterium; assembly: GCA_021205245.1. Lineage (GTDB taxonomy): Bacteria > Planctomycetota > SZUA-567 > SZUA-567 > SZUA-567 > JAJBSZ01. Next base: position 233 of record JAJPXZ010000047.1, read on the forward strand.
GCTGCGCCCCGTCGTATTCATCCAGGTAGCAGTGCTCGAGTTCGCGGGCGAGGTCGTCGGGACGGTTGAGGATATGGTCGAACGACACCTTCAGGTTGAGGCCGGGGGTGTAGAAGACAACGTCCAAATATCTGTCGAAGTGGGTGCGGCCGCCGCCGTCGAGGTCGAACAAACGATAGGCGCGGCGGGTGTCGAGCGATCCCATCGACGCCTCGCGCCATTCCATTTCCCCGAAGGGCCGCGCCTTCGACGCCTGGTGGGGCGAAAGGATGACGAAGCGGATATGGTGGTCGATAAGGGTACGGACCGTTTCCGCATCGATGCCGCACTCGGACAGCCACATGCCTTCGGGATAAAAACCGAAGCGGGCGTGGAACTCCCGCAGGCCCCACAAGACCTGGGTATGGCGGTCCCGCGCGTCGGCGAGGGGCAGCATCATATGGCTGTAGACCTGGGCCATGGCGAAGGTGCGGTCGAAGTGGGTTGCGGCGGCCAGATGCTGGATGAACTCCGGCTGCGCTTCCTGCAGCCACGACATGAGGGTCGGGCCGAAGTTGAAGGAGGTATGGGCGTAGTTGTTGTAGAGATCGGCGATTTCGCCCGACTCGTCATAGAGGCGCGAGCGTGCCATGGGGATGTAGCATTCGTCCGCGATGCGGCGGTTCCAGTTTTCCCACGGCGCGGCAGAGGGCTGCGGGTCGATGTTGCCGATCCAGGGATTTTCGCGCGGCGGCTGGTAGAAGTGGCCGTGGACGAGGAGACAGCGATCACCCGCAGGCATAGCAAACCTCCCTTGGCGATATGGGAAAAGGGTTCCTTCGATACTGCGGCAGATCCAAACTCCCGCCCTCCCCAACCGTCACCCCGGCGTGCGGACCTCCATCAGCGAAAAAACGGGCGGTTCGGCCGGGGTCCACGGGGAAAAGCATCGAAGCACCAAACTCAAGCGAAGCGGTTAGTACGGGCTAACCCTGCATTCATCGTTCGTGGCGTGGACCCCGGCCGAACCGCCCGTTTTCCTCGCTGATGCACGTAGAGACGCCGGGGTGACGTGTGGGGGAGGCCGGTGCGTCATTCCTTATGCCTCGACCACCAACCGCTGTATTTCCGCCAGCACCCGCCCCGGTTCAATCGCCTCCAGCGCTTCCTGCGCCGCCTTGCGCGCTTCGGGCGTGGACAGCTTGACGTCCACCGCTTCGCCGTCGCCGACGCACACGACGCGCGGGCCGCTGGCCTTGGTCCGTGTGGGGTTGGTAATGCCAAATATAACCAGTGTCGGCACGCCCAGTGCGCCGGCCAGATGCGCGCCGCCGGAATCGCCGCCGACAAACAACGACGCACCCGCCAGCAATCCGGCAAAGGCGTCGAGGCTGGTCTGCCCGGCCAGGTTGACTGCGCCGCGAATCCCGTCGACAACTGTTTGACAGACGTCGGCCTGTTTGGCCGCGCCGGTAACGACGACTGCCATGCCGCGTTTCACGAGCGCCGTCGCCAGCTCGCGGTAATGGCTAACCGGCCAATCCTTCACCGGTCCGTAGGCACTGGCGGGGGCGAGGACGGCGTAGTTTTCGCCCACGCCCAGCTGTACCAGGAGCGATTCCGCCTGGCTACGGGCGTCGTCGCCGACCCGGATTGTCGGCGTCATATAGTCGGTCAGCGGCTCGGTGTGGCGTTCGGTGGCGGCTTCGTTTTCAAAAACCACCGCTTCGGCGAACTTGGCCAGCCACAGATAATAACGGACGAAATGCCACGACGATTCCACCCCGCCGCACGGCACGGGATGGGTAAGGAAGACGCGGCGGCAGTCACGGTTGTAGCCGATGCGGATGTTCGCGCCGAGACGCCATAACCATGCCGCTGTCGACACGGAATTCGTCAGGAGAAGGCCGACATCGATGCCGCCCGGCACGCCGCCGTCACGGAGGAAACGCCGTGTTTCACCCATGCCCTTGATGAGATTGCCGACGCCGCTGTCGGGGGCGGGCACAAATCCGGCCACACCCGGCTGGGCCAGGAAGAAATTCCGAAAGCCCTCGCGGCCCGCCAGATAGACCCGCGCTTCCGGCAGGGTCTCGACGAGATGGCGCACCGCCGGCATGGCCATGACGCAATCGCCCAGCCAGTTCGGCATACGCAGGAGCAGGTTGAGCCTCTTGTCGCGATTATCGTTGGGTTCGGCCACGTTCAGCCTTTATGCCTCTCTATGCGTTTTCGACCGTGCCGCGCAGCTTGTCGATGTGCGGCTGGATGGTCGCGTCGTCGTATTTGGGGAAGAGGACTTCGGGATCGCCCAGCGTTTCTCCGCCTTTGAGCTGGCTTGGCGCGTTCCAGTCGCCGTGCGTCAGCGCCGGCAACCCGAGGAAGCCGCGCAGTTGCGCCGCCGCTCCAGGCATGAACGGCGACATGAACACAGACAGCGCCTCCACAATCTTGACCCCAACGAACATGGTGCGGGCGCAGGCGGCCATGTCGGTTTTCCGCGATTTCCACGGTTCCTCTTCGGCGAAGTACTGGTTGCCGCGCTGCGACAGACGCATCAACCGTTCCAACGCGGCTTTAAAGTGGAATTCGTCCAGCAGTTCGGCCAATTCGGCGCGGGTGACTTCGATTTCTTTCAGGACGGCCTCGCCCGCTTCGGTGGGCTGATCGATTTCCGGAACCTTGCCGTCGAAGTACTTTTTGCAGAAGGTCAGGTTACGCTGGATAAAGTTGCCGAGGTTGTCGGCCAGTTCGCCGTTGTTGTGCTGTTGGAACTGCTTCCAGGAAAAATCGGCGTCCGAGTTCTCCGGTGCGATAGCGGTCAGGTAATAGCGGAGCGGATCAGCCGGGAATGCCTGCAGGTATTCGTCGACCCAGACGGCGTAGTCGCGTGAGGTGGAGATCTTGTCTCCCTCAAGGTTGAGGAACTCGTTGACGACGACGGCGTCGGCCAGGCGGTAATCGCCATGTGCCATAAGCATGCCGGGGAAAATGACCGTGTGGAAGACGGTGTTGTCCTTGCCGATAAAATGGACCAGGCCGGTTTCCGGGTTTTGCCAGAAGTCCTTCCACTCGTCCGGCTTGCCCATAGCTTCGAAGTACTCCTGGCTAAAGGTAATATAGCCGATGGGCGCGTCGAACCAGACATAGAGGACTTTGCCTTCACCGCCCGGCAGCGGCACCGGGACGCCCCATTCCATGTCGCGGGTGATGCCGCGTTCCTTAAGGCCCTGGTCGATAAGGCCGTAGGAAAAACGCTTCACCGATTCGCGCCATTCCGGGTGGGCGTCGAGATATTCGCGCAGCGACTGCGAGAAGCTGTCGAGGCGGAAATACCAATGGTCGGTGGAGCGGACCTCGATATGGCCGTGCGACTCGCGGCCCATGGTCTTGCAGACCATGCATTCGGGTTCAATGAGTTTGGTGGCGTCGACAGGCCTGCCGCATTTTTCGCACTGGTCGCCGCGCGCTCCCGGCGCTTTGCAGTCGGGGTAATAGCAGATGCCTTCAATATAGCGGTCGGGCAGGAATCGTTCGCACACGGTGCAGTAGACCTGCTCGCCGGTCTTGCGGACCACGTGGCCCCGCTCGTAGAGACGGAGGAAGAAGTCCTGGGCCACTTTGTCGTGGCGCGGCGTGTGGGTGCGGCCGTAGATGGAGAAGTCAACGTTCAAGCCGTTGAAGGCGTTCATGATGGAGTTGGTGTAACGGTCGACGATATCCTGCGCGGTGACGCCCTCCTTCATGGCGCTGAAGGTGATAGGCGCGCCGTTTTCGTCGGAACCGCAGACGAAGTGCACCTCCTTGCCCCTGAGCTTGAGGTAACGGGCCGCGATGTCGGCGGGCAGGTACGCGCCGGCGACATGGCCGATATGGAGCCGGCCATTGGCATAGGGCAGGGCGGCGGTAATGAGGATTCGCTGTTTATCTTTCAAGTCCACGTCGGGAACTCCTTCGCTGGGTGGATGGGCTGCGGTTTCCATTTGTGACATCTTAGCATATTTTGCTATGATATGACAAGGGGGCGCGATGTGCTTGGGCGGAGGATGGGTGTGGCGGATTTTTCCGAAACAGTACGGGATGCTATTTGGACGGCGGCGCACACGACGCCGGCGGTGGACGTGCGCGTCTTCGCCGATGCACCCACGGTGGAATCGCCCGCCCTTTCCGGCATCGACGCTCTCCTCACCACCCCCGAAATCCTGGCCGAGTTTTTCCGTCGCCGCGCCCTTAATCTTTGCCTTCCCGGCGTGGATCCGCGCTGCAGCCCGGAAATGGACGGGTCGATACTGTCTCTCGCCCCGGCCGAACTGGCCGATATTATCTGGCTGCAATTGTTTGTCGATCATTCACCGGTCAGCGAAGCGGCCCGCATCGTCCTCACGACATTGGGTATGTTCGGTCTCGACGTCGCGTCCGGCGACCTGCGTTTGCTGCGCGAGCAATACGCCGCCATTCCGGCAACGGAACGGCTGGAAAAAGTCCTCACCCTCGCCAACCTCGAGCTGATTCTTTATCCGGTCGAAAGCCTGGCGGTGGCGGAACACCTCGAGAGGCCGCACCGGCATTCCGCGTTCAAACCGGTGCTGTGCCTGAGCGAGCTCCTCGGCGACTGGAAGGAGAGCGCCCGCGCCTTGCGTCTCCAGGGCTTTGGCCTCAAAGCCAAGGTGGACGAATTCACCCCGCTCGAACTCCGCCGTCACCTGACGGGCGAAATCGAACGATTGCAGCCGGTTGCCATGGCTTTCGATTGGCCGGGAAAACAGCACCTCCCGACCGACGTCGGCGTGGGTCGGCTCCTGCGGGAATCGGTCCTGCCGTTGTGCCGCGACTGCAACCTGCCTTTCTTCCTCGCCACCGGCGAGGCGTCGATAGACGATTTGTCCGTCTTGTGGCACGACTTCCCCGAGGTACGGTTCCTGGTCTTTCCCGGCCGGGAAAGCGAATTCGCGTCAGCGGTCTTTTCCGCCTCGCGGAGCCGCAATATGCTCCTCTGCGGCCCGGACCAACCTCTTTCCTATCCCCGGATTATGGAAGGCTATACCTGCATGCGGCTGGAAAACCTCGGCAGCGGCTTCCACGCCTGCCATTCCGGAGCCGACGCGGCCGAGGAAATGGTCGGCTGCTGGGCGCATGCACGCTGGGTTCTGGGTCAGGCGCTGCTGCGACATTACGGCGATCTCTACCGCACCGGCTGGCGTTTTGGCGAAGCTGATGTTCGCCAAGTCGCCGCCGCCGTGCTCGGCGGCAATGTGCGCTCCTTCCTGCGCATGTAACACCGGGTTGCATAGGGATGCCCCGGCGCGTACACTGGAAGTGGAATCTCCCGCCCGCAGCCGCGAAAGGATGCCTATGCACAAGTTCTTCGTCCTCGACACCAATGTTCTCCTCCATACCAGTCACGCCTTACAGGCGTTTGCCGACAACACTGTTGTCCTGCCCATGACCGTTATCGAGGAACTCGACAAGTTCAAGACCAAGTCGGACGAACTTGGCCGCAACGCCCGCGCCGTCATCCGTTATATCGACCGGGTACGGATGGAAGAAGAGGCCTACGCCAGAAACGAAGGCCGCGAGCCTGAAATCCTTACCGAAGGCATTACCCACAACGAAGCCGGCGGCAAAATCATGATTATGGAGGATAGCCTGCTCGAACCGGTTGCCGGCCTCGAGCGGGATATGCCGGACAACCGCATCCTCCGCGCCGCCGTCCATCTGTCAATTGCTCATCCCGAAACCACCGTATTGCTGGTCTCCAAAGACTTGAATCTCCGCGTCAAGGCGGCGGTTGTCGGCATCGAGCCGGTGGATTGGGAAGAGGACAAGGTCAACGCTGACGAAATGTACTGCGGCTTCCGCGAAATGTCCGTCCCCGCCGAGGCGATTGACACGCTGTACAAGGAAGGCAAGCTGGCCATGCCCGGCATGGATCTGCAACCGAACGAGTTTGTCGTCCTCACCGGCGCAGAAAACCCGAGCCAGGGGGCAATCGGCAGGGCGAGCGATTATAACGAAGTGACGTCGGTCAACGCCAAGGCTGCCGCAGCGAAGATATACGGGATTTCGGGCCGGTCGGTGGAGCAGCGGATAGCTATCCAACTGCTTATGGACCCGACGGTCAAGCTGGTGACCTTGGTCGGTTCGGCCGGTACCGGCAAGACCCTCCTCGCCTTGGCTGCCGGGCTGGAGGCACTACGGGTCGACGACAACGCCCTCAAGGGAGGTGGTGAACTCCAGTTCGGGTATGAAAAGATCCTGGTCACCCGGCCCATCATCCCCATGGGCAAGGATCTCGGCTACCTTCCCGGTTCCAAGGACAAGAAAATGTCCAGTTGGATGCAGCCGGTGTTCGACAACCTGTCGTTCCTGATGCATGTCGGTCCGGGAGGGGGCAAGCAGACGATCGGCAAGGCGGCGGACCGGAAGGTGCAGGAACTGCTGGCAGACGATCTCCTGGAAATGGAGGCGTTGACCTATATACGCGGCAGGTCAATCGCCAAGCAATATATTGTCGTGGACGAAGCCCAGAACCTCACCCCCCATGAGGTAAAAACCATCGTCAGCCGTGCCGGCGACGGCACCAAGATTGTCCTGACCGGCGACCCCTATCAGATCGACAACCCCTATCTCGACCAATCATCCAACGGCCTTGTCTATTGCGCCGAACGCATGAAACACCTGCGTCTGTTTGGCCATGTGGTGCTGAAAAAGGCCGAACGCTCGGAGCTGGCCGCCGCCGCCGCGGCGAACTTGTAACCGGGAAACGGGCGGGAAGCGACCCTTGTCCCGTTCTTTTTCCTTACACTGTCTTTACACAGACTCCGTCTCCGGGTATGTATAGAGACTATAGGGGTCAAAATTTTTGGTAGACGGCGTAATGAATACCTCTTTTGCGGGAGATCAAGCATGAAGAACGTGGAAATGTCGGTCGAGGGCGACATCCTCACCATCAAGGTGGACCTGACCAAGGAATTCGGGCCCTCCTCTTCGGGAAAAACCATCATTATTGCCTCGAGTGAAGGCAACCAGACGATTCCCGAACGCGAAGAAAAGGTGGGGCTCAACGTTTATCGCAAAGCCTGACCCCTTCCATCATTCCTGGCGCTGCTGTATCGGGATGACCTCAGCCGGGTCATCCCGATGCGATATGGACGATAACGGGTTATCGGCAAACGACTGCAACCCATAGAGGAGACTCGTCATGGCTTTTCCCAGATTGGCCGGAGTTATTCTCCACCCAACGTCCCTGCCGGGTGGACACGGGGTGGGAGATTTGGGCCGAAGCGCCCGCGAATTTGCCGATTTTCTCCATAAGGCGGGGATTGGTATCTGGCAAGTTCTGCCCCTTGGTCCCACCGGTGCGGCCAACAGCCCCTACCAAACCACCTCCAGCTATGCCGGCAACCCCCTGTTGATCTCCCTCGACAACCTGGTCGAACTGGAACTGCTCGAGCCGCAGGATCTCTATAACGCCCCCCAGAACGGCAAATATGCCGATTTCGATCACGCCCGCGACTTTAAGGAACACGCTCTCCGCAAAGCGCTGGACCGATTCCAGGACGCTCGCGGCAGCGCCGAGTTGGCCCGGGAATTCGAACTGTTCTGCAAACTCTACGACGGGGAATGGCTGGATAATTTCGCCTTGTTCATGGCGATTAAGGACTTCTACAAAGGCACCCCCTGGTACGAGTGGAAGGATTTGGAGGCGCGCCGCCATACACCCGAGGGGGTGGAAAAGTACCACAAAATCCTCTCGCACGAGGTGCGGTATCATAAATTCTGCCAATTCCTGTTTTTCCGCCAATGGATGGACCTGAAGCGCTACCTGGCCAACAAGAATATCACCTTGATGGGCGATGTGCCGATCTACTGCGCCCACGACTCGGCGGATATCTGGGGCGAGCCCGAATTCTTCATGCTGGACGAGGACGGCAGGGCCGAGTTCCAGGCTGGCGTACCGCCGGACTACTTCAGCGCCACCGGCCAACTCTGGGGCAACCCGCTCTATAACTGGAAAACCCTGGCCGACGACGGCTACCGCTGGTGGGTGCGCCGGGTCAAGGCCACGCTGGCGATGGTGGATATGCTGCGTATCGATCATTTCCGTGGTTTCCAGGCCTATTGGGCAGTGGACAAGGGCGAGGAGACTGCCATCAAGGGCCGCTGGGTCGAGGGTCCGGGTCAGGCGTTGTTCGACGTGTTCAAGCGTGAACTCGGCGACACCCTGCCGATTCTGGCCGAGGATCTGGGGGTTATCACCCCGGCGGTGGACAGGTTGCGGTTGGATAACGGGTTGCCGGGAATGAAGGTGCTGCATTTCGCCTTTTCGGATGGGGCCGAGGCCTATCTGCCCCACACCTATGAATCAAACACCGTGTGCTATGTGGCGACCCACGACAACGACACCACCCTGGGGTGGTACAATGCCGAGGGTCCGGACTACGAGCACATGGACCGGGGCGGCCTGGAAGCGGAACGAGATAAAGCCAGGCGTTACCTCGGGCGCGACGGCTCCGGTATGCCGTGGGATTTGATGCGGCTGGCGTTCGGCTCTGTGGCCAACACCGCCATGGTGCTGATGCAGGATATTCTCTTTCTGGACAACAGTTGCCGCATGAACCGTCCCGGCCTGGGCGAAAACCAATGGCGCTGGCGTCTTCTGCCCGACCAGTTGCGGGACGCTCCCTGGGGCGGCGTCCGTGAATTGGTCTACCTGTTTGGCCGCGAACCGGACAAGCCGGCCAAGGAAACGATCCATGACGTCAGGACGCAATAAGCATAAGGGGTAATCCGTGCGTTTCCAGAATGTTACGGTAGCGGGCGCCGCTCTCATCAAGCCGGCCCGGGTAGTCTCGAGTCTGGAGGTGGAGGCGCGCCTCGCCCCGGTGTACGATCGGCTACGGCTCTCGGCCGGCCGGCTTGAACTCATGACCGGCATCCGCGAGCGCCGCTTTTGGCTGCCCGGTACCCAGTCGTCGACCGTTGCCGCTGCGGCAGGGCGTCAGGTTTTACGGGATTTTCCCAAGGAAAAAATCGGATGCCTGATCCACGCGTCAGTGTGCCGCGATTTCCTCGAACCAGCCACGGCATCGGTGGTGCATGAAGCCCTGGGCCTGCCTGAGTCGTGCGCTATTTTCGACCTTTCGAACGCCTGTCTTGGCGTCCTGAACGCTATGGCGCAAATAGCCACCATGATTGACGCCGGGCAGATCGAAGCCGGTCTGGCGGTCTCTGGTGAAATTGCCGAACCCCTGCACGAGGCGACGATTGCATCGCTCCTGAACAACCGTAAACCAGACAAACGCCACCTCAAGGGCCAGTTCGCGAGCCTCACTATCGGGTCTGCCGCTGCGGCGGTACTGTTGGTCCGGAAGGACCTCGCCCCCGGCCCGCGCCTTTTGGGAGGAGCGGTCGGGACAGACACGACAGCCAACCATCTCTGCAAAGCCGATCCGGGCGACATGACCCCCGACGGTCCCATCATGAACACCGATTCCGAGGGCCTGCTCCATGCCGGTATCGCTCTTGCATACCGCACTTGGGGCAGAGCCAAGGCCGAGCTGGGGTGGAACGACGACACCCCCGCCCACATCTTTACCCATCAGGTCGGGAAAGCCCACGCAAAGCTTACCTTCGAGACGCTGGGGCTGGACCAGACGCGGGACTACCCCACTGTCGGTTTTATGGGCAACACCGGTTCCGCCGCCCTCCCGGGCGCGTATGCCCTGGGGCTGGAGGCGAAGCATTTCGAACCGGGCGACATTACCGCCCTTTTAGGAATCGGAAGCGGCCTTTCCTGCCTTATCCTTGGTTTGGAGCACTAGTTATGGATAAAGCGACACAGCCGCCACCCCCTCTCGAACCCTGGGCCGAACGCATTGGCCTGAGCCGCGAGGAGGTGGAGGACAGGGATTTCCGCCAGCTCTTCCCTTACCCGAACAACTTCGCCGCGATTGGCGATCAGAACATGCATTACCTGGACGTCGGCACGGGCGAGCCGGTGGTGATGCTCCATGGCAACCCCACCTGGTCGTTCTTTTACCGGGGCCTGGTCGAGGGTCTGTCCGGCAGTCACCGCTGCCTGGTGCCGGACCATATCGGCTGCGGATTCAGCGACAAGCCGGGGAATTATTCCTACAGCCTCGACACACATATACGGAACACCGAAACGTGGGTGGAGACGGTTTTGCCCGGAGGCGAACCGTTCAATCTTATCGTTCACGACTGGGGTGGGGCCATAGGCATGGGCTATGCGTTCAGGCACCCGGAGCGGATCGCCCGGGTGGTTGTCATGAACACGACCGCCTTCCCGGAGGGCGATATGCCGCTCCGCATCAAGCTGTGCCGTGTTCCTGGCCTGGGAGCGTTGCTGGTGCGAGGCCTGAACTTGTTCGCCGGTCTCGCCACTACGCAGACCACGGTGACGCCGTTGCCCGGCCCGGTGCGGAAAGGGTTTGTCCTGCCGTATAATTCGTGGGCCAACCGCGTCGCGGTCCACCGCTTTGTCCAGGATATCCCGCTGGGCGGCAACACCAGGTCCGACGCGACTATCCAGTCGATCGGCGCGTCGGTGCCGAAGGCGTTGGCGGATAAACCGGTCCTGGTCCAGTGGGGCATGAAGGACTGGTGTTTTACCCCGTTCTTCCTCGGTTTGTGGAAGAAAAACCTACCGTGGGCTGAGGTCGACGAGTACCCCGCCGCCGGCCACTATTTGCTTGAAGATGAAGGCGCGGCTATCCTCGCCCGCGTCCGGAAATTCTTGGAAAGACCTGTATGATAGGACGTTTTAATATAGATCCGCCCGCCCTCGACGACGATCTCCTGCAGATGGTCGAGTCGCACCGGAGAACGACTGGGCAAGAATATTCCGCCATCCTCCACTTTGGATTGTGGGGTACGGCCGACTGTTCCACCGACGTGCGTCTCTACGCCGCCTACCGCCATTTGGCTGACAATCCCGAGGACGGCCCGGTGTGGCTTGAGACCTCCCGCGTTCACCTTGAGGCGGGCGAGGGCGAGAAAGCCATGGCTATCATCGACGAACTGGAACGACTCGATACTCCCGGCCTCTATCCGAACCTGTATTCCGAAGATCCTGAGGCCAACCGCGCCCATATCTTGGCCGACACCGGCGCGCTCGACGCCGCCCTGGAGCTTTTGGATAGCCTCCGCGCCCGCCACAGTGACGCGCCGGCGTATCATTATGCCGTTGGCTCGGTCCTGCAGGAAAAGGGCGACTTCGACGGAGCCGCAGCCGCCTTTGACGAAGCAACGGAGGCACTGGAGGATTTCCGCCGCGAAGCCGAGGAAGAGGAGATGCTGGAAGAACTCAACGTCGACTTCCCTGCGGCCCAGGCCTTTATCGAACGCGCCAAAGCACTCGCAGTCGCCAACCGGCCCTTTGAGGGGGAACGGCCGATGGATCTCTTCGGGTTCCGCGAAGAGATCGAACTATAGCATTATCGCACGCAAGGAGCAGGCATGGACTGGTGGAGGCTGTTCAGTGGGACGTTTGTCCTTATCTTCCTGGCTGAATTAGGCGACAAGACGCAGTTGGCGGCCCTGGCCAAGACAGCCGACGCCCCCGACGGGTCATGGGCAAAATGGATCGTCTTTTTGGGCGCAAGCCTGGCCCTGGTCGTGTCGACCTTTGTCGCTGTTTTTCTCGGCCACATCCTGAAACGGGTGGTGCCTGACGAACGCTATATCCGCCTGGCGGCAGGGGCGCTGTTTCTGGTGTTTGGATTCATGATCCTTTACGAAGTCATCTCCTCCTACCGGAGCGAAGGCGGCTCTGCCGTGGCCGAGAGCGCCGCGACGGCCGACTACAGCAGCGAGAGCGGTCTCATGGGCGGCATTGCACTCCGAGCCGCCATGGACTTTGAGGCGATGTCGATGGAACGCTACCAGCGGGTCGCGGCTGAGTCGAGTCCGGAACTGGCGGAGTTGCTCCTGCAGATAGCTCGCGAGGAAGAGGACCACCTTCGTCGTTTGCGCGGCTTGCCGGATGAAGCGATTCGGGACGAAGTGTGGAAATGCGATCTGCCGACCCGCTCGTCCGTCTCGGGTCGAGGTATGCCCGCGGGCGACCAGCGGGTGATGGAGCGGCTGATTAGCCATGAGGAAGCGAGCGCGTCGTTCTATGCCGACCTCGCCGCCCGCACGCTGATCCCGTCGGTCCGGACGGTCCTGACCCGGCTGGCCGATGAGGAGCAGTCGCACGCGGCACGGCTGAGGGGCCATTTGGGTTAACTTTTAGGAAGTCACATGCAGCAACCACTTATCGAGTGCCGTAACCTTGCCAAACATTATCCGATCAAGTCCGGCGTGTTTGGCCGCGAGACCGGCCGCGTCCATGCGGTCGACAACCTCACTCTCCATATCAACGAAGGCGAAACCTATTCGCTGGTGGGCGAGTCGGGCTGCGGCAAATCCACCACCGGCAGGCAATTTCTCCTGCTCGAGCGCCCTACCCACGGCTGCATTCTCATGCGCGGCAAAGATATCACCCGTCTGCGCGGCGCAGCCTTGAAGCAGTTCCGCAAAAATACTCAGGTGGTGTTCCAGGATCCTTTCTCCAGCCTCAATCCGCGTCTCACCGTCGGCGGCATTGTCGAAGAAGGATTGACTATCCACTATCCGAAGATGACGCCGGATCAAAAGCGCGACAAGGCGGCGTCGCTCCTCGCGCTCACCGGCTTGTCGGGCGACGCTCTCGACCGCTACCCGCACGAGTTTTCCGGCGGTCAGCGTCAGCGTGTCGGCTTGGCGCGGGCCTTGGCGACCGACCCGCAGTTCATTGTCGCCGACGAAGCGGTATCGGCCCTGGACGTGTCGATTCAGGCGCAGATCATCAACCTGCTCCGCGACCTGCAGGAGCGGCTCAAGCTTGCCTATCTTTTCATTGCCCATGATCTCGCGGTGGTGCGGCACCTGTCGCACCGGGTCGGCGTGATGTATCTTGGCAATCTGGTGGAAGAAGGGGCTGCGGCATCGGTGTTCGATAACCCGCTGCATCCCTACACTCAGGCGCTCCTGTCCGCCATCCCGGAACCGGATCCGACGACAGGCAAGAAACGCATCATCCTGGCCGGCGACGTGCCGCGTGCCGACCGGCCGCCGTCGGGGTGCCGTTTCCATACGCGTTGTCCCCGGGCCATGCCGCGCTGTTCCGAAGGGGAGATCCCCGAGTTCGAGCCGGAGGCGGGACACCGGGTCAAATGCATCTTGTACGAATCATCACCGTTGTGGAAGAGCGACGCTGTCTGCGGAGGGGCGGCAGCGGTCACTCACTAGATTGGAGACGCCATGAATCGAGTCGGCAACCCGGATAAGACCATCGACGCGCTTCGCGCCAAAAAAGCCTTTATCTGCGATATGGACGGCGTCATCTATCATGGCAACCGCCTGCTCGATGGCGTTCCCGCCTTTGTCGAGTGGCTACAGGGAACAGGCAAGCAGTTCATGTTCCTGACCAACTCGAGCGAACGCAGCCCGCGCGAGTTACGGCAAAAGCTGTCCCGCCTCGGTCTCGACGTGGCCGAAGAACACTTCTACACCAGCGCCCTCGCGACCGCCGATTTCCTTGCCCGCCAGCGGCCGGGCGCAGGCGTCTACGCCATCGGGGAAGGCGGCCTTATCAACGCGCTCTACGACGCGGGCCTGACCATGAACGACGTCGACCCCGAGTATGTCGTCGTCGGCGAAACCCGCACCTATAATTATGAGAAGATTGAACGCGCGGTGCACCTTATCCGCAGTCGCGGCGCCAAGCTGATCGGCACCAACCCGGATCCGACCGGCCCGAGCGAAAACGGCATCGTTCCCGCCTGCGGCGCTCTGGTCGCGCCTATTGAAATGGCGTCGGGCGTCAAAGCGTATTTTGGCGGCAAACCGAACCCGCTGATGATGCGCCACGCCATCAAGCGCCTCGCCACCGCTCCCGACGAAACCGCCATTGTCGGCGACAGGATGGACACAGACATCGTCGCCGGTGTTGAAGCGGAAATAGAAACAGTATTGGTGCTTTCGGGGGTGACCTGCCGCGACGACCTCGTCCGCTTCGCCTATCAGCCGGGATATATTCTTGAGGGGGTGGGGGAGATACCGGGGTGAAAGTGACGCGATTGTCTTGATGCCGGCGCGACCAAAACGGATAATGAGCAGGTACTCGAGATGGCATGGAGAAAGAAAATGACCATAAAAGACCTGGTGATCGATCCGTGGGAAATTTGGCCTGATGGGATTATTCCTGCAGAAGGCAACCGCCCTGAATGGAGATTGCGGACGCCGGAGGAAGGAAAGTCTTGGCTGCGTGAACTAGCTGAATCAAGAGTGATACCCAAAAAGGTCCCCGTAGATATATCTGCTTTGGATATGGTGCGTGAGGAAAGGAATGAACGGTGACGTTGCGCTTTGCCTACCCCGACACCTGTCTCCTTGTTCCTCTTTTTATTGAAGAGCAGGGCACCAAAATAGCAGAGCGAATGATCGTTGAATTCACCAAAGGCGGCGAGGTACCACTTATTGTTTCCGAATTGACGCGCCTGGAGTTTGCTTCCGTGGTGACCAAAAGCGCCAGGATGGGCGCTATCACCGTGGATCAGGCACAGCATGTCCTTACTTGTTTTACACGTCACTGTGAATCACATTGTATAGTTCTCCCTGTCCAACCTATCAATTTCCAAACAGCGCAGCGGTGGATTGAACTTCAGAAAACATCACTTCGAACATTTGACGCACTCCATTTGGCAATTGCCAGTGATAATCACTGTATTCTTCTCACAGCGGATAAGCAGCTAGCCGCTGCTGCCGTAGCGTTTGATATCGAGCATTATTTTGTTCCACAGACCATCGAACCCCGATAGGTTTTACTCCGTTATTTCGATCCTCGCCTTGCTCCGCAATCGCTTCAACCACTCGTCCAGATTCTTTTCCGCCGCTTCTTCTTCGAGGCGGCGGCGAATTTCGTTCTTCACCTCCTCGAACGGAATCGGTCCAGCCGGACGTACATCCGTCACCTTGCCGTAGAGAGCCATTCCGGGCATGAACAACGGCCCGAAGACAGCGCCCCGGCGGAGATCGCCGGCCGACGCGAGCACCTGGTTTGAGAACACGCCTTCCTCTTGCAGCGCAGGCTCCGTGTGCGGAATGCCTGCGGTGGGAGCGAATTCATCGTACTGATCGCGCACTTCGTCGAAGCGCGCGCCCTGCTCCAGTTGTTGCGCGATCTCAAAGGCAATCGTCTCGTAGTCGCGGCTGTCGGCGCGGCCTTGGCGATCCTCGAAAATGATGAGCTGGTCGAGGGCGATGAGGCGCGGCTGCTGCATTGAATCGCGGTTCTGGCGGTAAAATTCCCGCACCGCTTCGGGGCTGGCGGAGCCGGGCTTTTCGGCATAGCGCTTCCGCATCGCGTTCATCACCACGTCGCGGAACGCTTCCCGGCGGATGTCGATGCCGGTGCCGGCGAGGACGGGGGCGAGTTCGGTCTCGCGTTCACGGACAGCGGTTGGGTCCGGAGTAAAGCCAATCGCCTCCGCCTCCCGTACCGCGAGTTCACGGTCGATAAGCCGTTCCAGCACTTCACGTCGCAACGCTTCTTCCCGCGCCGAGATTGCCGCCGCGTCCTCCGGCGACGACTGTTCCCGCAACCGGCGGACAACCGGACCAACCACCCGCTCGACCTCGCGGGCGTGGATCGGTTCGCCGTTGACGCGGGCGAGAATTTTGCCGCTGGGGATATAAGCCTCGTCCGGGCCGCCGTCGGTGCGTTTGCCAAAGAGGTCGGCGGTCACGGCGGGGACGTCCACCGCGCGGGCTGGCGCGGCGGCGGGTGCTGTTGCGTCGATAGGTGCGGCCGGTCGTTCCGTGGCCGATTCATCCCGAAGCGGCTGCGGCGCGCCGGTGGAGGCCAGTTCGGGAATCGGCGGGTATTGTTTGCGCCGGACTTCCTCCCGTACCACAATTTTGCTGGTGGGTGGGCGGGTGATGAGGGCGACGTCGTGGCGCACCTCCGGCACATCGGCGAGGGCGTCGTTCAATGGGATGATGTTTATAGGCGCGTCGGGTTTGTTCGCCGAGAGGAGGAGCGTTTTCTTGCCGGTGCCGGGCGGCATGCCTGGGGCAAAGCCCGGCCCGCTGTTTCGCAGGCTGAACGCGTCGGCGGTGAGGGGCTGGCGGGTGTGGCAATTGCCGCATTCGACCGCGTCGCCGGGGTGGTGGCCGGTCGGATCGAGTGGGGCTTGGCAGGTTCTGCAGACCTGGTAGAGTTGCGACAGCACGTGTTCGTCCCCGATGCGCCGCTGTTCGTGGCCGCAGTCGGGACAACGGACCAGCGTACCCGGGTTGACGTGGGTGACCAGCAGCGCCGACCCGCAGTCGGTGCAATATTGGAGCCGCCGCAGAATGACCCGGCCGGAATCGATGTCGAATTCCGCCGCCTGCGCTGGGAGGATGAGGAAGAACGCTGCCATGAGTAGGGAGAATAGTCTCATAGGGGTAAATAGTATAGATACCGGCGGTATAGAGCAAGTTGCAACTGGTTGCGATATTCCCCGCGTTCGCGGGGGTGACGATTCTTTATGGGACGAGCGGGGTAGATCTTTGCGACTCCCCCCACACGTCACCCCGGCCGAAACGCCCGTCTCCTTCGCTGGTGGAAGTCCGCACGCCGGGGTGACGTATGAGGGAGGGATCGCTGTATGGAGTAGAGAAGACGGCCTTAGCACGCAATAACACGCTCACGAAAAAGCGCCGCCCCAATCGGGACGGCGCGCAGGAATACGGTGGTGCTCGATACTATTTCAGCAAATGCAACAGCGGCTGCGGCCGGTCCACCCCTTCCACAAACGCGGGCCTGGCTGCCCACGGCGTGCCGGATTTGACCCCGGTGAGATCCATCCAGTATTGAACCCGAGCCGGCTTCAGGCCCCAGGTCATGTGCAGGTGGTTGGCGGGCGCGTAGTGCTTGTACTCGGTCATCGAAGCGTACTTCGGCACGATCCAGGTGTGGGGCCAATTGTAGGCCGAGGCGCTCCGGACCGCTTCCGACAGCTTGCGCGGCATCTCGGTGGTGACGGCTTCGTCCCAGAACAGGGTGAAATTGCCGGTCACGGCCGAGTAGGCCATGCGGCCGGCAATGCCTTCGATGCCGCCGGGCGACACGAAGGTGACCGAGTTGCCGCCGCCCATGAAGTAGTCGAGGTCTACGATGGGCATCGACACGTTCTTAAGGATGTCCTCCACCTTGTCGCCCGGCTTGCCGGCCCAGTTGAGGGAGGCGGAACCGGAGTTGTCGCCGTCGACAAAGCCTTTTGCCGCCCAGTCGGCTGTTTCATCCACAGGCACGCCGACTTTTTCGGCCAGGGCGCGGATTTCCCACGGTTCCCATACCTTGCGGAAATCCATGAACAGGGGCGGATTGCCGCCGGACAGCCAGGTGAAGGGCAGCATGGTCAACAGGGCCTGCATGTCGGACTCGGTGGCGTAGGGGATGGGAGCCTTGCGGCCGGTGTGGTCGAAGGTGGAGTTGAACAACGACTCCATGACGTCGGCGACCGGCAGCGGCACGCCGCGCGGGTCGGAACCCCATTCGAGCTGGCTCATAAAGCCGCCGCCGACAGCGTTCAGGTCGGCCATCAGGTCGCGGACGATAATGTACATGGCCAGGCTCTGGTTGAAGCGTTCGGAGTCGATTTTCTTTTTCATCTCGAGCCGTTTCCCGAGGTGCTTGTCTATCCAGGCGCGAAGTTCCCGGACCTCTTTTTCGTCATAGGATTTCTTGGTCAGGAGGTCGGCCAGGAGCTTCATATCGAGCCGGGTGATTTCGAGGCCGAAGGTGTGCCGAGTGGGAATGACATGGGCGAGGGCTGTTTCCATGCCCATGGAGTCGTGGCCGAAGACGACGACGCGGCGGCCCTTCAGGGCGGCGCGGGTGAGGGCGGCCTGGCACCAGTCGACAAGCGCTTCGGCGGTGGACTCGGTCATCTGCGGATTTTCGCCCGTGTCCGGCCAGGAGCCGACGTTCAGGTGGACCATGCGGCCCGACTGCGACATCGCGCCGACGACGGCCTGGGCGAAGACCACGCCCGGGAGGGTCGCAGAATTGCCGCAGGTGACGTTGACCGGGATGTCGGTCGGGAAATGCGCGAGGAACGACATCAGGGTCGGCTGGGGGAAGCACCAGGAGTCGGGCACGCAGACGATGACGTCGGCTCCGGCTTCGCGGAGCTGCCGGGCAGCGATGTCGGCCGAGCGTTCCTCCTTGATGAGGGTGGTGGTGTAGACCACCTGTGGCGATTTGCCGCCGGGCAGCTTGACGCCCTTGGCGATGACGTCAGCCGCCATCTTGACGATGTTCTTGCCTCTGACCCAGAAGGAACTGTCGATGCGCGGATCGTTGGTCGCGCAGACGCCGATGACGGGTACTTTGGGATCGGCTTTGGTGCTCTCGCCCAAGCTTTTGGCGGGTGCCATGGCATTCTCCTCGAGAAAAGACGTGGTAAGAAGGTGGTTCCCGATAATGGTCGCGCCCCACGGGGGACGATTAGCGACGGTTTTCCAGGTACTTCTTCAGTCTGGCAAGCGCTTCTTCGATGTTGGCTTCGGAATTGGCGTAGGAGAAGCGCAGGAACCCTTCCGCGCCCTGGCCGAAGTCGATGCCCGGATCGGTGCCGACCCCCGCCTTTTCGAGAATATCCATGGCGAGGGCGTAGGAATCGGTCGAAAGGTGCTTGGCGTTGGCAAGCATGTAGAACGCGCCGGTCGGCTCGACCTTGACGGTGAGGCCCAGCTTGTTCAGGCCGTTGAAGAGCAGTTTGCGGCGGCGGTCGTAGGTTTGCCGCATCCTCTCGACCTCGGGCCACGCGTCCCGCAGGGCGGCGACGCCGGCCTTCTGCACGGCGGCGGTGGTGGAGATCATGAAGTTCTGGGTCAGGACGGTCATGGTGCGGATCATCTCGGGCGGGATAATCATATAGCCAAGCCGCATGCCGGTCATGGCGAAGAGCTTCGAAAAGCCGTTGATGACGATGGCGTCGTCGGTAAATTCGAGAATGGAGTGTTCGCGTTCCGTCCCGTAGGTAAGGCCGTGGTAGATTTCGTCCGATATGACCAATGTGCCGAGGCCGGCGATATCCCGTAGCCGGTCCGCGCCCAGGATGGTGCCGGTGGGGTTGGCTGGTGAATTGATCATAACCGCCTTGACGTCCGGGGCGAGGGCGGCCTTGATGTCTTCCGGTCGGTAGAGGAAACCTTCCTCCTCGCGGACGGTGACGCATTTCGGATCGCCGCCGAAGAATTTGACCATGTTGTCGTAGCAGGGGTAATGCGGGTCCGACATAATGACTTTGTCGCCCGGATTCAGGAGTGCGCTGAAGAGCAGCGTCATACCGATTGAAGAACCGGGGCAGACGAAAAAGCGTTCCGGCGCGACGGTGACGTTGTAGCGGGTTTTGTAGTAGTCCGCGAGAGCCTGCTTAAGTTCGGGATCGCCCAGAGACGGCGTATAATGGGTGTGGCCGTCGGCGAGGGCTTTGGTATGGGCGTCCTTGATGACCTGCGGCGTGTCGAAATCGGGCTCGCCGATTTGCAGTTGAATAACGTGTTTGCCTTCGGCTTCGAGTTGTTTGGCGCGCTCGAGGATTTCCATGACGATGAACGGGGTGATGCCTTCGGTCCGTTTGGCAAGCTGCAACATGGATGATCCCCTCAGTTCGCTCGTGGATAGGATTGGTGGTGGAACACGATCACCCTCTCACCCGCGCGCCGTACGGCGCGCATGGGGAGAGGTAAATTCAACGACGTGCTGTCCGATGGTTAGCGCACACTGACCGCCCACGCGGCTCCGTGTGCGAAAAACACCACCGCAAAAGCCACGCTGACCAGGAAGAGCACCAGGGCCAAACCGGTCAGGGTGTTCCAGATTTTGGTATCGCGGGCCAGGGTCTTGGTCCTGTCCGTGGGGGGCAGGAAATAGCCAAGCACGCCCCCGGCCACCATGCCGCCGATGTGCGCGCCGTTGTCGGCTCCGGCGACAAGGCCAAAGACAAGAATCATCACAGCCCAGCGGATAAGTTGCGATCCGAGGAATTCGCCCACATGGTAGCGGTTGCGGTAGTAGGCTCCGAGCAAAAGACCGAGGATGCCGCATATCGCACCGGACGCGCCAGCGGAGTTCTTCGGCGCGCCAATCATCATGGCGTAGCCGAAAGAGGTCGCCGAGCCGACGATGCCGGAGAGGATAAAGGTCGCGAATAACTGCTTGCCGCCCCAGAGCCGTTCCGCCAGCCTGCCCAGATCCCAAAATGCCCAGCAGTTGAAGATGATATGGATTAGGCCGAAATGGAGAAAACACGAGGTGACGAAGCGCCAGTATTCATGGTACATAGCCACATAGGGATGGAAATTCGAGCCCATGCGGATATAGGTGACCATATTGGCGGTGAGGAGCGACCACAGGCCGCCGCCGCCACGGTTACGAAAATCGGCCGGCAGGGAGAAATCGGCCACCATTTGCAGGAGGAACACCGCCACAATGGTGCCGATGAGGATGCGGGTCACCCCGTCGGGTCGGGAAAGGACGGAGCGCGCCGCGCCCCGCAGCCCGCCTTCGGCCCGGAGGCGTTTGGCGCAATAGGGGCAGAATTCCTCGCCGGAGCGGACGAGGTTGCCGCAGCCCGGGCATTTTTTCAGGTTGCTCTGTTGCGGCCCTCCGCGAAAATACCAATCAGCCATCTAGACGTCCTTGACCAAGTCCCACAAAGCCTCCTTGGAGGTGCAGGCAAACAATTTTTGGCGCATGGCGTCGTCGCGGAAAATGGCGGAGGCGCGGGCGAGGTAGCGGAGCCACTCGGCCTGGCTGTCTTCCGGCATGGCGACGAGCAGAATCAGACGCACGGGGGCATTGTCGAGGCTGCCGTATTCCACGCCGCGCTTGAGAACGGTCAAGGCTGCGGTGGGATACCGGACGGCCGAAATGCGCACGTGCGGCGCGCCAATCCCCAACCCTAAACCGGTGGCAAGCGCTTCTTCCCGCTGCCAGGTGGCCTGGACCACCCGGGAAAAATCGGAAATGCTCGGCGAGTCGCGGAGCAGTTCCAGGGTGCCGTCGATAGCGCCTTTTTTGTTTTTCACGTCCAGAATGTCGACCCGGTCGTGGGAAAGATACTTGCTGAACTCGGACATTGTGTCGTCCCTTTGCGATCGAAAAATTCAAATGCGCCAAACATCGGCGTCCACCTCCATTATAACGGATTATGGAAGGGAGTTAAAGTGAAAGAATGGCACATGTTGAAATAATTCGCCCCCGGGCTGGAAGTTTAGTATAATCGGGTTGAACCGGCCTCCATAAGGGGGCGGATTGATCGAACGAATCGGGAATCCTATCCATGTGGAAGCCGAAGGTACTGGAGATTGCCATAGCCGTCGCGGCCATTCTCGCCGCGATTGGCATCGGTATGCCTGTCCTGACCCGGTTGAGCGATGACGCCCACCGCCGCCAGTGCCTGGAAAACCTCCGGCTCATAGGCGAAGCGATCAAGGAATGGTCGAGGCTGAACGACTACGCCTTGCCGCCCGGACGGGGCGCGTCCGGCTTTGCCAACAGTACCGACGGCGTACCGCTTCGGGGCAACCTCTATGCGGTCGAGCCGGGACTCAACGCATTGTGGGACAAAGGCAACGGGGTTATCAAGGATATCAATATCCTGCGCTGCCCGGCGGATAAAAAGCTCGAGCCGCCGCCGCAGGTCGGGGAAGATATTACCTCGCCGAACCAGATTTCCTATGCCATGACCGGACAAATGTTCCCCACCGATCCGCCAAACAAGGTTATCGTGGCTGACAAGAGCGACAAATCGCTCTCCGACGGCAAAAAGCGGAACTCTGCCAATCACGGCCACCGTTTCACCAATGTACTCTTTTTCGACGGGAGCGTGCGCACCTGCGATCAGCCGTATCTGCCGCCCGGGGTTGGGTCGGAACTTGGCAGCATCTATATACGCGAGTCCGGCCTCCCGAACGACACGTTTATTGAATAACTCCTCTGCCTCTTGAAAGGCCGCAGTGCGCGATATTACCACCATCATTTTCGATATCGGCCGGACGCTGGTCGCCTTGCACACCCAGGGCGAAACGTTCGGTCGGCTCATGCAGGCCATCGGCGTCGAACCGTCGCAAGCCATGCAGACATTCTGGAACGCTCCCGAAGTACTCGACCACTCCACCGGCAAGCTGGACTCACCCGCCTTTTACCGTGTGGTTCGGGAACGCTTTCATCTCGAGTATGATTTCGAGTCTTTTAAAGAAGCGTGGTGCGATATTTTCGAGCCGATACCATCGATGGATGAGTTGTTTATGGAATTGTCTGGCCGATATAAAGTCGGCCTCCTTTCAGATACCGACCCCATGCATTGGGAACGGCTGAAGGTTCTGATGCCATGCCTGGCGACGGTGAAGAAACCTACCTTCTCTTATACTGTCGGCAAGCTTAAGCCGCATCTCGCCATGTTCCAGACGGCGGCTGTCGATTGCGGCAGCGATGTGGCGGAATGCCTGTTTATTGACGACCTCGCCGCCAATGTCAGCGGCGCGCGTGCCTGCGGCATGCATGCTGTGCAATTCACCAGTCCGGAGGCGCTGCGGCGCGAGCTTGTCGGGATGCGGCTCCTCGAGGGGAAATAGAATATGCACAGAAACATTGCCCACCGCCTGCGCGCCATGGCAGAAGCCCACCCGGACAAACCGGCCGTCACCATGTGCTCGGGGCCAGGCAAACCGGGCGAATACTCCACCCAAAGCGTCACCTACGCCCAACTGGAAATCGATTCCGATGCGGCCGCGCGCGGCCTTCTCGCCGCCGGTATCGGCAGGGGAACGAAGACGCTGGTGATGCTGCGGCCGTCGTTCGCGTTCTTTTCCTGTTTCTTCTCCTTATTCAAGGTCGGCGCGGTGCCGGTGTTTATCGACCCGGGCATGGGCGGCAAGCGCCTGTTGGAATGCGTCCGCGTCCTCGCGCCCGAGGCGATGGTTGGCCTGCCGCTGGCGCATCTGGTGCGGGTCGTATGCCGTCGCAGTTTTCCCGGCTTCAAAACAGCCATAACCCAGGGCGGCCGCCGCTGGCTGTGGGGCGGCAAAAAGTGGGAGACGTTCCGAATCTTCAAGCCGGAACCGTTCCCCATCGCCGAAACGGATGCGGACGAACTTGCCGCCATCCTCTTCACCACCGGCTCCACAGGCCCGGCAAAAGGGGTCGAATACAGCCACGGCGCGCTCGACCGCCAGGTGGAGATCTTGGCCGAAGCGTTCGACATCAAGCCGGAAGACAAGGACTGCGCCACCTTCCCCGGCTTCTCCCTCTTCTCCATCGCCCTCGGCATGACGGCGGTGGTTCCGGACATGAATCCGGTGCGGCCCGGCATGGTGTTCCCGCCCAACGTGATCACCCCTGTCGGCGAGGAAGGCTGCAGCTTTTCGTTTGGTTCGCCCGCGCTGTGGGGCAGGGTATCGGAATACGCGGCTACGGAAGGGATAACCCTTCCCACCCTCAAAAGGGTGGTAATGGCCGGCGCGCCGGTCCCGGCGTCTGTGCACCGGCGATTGCTGGAGCAGGTCCTGCCCGAAGGGGCGGAGACCTATACCCCCTATGGCGCGACCGAGTGCATGCCCGTCGCCAATATCACCGGGCATGAAGTCCTGCGCGAGACCGCCGATCTCACTGCCGCCGGTAAAGGCGTCTGCGTCGGACGGCCTGCCGCCGGGGTGCGGGTCGAGATTATCCGCATCGACGACGGTCCCATCCCCCGCTGGCACGAGAGCCTGATTCTGCCACGGGGCGACGTCGGCGAAATAACGGTCAAAGCCGACCATGCCTCCCGCCATTACCACAACCTCCCCGCTTCCGACGCCCTTGCCAAAATTCAGGAAGGGGACGCCTTCTGGCACCGTATGGGCGATGTCGGGTATCTTGACGAACAAGGCCGCATCTGGTTCTGCGGCCGCAAGGCGCACCGGGTTCGGGCAGCGGCAGGCGATCTGTTTACCGTTTGTTGCGAAGCGATTTATAACGCGCACCCCCGCGTCCGCCGAAGCGCCTTGGTCGGGGTAGCCCGTGACGGCGGGCCGGAGCGGCCGGTCATCGTGGTGGAACTACAGGAAGGCAAGGGGCGCGACGATACCCTTACCCTGACGAGCGAGCTTCTCGCCCTCGGCAGGGCCAATCCATTGACCGAGATGATAGACGACATCCTCTTCCATCCCGGCTTCCCCACCGACATCCGCCACAACGCCAAGATTCGTCGTGAGGATCTTTCGCGCTGGGCGGCGGAAAAACTGGTCGTATAAAAGGTTAGCCCTTGCGCCAAGGGCCGAATTTCGTCAAAATAACCTCCAGGCTCTTGCCCCATGGGGGAACCTATGCGCATTCTGTACCTGGTTGGCGGCAACGACGTTCTCGCCGGTGGCGCCACGGTCAGGGATTCGGCATTTGTGCGTGGTTTGCAGGACGGCGGTCACGACGTGATCCCCGTGTCCCTTTACGGTCCGGCGGGGATCGAAGGCGAGAGCGGCTATAGCCGTCTTTTCCTTCCCCTTGGACACAATACCATACGCCGCTATTTCCCCCGTCTCGCCAAGGTACCTTCCACCCTTGGATCGCTGCTGCGCCGTCCCACGCCGGTGATGTCCATGACCTCCATCGCCGTAAGCGGCCGCCGGAATGACGTGCGCGGCCCGTTGGCGGTCAGCCTGCTTTCGGGCGCGAACAAAATGCAGCGGCGCGAGTTCTCCCGCTTGATGGAACTCCTGCACGGCCAGACCCTGGACGCGGTTATCCTTTCCAACACCATGCTTTCCGGTCTTACCGATGCCCTCCGTGCCAACCTCGGCTGTCCTATATTTTGCCTGACCCAGGGATCGGACCGGGTTATCGAAGCCCTGGACGAACCATACCGGTCGGACGCACGAAAACTGGTGCGGAAAAACGCCCGCCTGTTTCGCATGGTCATCTGCTCAAGCCGATATTTCGCCATCCGCACGACAGAGTCCCTCGCCCTTCCCGCAACCAGGATTCGGGTGGTGCCGCCGGGCGTGGACGCTGAAGCGTTGAAGAATCCGGCCCCGCGCCGTCGCCTCCCTTTCACCATCGGGTATCTCGCCCCTATTCGTAAGGACAAGGGCCTCGACATTCTGGTGGATGCGGTGGAGAGCCTGGTCCGGGACACCGCTGTCGAACCCGAACTGTGGGTGGCCGGCAGGGTGGAGGACGAACGCTATTGGAACCGCCTTCACCGTCGCCTGGAGGGGAAAGCCCTGGCGTCACGGCATCGGGTCTACGGCAGTCTGGGCGGGCACGAGCGGCGCGATTTCCTCGAGGGACTGAGCGTTTTTGTCGTGCCGTCCCGCGAGCCTGAGTCCCGGGCCACCCATGTTCTCGAGGCTATGGCTGCCGGCGTGCCGGTCATCGGTCCCGCCTGCGGCATCATCCCGGAAATTTTTCAATACGCCAACGGTGGCCTCTTGGTGTCGTCGGAGGCCCCGGCCTGGATGTTCGCCCAGGCGCTGGAACTGCTCGCATCAATGCCGGACACGGCTGACGAAATGGGGAGGGTAGGGTCGGAAGGTATTGCCGAATACTTCTCCATAGGCTGTTCGGCGGAAAAGCTGGCCGTACTTATCGAGGAGTCCCTCGCCCTGGACCCGAAGTAAGGAGAGTGTTGCATGAAGGTAAAGATTCTTATCGGCATTGTGCTTGCCGTTCTCGTTCTGGCGCAAATAATCTTCGGCGGCCGCAGTGAACGCGAGGGACCAACCCCTCCCGCCGCCGTCATCGTGGTTCCCGAG
>JAJPXZ010000168.1 GCA_021205245.1 Planctomycetaceae bacterium
CTCGAAACATCCCTTTCCCCCGCACATGCACACTTCAGCCGCATCGGACGAATCGACAATCATGTGGCCGACTTCACCCGCCAGGCTATCGTGACCACGATACAGTTTACCATCCACCATCAGCGCGCCGTTAAGCCCTTCGATTTCCGACGTAATGACGATAAACCGGCTAAGCGGCTCGACCATGGCCGCCGCCTCGCCCCGCCCGTAGAAGTGCACCCAATTGTCGACCAGCACCGGCACGCCCGGGAGGTTCCGCTCCAGCATCGTCCGCATGGGGATATCGTGACCCCATTGGGGGAATTGCGGCGAGAGAAAACACACGCCTGATTCTGGCTCAATGATTCCGTGCAGGCCAGCGATAGCTGCAAGGCACTTATCGACTGTGAGGTTTTCCCGGTCGACCAACATGGTGAAAGCGTCGGCAATACAGTGGATCAGGGCCTGGAGATCAATGCGCTGATCGTAAAGGGTAGTGTGGCTGGCAAATATACGCCCGTGGAGATCGGTAAGGGTCGCTAACATATTGTAGCCGTCAATTTTGACGACGAAGTAAAACCCGTATTTCGGATTCAGGGCAAAGAAGGTAGGCGGCTTGCCGCGCTCATCATTGGACGATGCCTTACCCACATCCATGACCAGCCCCTCGCGGACGTAATGGTCAAGAATCTTGGTTACCGTCACCTTGCTGAGCGAAGTTTTTGCCGCGATGTCGGCAATTGAAACAGGCGAAGTGCGGCGGACGACGGTTAACACGTCGCGTCGATTTTTCAGTTTGAGAGAGTTAAGGGAATTACCGCTCGCCTTACGCCGCATGTGGCCAGAGCCTCCCGTCATGGTCAATGTATGAAGTCCAGTATAGGCGAATAGACCGGCGCTGGCAACCGCCTGGCCTACCCCACATCGAAATAAGTATGGTAAAAAAAGCGGCCAGTGCCTTTACAAGAAGAGGGAACCTCTTTATAGTGCTGACACGCATCCAGGCCGGGGACTAGGGTAATCCCCGAACAACATCAATACTGAGGGGGACACCATGTCAGCCGAATCGGTCACCAAACGTACACTGTGGCAGAGTTATCGCTTTCCCATCATCCTGCTAATATCCATCGTCATCGGCAGCGTCATCGGCGTCGTTTTCGGCAGGGACGCCATGGTTCTGCAGCCGCTTGGGCAGATCTTCCTGAACCTCATGTTTACGGTTGTAGTACCGCTGGTATTCTTCACCATTTCCAGTGCGGTCGGAAACATGCTCAATATGCGCCGCCTCGGCAAAATTCTCGGCTACCTTTTTGGCGTCTTCGCCGTAACCGGTTTGATCGCGGCTGTGCTCATTTTTATCGTCGTCAAGACCTGGCCGCCAGCTGAAGGCGTGGTCCTGAACCTCGAATCCATGGGCGAAATGGAGACGATCAAACTATCCGACGCCATCGTCCGCGCGATTACCGTTTCGGATTTCCGCGACGTGCTCTCCAAAAGCTACATGCTTCCCCTCATCATCTTTTCCATCCTCTTCGGCGTCGGTGTCAGCGTTACCGGCGACAAGAAATTCAACCGGGTCGCGACCATTCTCAATGACTTGTCGATGGTTATGATGAAGGTGGTCGACCTGATAATGCTGTACGCGCCCATTGGCCTGTGCGCCTATTTCGCTGCGCTGGTTGGCGAGTTCGGGCCCCAGCTCCTTGGCGCATACGGCAGAGCGATGCTCATCTACTACCCACTGTGCATCATCTACTTCGTCGTATTCTTCCCCATTTACGCCTATATCTCCGGCGGCATGCCGGCGGTGAAGCGGATGGTCAAGCACATCCTGCCGCCCACCATCACATCGCTTGCAACGCAAAGTTCCATCGCCAGCCTGCCGGTCAATATGGAGGCGGCTGCCCAGATGGGCGTCCCGAAGGATGTCCGCGACCTGGTCCTGCCCATCGGTGCAACCATGCATATGGAGGGGTCGGTGCTGTCGGCGATGCTGAAAATCACCTTCCTCTTCGGTCTGTTCGGCCTCGACTTCAGCGGTCCCGGCACCTATGTGTCGGCACTCCTTATCGCCATCATGTCCGGCGTCGTGATGTCGGGCGTTCCTGGCGGCGGGCTGATTGGCGAAATGCTTATTGTCAGCCTCTACGGCTTCCCGCCCGAAGCCTTCCCGATCATCGCCACTATTGGCTTTTTGGTCGACCCGCCCGCTACCTGCATCAACGTCACCGGCGATACGATATCGTCGATGCTGGTCACCAGGCTGGTTGAAGGCAAGGAGTGGCTGAGGAAATTCCCCGAAGGCGGCACAGTCGAGAAAGATGAGACCGTCCCCGAGGAACTCAATGAAAAGGACGGCGGCAAAATCTCTTGGGGCTAAAAAGACATATTCCGACCACTTACAGTATTCACAGGAAAAACAGCAATGACGCAGGAAAAATTCACCTATAACACCTTCGAAATTCTCCCCGCACAGCCGGCGGACGTGAGTGATATTCTCGCGCTTATCCAGGCTCTTGCCGAATACGAACGCATGTCGGATGAATGTGTCGGAACCGAGGCGATGTTGCATAAATGGATCTTTGAAGAGAAAAAGGCCGAGGTGGTTATGGGCAAGGCGGACGGTAAGGCGGTCGGCTTCGCTCTGTTCTTTACCTCCTTCTCAACCTTTTTGGCCAAGCCGGGCATCTACCTGGAGGACTTGTTCGTCAAACCCCACGCTAGAGGCTGCGGCTTTGGCAAAAAGCTGCTTGCCCACTTGGCAGATTTGGTGGTCGAGCGTGGCTACGGCAGGCTGGAATGGGCGTGCCTCGACTGGAACAAACCGAGTATCGACTTCTACCTTTCTCTCGGCGCCACGCCGATGGACGAGTGGACAACCTACCGCCTTACAGGCGAGCCCCTGACAAAGCTTGCAGCCACTACCCGCTAACATCGTTATCGCCCAACTTAAAAGCCCTCCCCGCATGGGGAGGGCTTTTTTTACTGGTATAACTTATCAGGTATTACATGGCAATTTCATAGATGCGCCGAACCACCGCGCGGTCTACTTCGATGGGAGCAATGCTAAGGAGGCCGGTCAGGCCGGGGGTGGTGTAGGTCAGTTCGACCAGCTTATCGATATCGCTGGCGGCAAAACCTTCGGCCTGGAGATTGGCGGGGATTCCCATTTCGGTCAGCCATGAACGGACGCCTTCCCTGGCCTTGCCAGCTTCGGCGGCATCGCCCTTCAAACCGGGAACGATGGGAGCCAAAACGTCGGCCAGAACCGGACCGGAGGCTGGGTAGATGGCTTCGATGATGCCGGGCAGAATAATACCCAGCCCCGAACCATGCGACAGTTCAGGCCGCATGCCGGACAACGGGTGCTCGAGGGCGTGGGTCATGTGCAGAAGGCCGTTGTCGAAGCAGATACCGCCAAGCATGGACGCGTAGAGGAGGAAATATCGGGCCCGCAGATCTTTGGGATCCTTCTTGGCGCGGGGAAGATACTTCGCCACCAGCGCGACAACCTCCTTGGCGATGGAGATGGTATAGGGATTGGCGATCTTGGTGGTGCAGGCTTCAATAACGTGGTTGACCGCATCAACCGAGACGTACACGGTCTGACGTTCCGGCAGTCCGGTCATAAGAGCAGGGTCGTCAATGGAGAAGGTGGGGTAAAGGCACTCGAAGGCCAGCGCCGGCTTGTATTCCGTTTCGGGAATGGTGACGACGGCGAATCGGTTCACCTCCGTACCGGTGCCGTGGGTCAGGTTAATGGCGACGATGGGCGCGGCGCAGTCGGGGGTATAGGTAAGGTTGCAGAGATCGCGAGCGTTCTTGTCCGGGTTCGAAAGGAGGATAGCCGCCACCTTGCCTGCGTCGATGGGCGAGCCGCCGCCAATGGCGATGACCGCATTTGCGCCCTTCTTTTTGCCGCCCGCAACCGCTTCATCGACCTGATCGGCGGTGGGATTGGGGGTGACTTTATCATACAGGAAATATCCTACACCTACCCCGTCGAGGGCGGCTTTGACCTTGTCCCATGCGCCGGTCTTGATGTGGGAACCTTTGCCCGTGACGACAAGGACGTTGGTGACGCCCTGGGCTTTAAGCTTCTGCACGATAGACTGGATCTTGTTGATTGCTCCGACGCCGAGATAACAGATGGAGCGGGCGCGGATCTCCGAAACCGCATTGACGTCGATGTTGTCTTCCCACATGGTAGCTCCCTTTTCAAGGCAGGTTGTCCAGGCACAGTTACCTGGGTAAAATTAGATATAAGTAAATTTATCTTTATTTTAATCCGCGTCAAGTCCCGGCGTGAAAAGCTTCCGTAATAAAAAAAGGGACGACCGATGGTCGTCCCATAATTCCATATATAAC
>JAJPXZ010000001.1 GCA_021205245.1 Planctomycetaceae bacterium
ATCGCTACAACTGCCTTGGACTGGCAGGCATAGCTACTTCTGGCACGCGCCATAGAGCTGGTCAAACGGCAGGTTGAAGCGGCGGGCGGCGCGGACCAGGAATCGTCCAGTCCCGCAGCACGGGTCAAGGAACGACGCCACCGAGTCGCCGAGGTCGGCCAGGGTGGCGTCAATAATGTCGCCGGGAGTAAAGTAGGCTCCGGTCCGGGATTTTGTCCCGACGGACGACAAGCCCTGGTAGAGAAGGCCGAGCGGGTCGTCGCAGTCCTTCCACCCGAGGAAAGCCTCGACCGCCTCCGGCTTGGCGTCGTAGATATTGGTGCCGGAGCGGTCGTACCAGCCGCGCATGATTTTCGCCACCGCCGGCCGACGCCAGGTGAGGTCTTCGAAATACTTGGGGGTACCGCGAAAGCTCACTTCGTCGAACTTCGCCAGATAATGCAACGCCGCGGCAAACACCGCATGGTGGGCGGCGACAGCCCTGTCGTCCAGTTCCTTGATACAGTTGGCGAGATCAGACGCGATTTTGGCGTCCCGAATTTCCGGATTCGCTATCGTGTCCGACGCCGACTTGTTGGCCCGCTTGCGTAATTTATTAAACCTGTTGGTCCTGATCCGCTCCTTGAGCGCGAGCACTTCCTCCAGGTTGAAGCTGATTGGTCGCGTGGCGATAACCAATAGGTGTCCAGCGCGAGCCCAATTGCGCACAGTTGCCCCGGATACGCCGAGTATCTTCGCGGTTTCAGCGGTAGAAATTGAACTCATAGTAATTGATTTACCCCTCACCTCTGTTGCCGATACCATAGTAGAGGCGGATAGTGGCCACTACAACATGGCTAAACATGTTATATAAACTGCGTTATTTGTGGCAAGGAAGAAAACCTGCAGAATGTTACGTTTAGCGTGTCTTTATATTAACATTAATTTCCATAAAGTTTTCGATAAATTAATTCCAAAGTTTGATGACCCGGCATAACGCAAACTCCGTCCGTATATGAGAATGTTTTTTCACTCAATTTCACACCATTCAAGCAGACGGTATACGCGTTCTGAAAACCCACTTTTACGCGATGCCATCGTACAGGGTAACCCCCCACGGGGTGTATGTCAACCCCCCTTGGCTTAATCGGTTGTTTATAGCATATTTTCCAACAAATATCTTTTGGAAAAATACGCGTATACCGTACCGCCTGGACGGTTTGTAAAGTACACGTCATAAGAACTGCTCAATCATCATCACGCGAAATATACGGTATGCCGTCGGCTGCTGCCACAGCGAGACGGGCGGGCCTGATGATCCGAGGGTGGACGGGAGTGGGGGATGTGCCATCGGACAAATGACGAGGAGGTTCAATCTGTCGGCGGCGAGGCGATGGAGGCTATGGAATCCTGTTCCGGTCGTCACGAATGCCTATTACGGTGCCACGGAATATTAAAAATTGACTCTGGCGCAGGCGCGCAGGAAGAATATAGTTGAAGCGGAAACGTTGTCTCTCCTTCACCCAACAAAGGAAAAAGAATGCCGAAATTTTCTGCCAACCTCAGCTTTTTCTATCTCGACCGCCCCTTGCTCGAGCGCTTTGCCGCCGCCGCCAAAAGCGGTTTTAAAGGGGTGGAATTTTTGCTGCCCTATGGCGAAAGCATTGCCGACATCAAGGCTGCCCTGTCGCAAAACAACCTGGAGATGGCCTTGTTCAATTCGCCCAGCGGCGATTGGGACGGCGGCGAACGCGGCCTCGGGGTGATATCGGGCCGCGACGACGAATTTACCGCGGCGATTGCCAAAGCGGTCGAATACGCGACTGCGGTCAATCTGCGCCGGGTCAATGTCCTGGCCGGCATCGACAAGTCGGGCGGTTCGTTTGACCAGGCGACGGACCGGCTGGTGGAGCGGCTCCGCTACGCGGCTGATCAGTTCGCCAAACACGGCATGACCATGCTGCTCGAACATATTAACCCGTTCGACATGCCCGGCTACTTTGTCTCGACGCCGAACCAGGCCATTGACGTCCTCGACCGGGTCGGCCGCGACAATGCCAAGCTTCAGTACGACGTCTATCATGCCCAACGGATGAGCGGCGAACTGGTCGGCTTTATGCAGAAGCATTTTTCCCGCATCGGCCATGTGCAGATCGCCGACAACCCGAAACGCAATCAACCCGGCACAGGCGAAATCAATTACAAGTTCGTTCTCGACGAACTCGATCGCCTCGGCTATGACGGCTGGGTCGGCCTGGAATATAAACCCGATCCCGACGCGGACGGCTCGCTTGGCTGGATTAAAGAAATGGGCTATAGCCTCTAGCCTTGAGCGGTGGCGGCATTGACTCCGCCCCAGCGGTGATCATACACTAAAGTGGAACAACCGATTCTCCCCCGTTCGAGCGGGGGAGAATTTTTGTATAACGTCCCACTTACCGCCGAAAAGGGGTTGCAGTGAGATTCGCTTAATTTTGTGAACCACTTAATTCGTTATAAAATAACGAAATAGAAAAAACACTTAATATTTTTGAAATCCGCTTTACAACTGCTTCCCATGAAGTATACTGAATCCAGATAGCCACACTTAAATAATTTTTATCGTCGGTGCGCGTCTGGCTCACGTTACTTCATTGCCCGTCTCGCTCACCTCCACGCACCGATGCGCATTTCGTTTGTGTCCGGGGAAAACCGGCTTTGCACACCTTTTTTGGAGAGACTCGCATGGGTAAATGGGAAATTCCCGCCAAGGGCGGCAACATGGAAGCGGCCAACGGCATCTATTACCAGAACATGAACAATCTCGAAGTCGCCGAACGGTTGAAAACAAACGACGTCATCCTGATTCCCGTCGGGTCGACCGAGAACCACGGCCCCAACGCCCCCTACGGCGAAGACACCTATCTCGACACCCGCCTGTGCGAGCAGGTCGCCAAGGCAACCGGCTGCACCGTCGCCCAGCCCATCTGGTACGGCTCGCACCCCTACCACCACCTGGGCATGCCCGGCACCATCATCATTCCGGAAGAGACCCTGGCCGATTACCTCATGTACGTCTTCGCCGGCTTCTGGAACACCGGCTTCCGCAAGATGATCGTCGTCAACGGCCACGGCCAGGACTATGTCATTCCGCTGGCCATCCACAAATTCGGCAAGACCTTCCAGGTTCCCGGCATCATCCTCTACGTCCACTTCTGGAACTGCGCGAAGTGGGAACTCGAGACCAAGGAAAACGGCGGACCCTACAACTCCCCCTTCATCCACGCCGACGAAGTCGAGCAGTCCTGGTCCCTGGCGCTGTTCCCCGAACTGTGCAAGCAGGAAAACGCCGTCGCCACCAAGCCAGCTCCGATGCTGCCCCCCGGCCACATCAACAACTCGGCCGAGACCGCACCCGGCCCGATCAAGTGGTACAATGCCTATGGCTCGGTGGGGATGGAAGCCATCTGCACCCCCGAAGGCGTTATCGGCGACCCGCGCGGCGCGAGCGCCGACCTGGCGAAAAAGGGCGTCGAGCAGACCATGGATTACCTGGAAAAGCTGGTCAACGATATCCTCGGTAAATACCCGGCCGGCCAACTGCCCCCCATCGACAAGGTGACCCAACGCAACCGCGAAGACATCGAAGCGGTCATCAAGGGCCCGACCAACGGCGGCGCGCATATCTATACCCTGCATTACGGCGTGTGACGTAGAGGCAGTCTTTTTGGTGGATAAGCATTCACAACAAAATTGAACAGGAGAAGTACGATGAAGGCCAAAATTGCGTACATGTATGGCCCCCACGATCTGCGTATCGAAGAAAAGGAACTGCCGCCGCTCCAGCCCAACCAGCTCCTGATCAAGGTCGGCGCCTGCGGCATCTGCCAGTCGGACGTCGAATGCTACGAGGGGCACTCCGCCGAAGGTCGTTACGACATTGGCCCCTTCACCCCCGGTCACGAATGGTCCGGCCAGGTGGTTGAACTCGGCAAAGAAGTGGACGACTTCAAGGTAGGGGACAAGGTCACCGGCGACTGCGTCATCCCCTGCGGCTATTGCGCCAACTGCAAGGAAGGCAAGATGCCCTCGGCCTGCCTGAACATGCGCGAACTCGGCTTTATGCCGAACTCGCCCGGCGCGATGGGCGAATACCTGATTCTCGAACGCGATTTTACCCACAAGTTCCCCGACGACTGGTCCTACTTCATGGGTACCTGGATCGAAAACTTCTCCGTCGGCTACTGGGGCATCTGGGGTAACGGCGGCTATGTCGACGCGTCCGACGACGTGGTCATTATCGGCGGCGGCCCCATCGGCATTTCGGCGACCATCACCGCCGACGTCTCCGGCGCGAACGTCATCGTCGTCGACCCGCTCCAGTCCCGTCGCGACCGCGCCATGAAGTACGGCGCCGACATCACCCTCGACCCGACCAAGGGCGACATCGGCCAGATGGTCCGGGATGTCACCGACGGCCGTGGCGCCAGCGTGGTTGTCGAGTGCTCGGGTAACGACATCGGCATCGCCAGCGTCTTCGATATCGCCGGTCACTCGGCCCGCGTCGGGTTTGTCGGCCACTCCATCGGCCGCAAGGTTCCGGCCGAACTCGGCAAAGTCATCTGGTCGAATCTGCGCATCGTCGGCTCGGGCGGCACCAAGAACTTCCTCGAACGCACCATCCGCTTCCTGTCGCGCATCAAAGACAAATACGACTTTGATGCCCTCAACAGCCACTACCTGCCCTTCGAAGATGTCCACAAGGGCCTGGAAATCGCGTCCAAGGAAAAGCAGACCGCGTTCAAGGTCATGTTGACCTACGATAAATAATGACTGGTCCCACATTCCTGGCAGCGGCAACCGGGATGTTGCGCCGGGGAGGGCACGGGTCGCGCGGGCCTGTTGACGGGGAATTTTCCTCAGTGGGTGCCGCGCGATCACTGCTTTTTTTGCCTTTTTGTGCGGGCCTTTCTTGTCAGCAAGAAAGGCCCGATTTGTAAGGGGTTACCATGTCCAAAAAATGTCCAGGCGCTCTCTCGGACGGCAGCGGTATGCGCCTCGCCGTCACGGCGGCGGAAAACGCCGGACCCAAGGCTCCCATCCTGCTCCGGGGCGATCTCGGCGCGGCGACCAAAACAGCCCGGGCCATCGGCTATCAGGGCATAGAAATCCATGTGCCTGACATTTGGGAATTCGCCGTTTCCGCCTTCAAGGCCGATTGCGACGCGGCGGGCGTGGCGGTTTCCGCCCTCGTGTCCGGTCAGCTCTATGTCCGCAAAGGCTTGTCCATCTGCAACGACGATCCGGCTAATGTCCAGAAAGCGATCGAAGGATTGAAGCTATTCGTCGATGCCGCCGCCACCCTCTCGACCGGCGTGGTGGTCGGCTGGGTCCGGGGTCAGGTCGGGGACGAGCGGGAAAAAAAGCTGGCAAAACAGGCCGAATCCTTGAAGGAGGTCGGCCAATACGCCTTGGCGAAGAATGTTCCCCTCTACATCGAGGCAATCAACCGCTATGAACTCGACTCCCTGAACACCGCCCGGGAGATCCTCGACTTTATCGACAAATACAGCATCCCCAGCACCTATATCCACCTCGACACCTTCCACATGAACATCGACGAGCACCGTCCGAGCAAGGCGATCCGCGAGGTAGGTGCGTTGCTCGGGTATGTCCATGTGGCAGAGAACACCCGCTGGTATCCTGGCCATGACCGGCTCGATTTCGACGAGGTGTTTGCCGCCCTCGAGGGAATCGGCTACGACGGCTTTGTCTCGGTTGAGTGCCTGCCTTACCCGACCGGGGAAGAGGCGGCGCGCCGGGCCCATGAGTGGCTTACCTATCGGTATTTTTACCCCAAGGGGTAACGAGAACGGCAAGCAAACAACCCATAACTGGCCGCGCCTCACGTGGGGCGCGGCCTTTCCTGTCACGGCTAAGCCGAAAATTCATACCAGCCATGATGGAATGAATTATTCTGTGACATAGCGGCGAACACTTGCGGAGAGTGGGTGAAAGGGTATTATCAATCCGACAAGTGGTGTTCAATAGGGATGGGTCCGGCCACGGCCGACCGTGGAGACGCGGCATGTCCAAGTACAAATATATGCAATTGGCGGAGCGCCTCAGGGAGGAAATCCTCACCTCCCGCTCGCCGGGGAAAAAAATCCCGACCGAGGACGAACTGGCCGACCATTTCTCCATGAGCCGCAACACCGTTCGCCAGGCGGTGCAGATGCTGGTGGATCAGGGATTCCTGGTCAAAATCCAGGGCAGCGGTACCTTTGTCTCGGAAAAGCTCGACCAGGCCGCCTTGTCCAAACCCGCCCGGACCAGGCGCGGCGACGGCGAGCGCGGCCGCTGCATAGCGGTGGTGATGAACCAGTTCAACGCCTATATTTTCCCCAGCGTCTTAATGGGCATCAGCGATCATCTTCTCAAGCACGATTACCACATGCTGATTCGCATGACCTTCAACCAGATCGCAAAAGAGGAGGAGGTTCTCCGGGAACTCCTCGAACAGGATGTCGCCGGGTTTATTATCGAGCCGGCCCGCTCCGCCTTCCCTCTCGTCAATCATGACCTTTACCGCCGTATCCGTGACGACTACCCCTGTGTCCTCCTCCACGCCCAGATGCCCGCTTTCGGCTTCCCCAGCGTCGACAACTCCAACGTCGAAGCCATGGGCCTGCTCGTCGACCACCTCGTCGCCAACAGCCACCGCGACATCGCCATGCTGATGAAGGCGGACGAGAATAGCGGCCAGCAACGCTTTCTCGGCGTTGCCGAAGCTATGCGCCGCCACGGGCTGAAGGTGGACGAAAGCCGGGTGCTCTGGTACATGGACGAGGATATGGAGGAACTGTTTTCCGACCAGAACGCCCACCGGGTCATGCAAACGATTAAAGGCTGCACAGCGGTGACCTGCTTCAACGATTACATCGGCAAACGCTTCCTGGACTTCCTGCCCAAGCAGGGCATCCGCGTACCGGAGGATTTGTCGGTCGTGGGCTACGACGATATGCAGGGCTACACGAGTACCCGTCTCACCACCATCAACCATCCCAAGGAAGCGATGGGCGAGGCGGCGGCTCGAGGCATCCTCGAACTTATTCGCAACCCGGATGCGGACGTGTCGGTATTCTTCCCGCCCGAATTGGTGATTCGCGAAAGCGTCGCCCCATTACAAGCGGCGATGCGGTCGGCAAATTGATTCCTTTTTTATGCATATAGATAGGAATCTATTAAGAAATGGGAAAAAATTAAGAATAATTACATACCCTAAAGTCGCTTCCCGGTAAATAGTTGGAATGACCTCGCGAAAAAATCCACTCCACCTCGCTTTACTAAGGGATTATCGTCCTGTATACTTCGTAGTATAAGTGCAGTGCAACCCAGTCGCTTCATTCCGAGTAAAAACGGCAATCCATCAGGAAAAATCAGCACTTAACCTCGTGTATGTCAGTCATATTCACGCATGGGGAAAGCTCGTGAAAATAAAGATACCAATCTATTTGTAACTAGAATGATGTTTGGCCATATTTATCGCTTCGCGGCGGCTGCGGCGTTCCCGCAGTGTCGCGGTATGCCGCACGCGTATGGAAAGGGGACGACGTGTCTAAAAAACTTGCCATCGGGGTCATCGGGGCTGGACGTATCGGCCAAATTCACGCCAAGGCGCTTGCCTTTATGGTGCCGAGAGCGGAAGTGGCGTGCGTTTCCGACCTGCGGCTGGATGCGGCAAAAGCCCTCGCCGACGAATGCGGGGCTGCCAAGACGACGGACGATTACCAGGACATCATCAACGACAAATCCATCGATGCCGTCTGCATTTGTTCCACCACCGACACCCACGCGCAAATCATGGAAGAGGCGGCAAATGTCGGCAAGCATGTCTTTTGCGAAAAGCCTATCGCTCTTGAACTCCCCGCCATAGACAAGGCTCTGGCGGCGGTGAAGAAAGCCGGCATCGTGCTCATGCTCGGCTTTAACCGGCGCTACGACAGCGGCAATATCGCCATCCGCGATGCCGTATCCTCGGGCAAGGTCGGCATCCCCGAACTATGCCTTATCACCAGCCGCGATCCGGCTCCGCCGCCGCTCGATCATATGAAGCTGACCGGCGGCTTCTTCCTTGATACCTCTATCCACGATTTCGACATCGCCCGTTTTGTCCTTGGCGATGAGCCGGAAGAGGTATTCTCCTATGCCGCCTGCCGGGTCGATCCCCGTATAGGCGAAATCGGCGACTTCGATACCTGCATGCACACGCTGCGCTTCAAAAACGGCGCTTTCTGCAATATCGACAACTCGCGCCGCGCCACCTACGGCTATGACCAGCGGGTCGAGGTCTTCGGCTCCAAAGGCTCTATAGCCACTGTCAACAAGTTGGAAAACAACACCGTTTTCGCCGACGGCGACGGCATCCACACGCCGCCCCTGCAGAACTTTTTCCTCGAGCGCTACCTCGCCGCCTACCAGGCTGAAGGCAGGATTTTCGTCGACTGCGTCCAGTCCGGCACCCAGCCGCCCTCGGGCGGGTACGACGGCCGCATCTCCGTGGTCATGGCCAAGGCTGCCCTCAAGTCGGTCCGTGAAAAACGTCCGGTTCGCATGGAGGAAGTCGAAGCCTAGTTTACGCACCGATCCACAAGAGCGAAGAAGTGCCGCTCGTCCCATGAAAAACACCATTTCTTAACTAGGCCCGCCACGATGGC
This sequence comes from Planctomycetaceae bacterium, assembly GCA_021205245.1. GTDB lineage: Bacteria > Planctomycetota > SZUA-567 > SZUA-567 > SZUA-567 > JAJBSZ01. The sequence goes on from JAJPXZ010000001.1 coordinate 8,676, forward strand.
GGTGCCCGAGGGCTGCTGTCGGGAATTGGTTACCACTATCGAGCGCTGATCGGCGCGCCCACAAAAAGGAGAAAACACCATGAAGCGATGGAAAATGTGGTTGGCCTGTTGCGTCCTCGTTCTGGCTGCGATGCCGACTGGTGCGGGCGAGGTGCGGGTGTCGTTTGTGTGTCGCGCCATGAACTCGGAATTCTGGCAATCGGTTCGCGCGGGCGCACTGAAGGCGGCGGCGGAAAATTCCAACATCGTCCTGACCGTCATGGCTCCGGACGCCGAGACGGCGGTGCAGCAGCAGGTGCAGATCGTCGAGGACGAACTCGTCAAGGGGGTGGACGTTCTCGTCATCGCGCCGTGCGGGGAAGAGGAGTTGACCCCGGTCATGCAAAAAGCCCATGAGCAGGGCGTGCCGGTGGTGGTGATGGACGCCGACACTTCGTGGCCGGACAAGGTCGCGTTCGTCGGCACCAACAACGTGGTCGGCGGCAATATGGCTGGCGATTTTATCGCCGACCGGCTGAACGGCCGGGGCAAGGTGGCGATCATCACCGGCATCATCGGCCACAGTCCGGCCATGAATCGGACAGCGGGCGCGCAGGAGGCCTTTGCCAAATATCCGGGCATCGAAGTTGTCGCGGTACAGCCAGCCAACTGGGAACGCGCCCTCGGCATGACCGTAGCGGAAAACCTCCTCTCAACCCATCCGGAACTGGACGCCATCTTCTGCTGTTCCGATGCCATGGCCCTGGGTGCGCTCGAGGCGGTGCAGGCTGAGCGGTCCGACGCGCTCGTCGTCGGCTTCGATGCGGTGCCGGAAGCGTGCGCGCGGGTCAAGGACGGCCGCATGGCCGGCACTGTGGCGCAGAACTCCTTCAACATCGGCAAGATCGGCGTCCAGACAGCCTACCGCGCCGCTCTGGGCGAAACGGTTCCCGCCCACATCGATACCGGCACGCTGTTGGTATCGGCGGAGACGGTGGACGAATTTTTGCAGTAGCACGCCAGCGCGGCACGTGCCGCACAGAAAAAAGAGTCGCAATCGGGTGGTCACGCGTTATTTCTCGAACAAGGAGCAGGTATGAAAAAGGTACTGGTTGCCGTTATGGCCGCGTTCATGTTTTCCTGTGCCGCACACGCAGTCGATGTCACCATCATCACCAAGGCAATGGACAGCGAATGGTGGAAGACGGTCAAGGCAGGTGCGGAAAAGTTCGCATCCGAGCAAAACGACATGACCCTGAATGTCCTCGCCCCCGACCGCGAGATCAATGTCCAGCAGCAGATTCAGATCATTGAAGACCAGATAACCAACGAAGTCGACGGCATGGTCCTGGCCCTATGCGGCATCCAGGAAATGATTCCCACGGTGGAAAAGGTCGCCAATGCCGGCATTCCCTTCGTCATCTTCGACGGCGACATCGATGTTCAGACACCCCTGAAGAAAGCGTATGTCGGTTCGGAAAACTACGACGGCGGCGTCCTCGCCGGCAAGTTCGTCCTCGAGCAGCTCCCGGATGGCGGCGAAGTCGGCCTCATCACCGGCATCATGGGCCATGGCCCTCACATCGGTCGGGTCGCCGGTTTCATGGATCAGGTCAAGCAGAACCCCAAAATAAAAGTCGCCTTCCAACAGCCGGCTAACTCCGAGCGCGCGGTCGGCATGACCGTTATGGAAAACATGCTTACCAGCTTCCCCGACCTCAAGTTTGTCTTCGCCACCAATGACGAAATGGCTTTGGGCGCGGCCCAGGCAGCCCAGGCCGAGGTCCACCCCGTCGGCATTATCGGCTTCGACGGCACCACCGAAGCCCGCGCCGCCATCCGTGACGGCATTCTCATCGGCACTGTCGACGCCAACGCTTTCGGCCTCGGTTACGAATGCGCCAAAGCTGGATACAATGCCGCCAAAGGCATGGAACAGCCCTCCCTGGTCAGCGTCGGCTACAAGTTCCTGACCAAGGCCAACGTCGATCAATAACACAGGTCCGCATGGCAGGGAGCCGGGGGTCGGGCTGGTGACGTGACGGCCCCCGGCAACCGCCTGCCTGTCGGACGTTCATCCACAAAGGACACAGACAAATGCGAGCATTTTACGTTGAGGCGGATTGGGCTCCCAAGCCCGGCTACAAGATGTCCAAGCGCGAGGCGGAGACGAAACGGGCGCTCCGGGGCAACTCGATTTTCAAAAATATGCGCGCCTCGGTGACCGACCGCCCCGATCCGAAGCCGGCGGAAGACGAAGTGCTGCTGAAGGTCGGCGCGGCCGGCATCTGCGGCACCGACGTCCATCTGCTCCGTATGGACGAGGACAACTACACCCGCTACGACGGGCATTCGCGCTACCCTATCATTACCGGGCACGAATTCGCCGGCACCGTCGTCGAAATCGGCAAAAAGGTGACCTCCCTCAAGGTCGGCGATATGGTGTCGGTGGAATCCATGCACTGGTGCGGCGAGTGCGACGCCTGTCGCCTCGGCATGATGAACCAGTGCCAGAACCTGGACGAGCCGGGTCTCACCTTCGACGGCGGCTTTGCCGAGTACGCCGCCATCAAGGCGAAGCATTGCTATCTCCTCAACGACATCCGCGATTTCTACGGCGACGATATGGCCGCGCTCGAGCTCGGCGCGATGATCGAGCCGGTCGGCGTCGCCTATAACGGTATGTTTGTGAGCGGCAAGGGCATCCGCCCAGGCGGACATGTTGTCATCTACGGCGCGGGGCCAATCGGCTTGTCCGCCGTCGCCGCCATGCGTACCAGCGGCTGCGCCAAACTTATCTGCTTCGAGCCGAATCCGGAGCGGGCCCAACTGGCACAGGAGCTGGGAGCGGACTACCTTATCGATCCAAACGAATTGAAGAAGAACGGCCAGAACGCCTCCGAAGTCCTTATGGACCTGACCAAGGGGCGGGGCGTGGCCATGTTTGTCGACTGCTCAGGCATCACCGAGTTCACCTACCCCACCGCCCAGGGCGCGCTGGCCATCGGCGGCAAATTTATCCAAATCGGCCACCACCTCGGTCCCACCACCTTCGACCAGTATGCGTTCCAGGTCAAGGCGGCGAGTATCCACGGGTCGATGGGGCAGTCCGGGATGGGCATTTACCCCGACGTCATCGCCCTGATGGCGAGCGGCCGCATCGATATGCGTAAAGCCATTACCGGTCGGTATCATCTCGAAGACACCCGCGTCGGCTTCGACGCCTTCGCCAAGGGAGCAGCCGGCAAGATGCTTATATCCCCCAGCTATCCACGGCAATAACAGTATCCAAAGGGTAATTTTACCAGGTATCGAACGATGTGGGACGCTTCGGCGTCCCACTCCTTTTTGTAGCCGACCCGTATTTATTCAAAAAAATATTTTTTATCGCTAAAAAAATGTTGAATAAGGGGCTTGCGTGGGATACAGTTTCAATAAGGGAACGTTTCCGCCATTGCACTCGTCACAGCGTTAACTCACACTCGCACAACCAGGCAGCCATTACCCCTCCCCGGCGGTTCCCTCTTTTATTACATTTAATCCGGTGCCGCGCTGCGGCTCCACCTTCTCCGGTAAAGGATTCCGCCATGAAAAAGCGCATCGTGCTCGCATTGGGAGGCAACGCCCTCGGCAATACCCTGGTTGAACAAATGCGCGCGGTCAAAACCACCGCCAAGTCCATCGCCGGGCTGCTCCGTGACGGCGACGAAGTCGTCATCGCCCACGGCAACGGCCCGCAGGTCGGCATGATCAACATGGCGATGGAGCTTGCCCACAAGTCCGAAGCCACCATCCCCTTTATCCCCATGTCGGTCTGTGTCGCCATGAGCCAGGGGTATATCGGCTACGACCTCCAGAACGCGCTCCGGGAAGAACTGCTTGACCGCGGCCAATCGGTGCCGGTCGCGTCCATCATCACCCAGACCCTGGTAGCCGAGGACGACCCCGCTTTCCAGAAGCCGTCGAAGCCCATCGGCTCTTTCTATTCCGAAGAAGAGGCAAAGGAAATGTCGTCCCGTGGTTATGATATGATGGAAGACGCCGGACGCGGTTGGCGTCGCGTCGTCGCCTCGCCGAAGCCTATCGACATTGTTGAAAAAGACGTCATCAAGGCGCTTCTCGCCGCCGGGCAGGTTGTGGTCGCCGGTGGCGGCGGTGGTATTCCCGTTATCGCCCAGGGCAACCACCTGAAAGGCGTTTCCGCCGTCGTCGACAAGGACTTGGCCTCGGCCAAGCTGGCGGAAATCATCGACGCCGACTACCTGATCATCCTCACCGCCGTGGAGAAGGTCGCGGTCAATTTCCGCAAAGACAACGAGCGCTGGCTCGACACCATCACCCCGGATGAAGCGCAGAAGTATATTGAAGAAGGCCAGTTCGCCCCCGGCTCGATGCTGCCGAAGGTCGAGGCCGCAATGCAGTTCGCCACCAGCCGACCCGGCCGCAAGTCGCTCATCACCCTGCTCGAGAAGGCCGAAGAAGGCATCGCGGGCAAAACCGGTACCACCATTTCACTCTAAAGGAGAATGCCATGTCACTGACCCCAGTCGAAAGCCCCAATGCCCCCGCCGCCGTCGGCCCGTACAGCCAGGCGATTATCGTCGGCGATCTCGTCTTTACATCCGGCAGCCTGCCCATCGACCCGGCCACCAAGTCGATGCCCGAAGACATTAAGGACCAGGCGAAGCAGTCGCTGACCAATTTGGTAAACGTCCTCAAGGCCGCCGGCACCAGCATGGACAAGGTCGTCAAGGCCACCGTATTCCTGGCCGACATCGCCGACTTCGCCGCCGTCAACGAAGTCTACGCCACCTTCTTCTCGAAGCCCTATCCCGCCCGTTCCGCCTACGCCGTCAAGGCGCTGCCGATGGGCGCGAAGGTGGAGATCGAACTTATCGCGGCGAAATAAGCAGTAATCCGCTCCCGCACTCCGGTGCGGGAGCGATTTTCAAGCAAGGAGACCTTCCATGATCATCGTCGGTAACGGCATCCTCATCACCCGCGATCCGAGCGCTCCCTACTTCGCCGATGGCGCGGTGGTTGTCGACGGACGGACCATCGCCGCGGTCGGCTCCACCGCCGACATGCGCGCGGCCCATCCCGGAGCAGAATTCGTGGACGCCAAGGGCGGCGTTATCATGCCCGGCTTCGTCAACGCCCACATGCATTATTACAGCGCCTTCTCGCGCGGCTTCCCCGGCAAGGGCGAACCGGCGCAGAATTTCAACGAGGTGCTGGAGCGGCTGTGGTGGCGGCTGGACAAAGCCCTGATGCTGGAAGACTCCTACTATAGCGCGATGGTGTGCATGATCGACTGTATCAAGAACGGCTGCACCACCGTCCTCGATCACCACGCCAGCCCCTATGCCATCAAGGGCAGCCTGTTCCGCATGGCCGATGCCGCCAAAGAAACAGGCGTCCGCTCCTGTCTGTGCTACGAGGTCTCCGACCGCGACGGCGAGAAGATCATGCGGCAAGGAATCGAGGAAAACATCGATTTCATCAACGCCGCGAAGCAGGACGACTCCGGCCTCCTCGCCGGCACGTTCGGTCTACACGCGTCCATGACCCTTTCCGATCCGACCCTCGCCGCCTGCGTCGAGGCGATGGGCAGCGCCAACGCCGGCTACCACGTCCACGTCGCCGAAGGCTCTGGCGATGAGGTCGATTCCGAACAGAAATACGGCAAGCGCATCGTCAACCGTTTCCGCGATTTCGGCCTTACCGGCGACAAGTCCATCTTTGTCCACTGCATCCACATCAACGACGAAGAAAAAGACATTCTCAAAGAGACGAACACGGCGGTTGTCCACAACCCCGAATCCAACATGGGGAACGCGGTCGGCACCAGCCCGGTGCTGGATATGTATGCGCGCGGCATCTGCCTCGGTCTTGGCACCGACGGCTATGTCTCCGACATGCTCCAGTCGTTCAAGATCGCGAACGCGTTGCAAAAACACCACAACAAACACCCCAATGTCGCCTGGGCGGAAATTCCCGGCATGCTCTTCGCCAACAACCCGGCCATCGCCGGACGCTACTTCGCGACACCGGTCGGCAAACTCGCTCCCGGCTATGCCGGCGACGTCATTGTCTCCGACTACCTCCCCCCGACCGAATTGACCGATGCCAATATCAACGGCCACCTGCTTTTTGGCGCGAGCGGACGCAGCATCACCACCACCGTTGCCAACGGGCGGGTGCTGATGCGCGACCGAGTCCTGACCATGCTCGACGACAAGGCAATCGTCGCCAAGGCCAGAGAGTGTTCGAAGAAGGTCTGGGAACGAATTTAGCATTACAGGAAGCACAACCCCGCAACGCGTGATAGGAGAGAGACCCATGTCCCACCACATGAGGCCGCAGTCTTTCGAAAAGCTGCTCACCTGGATTCTTCGTGAATACAAGGAAAACGGCAGTATCTTCGGTGTCCATAAATCGCTCTTCCACCGCCCGCGCCCGAACGCACCCTATGCCGGGCGGCTGTTCGGCGATAAGCTCGGCGCGCCTATCGGCCCCGCCGCCGGCCCGAACACCCAACTCACCCAGAACATCGTCGCCGCCTACCTCACCGGTTCGCGCTACATGGAACTGAAGACGGTGCAGATTCTTGACGAACTCGAATTCGGCCGCCCCTGTATCGACATGGAGGACGAAGGCTACAACGCCGAGTGGTCGCAGGAACTGAAGCTGGAGAAGTCGGTACTCGAATACATCAAGGCGTGGGTGCTGATCCCGGTGCTGCGGCGTTTGCTCGGGTGGGAAGCGTTCGAGGACGACGGCGTCATCTTCAACCTCTCGGTCGGCTATAACCTCGAAGGCATCAAGGAACCGCGCATGCAGCGGTTCATCGACACCATGCTGGACGCCACCGACGTTATCAATGTTTTCAAGTCGGAACTGGTGAAATCGTTCCCCGATTTCTCGGACGTCGACGTCCCTGCCGCGCTGACGAACAGTTGCACTCTCTCCACCATGCACGGCTGCCCGCCGGACGAGATCGGCCGCATCGCCAAGTACCTGCTTGAAGAACGCGGCTTCCACCTCTGCGTCAAACTCAATCCGACGTTGATGGGACCGGACTTTGTCCGCACCACGCTGAACAAGTCGCTCGGGTATGATGGCATCAATATTCCCGACCCGGTGTTCGAACACGATCTCAAATACCCGCAGGCCCTGGAAATCATCAAGATGATGCAGGCCGCTGGCAAAAAACATAACAAGTTCTTCGGCGTCAAGTTGTCGAACACCCTCGCCATGCACAACTACCGCCAAATTATGCCGGGCGAAGAAATGTACATGTCGGGCCGCTCGCTGTACCCAATCACCATGAACCTATGGAACAAGCTAAACCAGGATTTCAACGGCGACCTGCAGGTATCGTACTCGGCCGGAGCCGATGCCCTCAACATGGGCACCCTGTTCCGCTGCGGCGCGCTTGGCGTCACTATGGCCTCCGACATCCTCAAGCCGGGCGGGTATGCGCGTGTCGGTCAGTGCCTGGACAACCTCGAAGCGGAAATGGCCGAAGCGGGCGCGACGAATCTGCGCGACTTCGCCAAGGGTAAGGACGCCACCCTTGAAAAGGCTGCTGCAGAAGCCCTCGTCGATCCCCGCTACAAGAAACAGTATTTCCCCGGCCCGCCGAAGGTGGACACGCCCCTTGCCCTGTTCGACTGCATTACCGCGCCGTGCATGGCCCAGTGCGCTGTCTGCCAGGACGTGCCGTCCTACGCGCTCCAGACCGCACGCGGCGATTTCGACGGTGCGCTCGCGACCGTGCTCCTGAAAAACCCGCTGCCCGGCGTCACCGGCCATATCTGTACCCATTTGTGCGAGAGCCGCTGTACCCGCGCGAATTATGACGAAGCCGTGGGCATCCGCGACATCAAGCGTTTTGTCGCGTCGCGGGGCAAAGTTACTCCGCCCGCCATCGCGAAAAACGGAAAAAAGGTCGCCGTCATCGGTGCCGGGCCGTCCGGGCTCGCAGCCGCCGCGCGGCTGGCCTTGGCAGGCGTCGAGGTGACGGTTTTTGAAGCCCGCAACCGCGCCGGTGGCATTATGGCGATTGCGCCGACCTTCCGCCTGCCGACTTCGGTGATGGACGATGATGTCGCCCGCATCCAGGCTCTCGGGGTTACCTTGCGCCTTGGCGAGAAAATCACCGACGCGCCCGAGTCGCTGTTGGAAAAAGGCTATGACGCTGTCTATATCGCCTGCGGCTTCCCCAAGGACATGCCGCCCGAACTCGACGGCGACGACGCCACAGGCGTGTGGACCTCGCTTGATCTGCTCGAGGCTGTCGCACGGGGCGAGCGTCCCGACCTTGGCAAAAAGGTGCTGGTCATCGGTGGCGGCAACACCGCCATGGACGCGGCCCGTACGGCGCAGCGCCTCACCGGTGTGCCGGTCACGGTGGTCTACCGCCGCACCCGTGGCGAAATGCCGGCGATTCCGGAAGAACAACAGCTTCTCTTCGAGGAAGGGAACGAGCTGGTCGAATTGGCCGCACCGAAGCGTATTGTCGTCACGAACGGCAAGGTTGCCGGTCTCGAATGCGAACGAACCCGTTTGGGCGAACCTGACGCCAGCGGCCGCCGCCGTCCCGAACCGACAGGCGAATTCTTTACCCTCGAGGCCGATACAGTTATCGCCGCCATCGGCCAACTCTCCGACGTCGCATGCTTCGACGGCTGCCGTCTCGAACTCGGCCGTGGCGACAGAATAAAGGCTGAAGCGAACGGCCGCACCAGCCGCTGCGGCGTCTACGCCGGCGGCGACGTGGTCACTGGCCCCGCTATCGTTATCCAGGCCTGTGCCGACGGCCAGCGTGCCGCCGACGCCATCTGCGCCGAGTTGGCGATTCCCCAGCCGCAAGCGCCGCTGCCGCCCCAGCCGGTCGGCCGCGAACTGGACGACATCCGCCAGGCACGGGCGATGAAGGTGATGCCGAACCGCGAAAAGCATCGTCCCGTGACGGACCGCAAAGGCTTCGACCTGGTCGAACAAACGCTGTCCGAAGCCGAGGCGGTAGCCGAGGCGAAGCGCTGCCTCCAGTGCGCGTCGGTGTGCGGCAAATGTGTTGAAGTCTGCCCGAACCGCGCCAATTACACCTATGTCATTCCACCTTTCAGCGTCACCCTTCCGCGCCTCGAAGCGAAGAACGGCCAGTTGCAGTCGGTCGGCGAAGAAGTGGTGACGATAGCGCAGGGCAGCCAAATTGTCCACGTCGACGATTTCTGCAACGAGTGCGGCAACTGCTCGGCCTTCTGTGTTCACGAGGGTCGGCCATATATGGACAAGCCGCGCCTGTGCCTGAATGACGACGACTTCAATGCCCACGACGACAACGTTTTCCGCGTCAAAGGCAAGTCGATCCGCCGCCGCGAAGGCGGTAAGGAAGAAACGCTGGCGTTGCGCGGTTCTGGTTGGTGGTATGAGAACGACACGGTGGCGGTCATCTTCGACCGTGGTTTTACCGCACGCGATATGAAGCTGAAGAACGGCTACGTGGGCGAAGTTTCGCTCCGGAGCGCGGTGGAAATGGCGGCCATCTACCGTGGTCTGCGCAATTCCATGTCCTGGCTGGTGCAGGAAGAGACGAAATAGAACAATCTGGAGACCGCATTGCCGCTGCGTGACGCGGCAGGCCAAACCGACCTTCTCAAGAAAGGGGATACCTTGGCAACGCAAGTGAAAGAGGCTGACGACCGTTCCAACTTGGTCTATTCGCTCTACGGCCGGCCGCCGTTTTGGGAAGCGTTCCCGCTCGGGCTGCAGCACGTCCTGGCCATGTTCACGTCCAACCTCGCCCCCTGCTTCATCCTCGCCGGCGTGGTTGGCCTTGGATCCGCCGACCGGATTATCATGGTCCAGTGCGCGATGCTGGTCTCCGGCGTCACCACGTTTTTCCAGCTCTACCCGGTCTCTATTTTTGGTCGGAAAAGTAAACTTCCCCGGCTCGGAGCCGAGCTCCCCATTGTCATGGGTACTTCGTTCGCCTTTGTTCCAACCGCCATCACCGTCGGCAAAGCCTACGGTATAGCGGGTGTTCTCGGCGGCGCGCTGGTAGGTAGCCTCATCGAGTTCTTCATGGCCTTCTTTATCAAGCCATTGAAGCGCTTCTTCCCGCCGCTGGTCATCGGTGCGGTGCTGATTGCCATCGGCATCAATCTGCTCGGGGCCGGCACCAACTATTTCCTGGGCGGCGTTGGCGCGGCCGATTACGGTTCACCCGCCAATATTTTCCTGGGTTTTGTCGTCTTTATTACCATCCTTATTTGTCAGCGCTTCGGCAAGGGCCTTGTCAATTTGTCGTCACTGCTTATCGGCATTATCGTTGGGTATATCGTCGCCGGTCTTATGGGCAAGTTGAACTTCGCGCCCTTCACCGAGGCGTCGTGGTTCGCTGTGCCGATGCCGCTGCATTTCGGCTATGAATTCCACCTGGACGCCATCCTGACCTTTGCCGCTCTCTACATCGTCTCGGGCCTGGAGACAATCGGCAATACCTCCGGCATCACCGTCGCCGCCTTTAACCGTGAAGCCACGACCAAGGAGACATCAGGCGCGATCCTCGCCGACTCCGCGGGGTCGATATTGGCCAGTGTGTTCAACACCCTGCCAAACACGGCCTTTGGCCAAAATGCCGGCATTGTCGCCATGACCGGCGTCGTCAACAAATTCTGCATCGCCACCGGAGCGGCCACCCTGATTGTCTGCGGCTTTGTGCCGAAGGTCGGCGCCATCTTTTCGATGATGCCGGACGCTGTTCTCGGCGGTGCGGTGATCAGCGTTTTCGCCATGATTACCATTAACGGCATCAAGCTGATTTCGAAGTCCGGCTTCAGCCACCGCAACATCATCGTGCTCTCGGCCACGCTCGCCATGGGCATGGGCCTCGGCAACGCCAGCCCCGAGTCCTACGCGGCAATGCCGGTTATTTTCCAGTACCTGTTCAAAGATTCCGTCGCCACCGTCTGCATTATCGGTATCGTCACCAATATCATTTTCCCGGCCGATAAAGGGAAGACTGCGGAGTCTGCGGTAATCGAGGTTGATTGATCCATGAAGGAGGCGGACGGTGTGGGCGACAGTCTGTACAGTCGCCCCCGTCTGCCCAGAATTACGCCGTGCCAGCCATAGGAGGAGCATTATGCCGTCCACCCAGTTCAAGTACGTCGGAAAGCCCCTGCCGCGCCTCGACGCGGCCGACAAGGTGACCGGCAAAGCCGTCTACATCGCCGACCTCGACATTCCCGGAGCTTGGGTCGCCGGCGTGTTGCGTTCGCCTGTTCCGGCCGGCAGGCTGAAGGGAATCGCGCGCGATCCCGCATTCGACTGGAGCACAGTTACCGTCGCCATCGCCGCGGACATACCCGGCATCAATGCCGTCCACATGATTCGTGACGACTTCATCGCGCTGGTGGACGAAAAAATCACCTATAACAGCCAGGCTCTGGCTTTGGTCGCCGCGCCGGACGAAGCCACTCTCGCCGCCGCTCTCGCGGCGCTCACCCCCGATATCGAAGCGGTTGAACCGGCCCTGACCATCGAGGACTCCCTCGCCGTCAAGTCGCGGGTGTGGGGCGACGACAACGTTATGGACGATTTCCGCGTCAATCTGGGCGATGTCGAAAAGGGTTTCGCCGAGGCCGACATCATTGTCGAGCACACCTACCGCACGCCTTTGCAGGAACATATCTATCTCGAAAACTGCGGGATGGCGGCGTGGCCGACGCCGGATGGCGTCGAGGTTGCGGGGTCGCTCCAGTGTCCGCATTATGTCCATAACGCCCTCGCGATGGCGTTGGACATCCACACCGATAACATCAAGGTCAAACAGACCGTCACCGGCGGCGCATTCGGCGGCAAGGAGGATTATCCATCCGTCATGGCGGTGTGGGTTGGTCTTCTCGCCAAATTAAGCGGTCATCCGGTTAAGCTGCTTTATGACCGTGCTGAAGACATGCTGGTCACGCCAAAGCGGCACCCGTCCAAGGTCATCCACAAGCTGGGATTTAAAAAGGACGGGACCATAACCGCTGCCGAAGTCGATCTCTACCTCGACGGCGGCGCGTGCACGAGCATGAGTAAGGTGGTTTTGGCCCGAGCCATTCTCCACTCCACCGGCGCGTACAAGGTGCCGCACGCCAAGCTGCGCGCCCGCGCCATGGCGACAAACACTCCGCCGAACGGCGCGTTCCGTGGCTTTGGTGCGCCGCAGGCAATTTACGCTATCGAACGGCAGATGGATTTTGCCGCCCGTGCGCTCGGCATGGATCCATGCGCCATCCGTATGAAAAATGTCCTCCGTAAAGGTGACGCGTTTCCGTTCGGCCAGGTTTTGGAAGACGGCGCTTCGGCGGCGCTTATCCTTGAAGACGTGGTCAAGCGGTCCGATTTCTTGAAGAAGCATTCCGCATACGCGAATCAGCCTGAAGACATCCGCGTCCGCATGGGCGTCGGCCTTTCCCTTTGTATGCACGGCGGCGGTTTTACCGGCGCGGGCGAAGACAAGATGGGCACGACGGTCGAGGTGGAATATTTGCCGAACGGTAACGTGGAGGTGCTATCCGGCTCGACCGAAATGGGCCAAGGCACCGATACAATGCTGCCGATGTATGTGGCCGAGATCCTGCAAATGCCGCTGGAACGGGTCAGCCACCCGCTCCCCGACACCAGCCGCGCCCCGAACAGCGGACCGACAGCGGCGTCGCGGACAGCGATGTTTGTCGGCCGTGCCGCAGTCGAGGCGGGCGAAAACCTCCTTGCCAAGCTGATGGATTACCTGGGCGAAAAGAACGGCGTCCGCCCGGACGACTACCGTGACGGCGTCTTTTACGCGGGCGGCAAGGAAGCGGCAAAGCTGGACGACGTCGCCAAGGAATGGCTGATGAAGCGGGGCCGACTCGCCGCACGCGGCATGGTCCATCCCGACACCCGCTATACGTGGGACGAGGAAAAGTTCCACGGGACAGCGTACAAAGGTTATTCGTGGCTCGCGCAGGTGCTCGAAGCCGAGGTGGATCTCGACACCTATGAAATCCGCCCCAAAAAGGCGACGGTGTCGAGCGAGGTCGGCCGCGCCATCAATCCCATCCAGGTCGATGGACAAATGGCCGGCGGCGTGTTGCAATCCTACGGCATGGGCTATATGGAAGACCTGACCGTCGGACCCGACGGCAAGTTTTCGGCCCATCAACTCAACGCCTACCTTATCCCCACCACCCTTGACGCGCCCGACTTCGACGTCAAGGTGTTTGAGGATCCCAGCCCCTTCGGCGCGTTCGGGGCCAAGGGAATTGGCGAATTATCCTGCGACGGCGGTGCGCCGGCGGTTGCGGGCGTTGTGGATAACGCCTGCGGCGTCTACGCCACTGAAGCGCCAATTACCGGCGAGAAATTATTCACCATGATGCAAGCGAAGGAAGAGGCGGAGGCGGGCCAATGAAAATCGAAATGACGGTTAACGGCGAAAAACGCACAGTTAAAACGACGCCACTGGCGCGCCTTCTGGACGTAATCCGCGACGACATGAACCTGAAGGGGTGCAAGGAAGGCTGCGGCGAAGGCGAATGCGGCGCGTGTTCCATCATCCTGAATGGTAGGCTGGTCAATGCCTGCATGGTTCCCGCTATTCAGGCATCCGGAGCCGATATCGAAACGATCGAAGGCTTGGGCGAAGAAGACCGCCTCGACCCGCTGCAACAGGCATTTATTGACGAAGGCGCGGTCCACTGCGGCTTTTGCACGCCCGGCATGATTATGGCTGCCCGTTGCCTGCTGGAAGACAACGCCAAGCCATCGCGTCTCGAAATCAAAACCGCCCTGTCCGGCAACCTATGCCGCTGCACCGGCTACGACCGCATCGTCTCCGCTGTTTCGAAGGCGGTCGACGATGGCTATCGTCCTGCCAAAAGCGGCGGCGGCAAAAAGGCATCGCCGGAGTTTGAAGGCGATGAAAAAGATCGGTACTTCTCGCCCGCGAGCCTTGCTGAAGCCCTCGACATTCTGGCGAAGAAGCCCGATATCCTTCTCCTCTCCGGCAACACAGATATCGGGCCGGAAATGAAGGAAGGGAAGCTGAAGCCAATTGCGGCTATGGATATTTTCACCATCCCCGAACTGAAGCGGATCCGCCGCGACGGCGATGTCATCCGCATCGGCGCTTGCACCACCAACACTGATATCATGGAATCCGACCTCGTCCGCGATTTACTTCCCGCCCTGTACCAGGCGTCCTGCTCATGCGCCGCCCCGGCAATCCGTAACCGCGCCACCATCGGCGGCAACTGCTGCACCGCATCGGGCGCGGCCGACCTTCCCGGCGCGCTGTTTGCGCTCGGAGCCAAGGCGAGGGTGGTGTCGAAAAAAGGCGAGCGCATTATGGAGGCGCCTGAATTCATTAAGGCGTACCGCAAACCGGATCTTCAACCGGGCGAAATTCTTGCCGAGTTGATCATACCGATACCGCCGAAAAACGCCTACCAGCGTTTCTTCAAACGTGGGTCGCGCGCCGCCTTGACCTTGTCGCGGGTTTCACTGGCGGTGTATGTGGAATTGGAAGACGGCGTCGTCACCGCGTGCCGCGCGGCGGCTGGCAGCATGTCGCCGACGCCGATACGGCTGCCAAAGCTGGAGGCAACGCTCATCGGCAAAAAATTAGATAAGATTTGCATCGAGTGTGCGGTCGACACGGTGTATAATGAATTAACGCCGAGAAAGTCGGCGGTGTATAGGAAGAACTTGTCCAGTAATCTTGTCCGGCGCTTTTTGGAAAGCTTGATAAAGGAGAACGAGAAGAACTAGAGACAACGAATTTTCTGGACTCGTATATATCCGTAATTGGACGGATGTTTCTACCAGCCACCGCAAATGGTTGACTATGAGTCCTCTCCGGTAAGCGCTCCGGCGGGGACGGCATGGTCAAGCATTTGTGGTTTTTTATTGCCCCCTCCTTCCGGACGCTGCGCTTTTTTGCAGACCGTCCATACATCACCCGAAACATAGCCCACATTTCCCCCTCCTCCACGACGGACTGCGAAACGCGCCAAAACGAACATCGCGTATAACGCAAATCCGCAAAGGAGGAAAACAGCGATGGAAAACAGTTTTGCGCTTCGGGGGGACATCTGCTATAGCGAGTCTCTGACCACGCTCAGCATCCATCCGAACAGCTACCTCGTGTGTGTGGACGGCGTGTCCGCCGGCGTCCACGATTCCCTGCCAGACGAGTACAAACACCTGCCCGTCATCAACTACGAAGGTCACCTCATCACTCCCGGCCTGGTCGACCTGCACATGCATGCGCCCCAATTCGCTTTCCGTGGGCTTGGCATGGATTTGGAACTCCTCGAATGGCTGAATACCCGCACCTTCCCCGAAGAGGCCAAATATGCCGACGTCACGTACGCGCGCGCGGCCTATACCAGGCTGATTGATGATTTGAAAAACGGCCCCAACACCCGCTTGGGCGTGTTTGCCACCCTGCATTTGCCAGCCACCTTGATGCTGATGGAAATGCTTGAGGAGTCCGGCCTGGTCAGTATGGTCGGGAAGGTGAATATGGACCGGAATAGCCCTGACAACCTGTGCGAGGCGAGCGCTCAGCAAAGCCTTGCCGACACGCGCCGGTGGCTCGGTGAAACGGCGGACCGCTTTGCCAATACCACGCCCATCCTCACGCCGCGTTTTATTCCATCGTGCTCGGACGAGCTGCTGCGCGGTATTGTTGAACTGCAAAAGGAATGCAACCTGCCGGTCCAGTCGCATCTGTCGGAAAACCAGAGCGAGGTCGATTGGGTCGCCGAGTTGTGTCCTGGCACCTCCTGCTACGGCGATGCCTACCGTAACTTCGGCCTGTTTGGCGGCGAGGTGCCGACCATCATGGCGCATTGCGTGTGGTCGGGGGAAAAGGAAACGGCGCTGATGGCGGAGGGGGGCGTCTTTGTCGCCCATTGCCCGCAATCCAACATGAACCTATCGTCCGGCATCGCGCCGGTGCGGCGCTTCCTCAATGCCGGCGTCCGCGTCGGGCTTGGCTCCGACATGGCCGGCGGCTGCCACAACTCTATCTTCCGCGCCATGTCCGATGCGGTCCAGGCGTCGAAGTTACGGTGGCGATTGGTGGACTCGGCTGATAAACCGCTGACGGTCGAGGAGGTATTTTACCTCGCCACCATCGGGGGCGGATCGTTTTTCGGCAAGGTGGGTTCGTTTGAGCCGGGGTATGAACTGGACGCCCTGGTCATCGATGACCGCCCGCTCCTGCCGCCGTTCGAGGCTGGTATCGCCGAACGGCTGGCGCGGGTGACCTACCTTTCCGACGATCGCCACATCGTGCGAAAATTCGCGCGCGGCCGTCAGGTTAAATAAAACTCAACCATTCCGGAGGAAAATATCATGTTGGATAAATACTTTGGCGTCACCAAGAGCGGCAGCTCCATGCGGATTGAAATCCTCGCCGGCATCACTACGTTTTTCGCCTCCGCCTACATCATCCTCGTCAACCCGAGCGTCCTGAGCCAGGGCGAGACCAATATCTTTAACGGCGTGTTTTTCGCCACCTGTATCGGCTCGGCCATCGGCACGTTCCTAATGGCCTTTTATGCCAGAATTCCCTTTGCCCAGGCTCCCGGCATGGGCCTGAACGCCTTCTTCGCCTATACAGCCATCCCGTCCATCGCCGCGTTTTTGGCGACGCGCGAGCTGTCGAAGGTTCAGCTCTACCACATGGCCCTGCCGTTGGTGCTGTATAGCGGCGTCATCTTTATCATTATCTCGGCCGTCGGCATCCGTGAGAAA
>JAJPXZ010000199.1 GCA_021205245.1 Planctomycetaceae bacterium
CCTGGGCGTCGGGTCCGTCGGCACGGAGTTCGAGATCGGTGCCGCTGGCGGCGGCGAGCATCATGATGTCCAAAATGTTCTTGCCGCTGGCCGGTGGTTCGCCGTCCTTCAGGATGTGGATGTCGGACTCGAAGCCGGTACACAGGCTGACGATCTTCGCCGCCGGACGGGCATGGATGCCGAACTTGTGCTTGACCGTAACAACGCGCTTTATCATCTCTGGCCGCCCCTCGATAACTCGAATATGCCGAATTCTTTTATAATCGTCCGTGCTGGATATCTTCCAGAATCGCCATAATCGCCGCCGCCGTCTTTTTCGGATCGTGACGAATCGGGTTCTGGGTATTGACGACGTCCCACAAGACCGTCTTGACCCCCATGGACAACGTCTCGTCGACATCGTACTCGGTGGGGGTGATGCCCTTCTCCGCCATTTGCACCCGCTGCTCTTCCGTCGGCGGACGGTTGTTGATCAGGACCAGATCTATCTTAAGCTCGGGCGCATGCTTTTTCAACATTTTCAAGTGGGTGGAGACGGCAAAATCCTTGGTCTCGCCCACCTGCCCAGCCGTATTGACAATAAACAGCACCTTGGCGTCGGATGCGTTGACCGCCGTGACAATCTTCGGATCAAGCAGGTTCGGCAACACCGACGTAAATAAACTCCCCGGGCCAAGGGTGATGAGATCGGCGTCGCGGATGGCGGCGAGGACGTCCATCGACACGTCGCCCGGTTCGGGCTTGAGTTCGAGCGATTCGATATCCTTGCCGCATTTGGCAATCCACTGCTGGCCGGTCGTCTTGCTGCCGTCGGGGTGGTTGGCGACAAGGCTGATCTTGTCCAGGGTCGCGGGCAGGACCTGACCGCGCACCGCCAGAATCTTGTTCATCTCGCGGACAGCCGAGCCGAAATCGTTCTGGACAATGGCCAGAACGGTGATAAACAGGTTGCCGAAGGAATGGCCGGCAAACTCCCCTTCGGGAAAACGGTACTGGAGAAGCTGGGCCATGGAGGGGCTGGTGTCGGACAGCGCGACCAAACAGTTACGGATATCGCCCGGGGGCAACATGTCGAAGTCGAGCCGGAGACGGCCGGACGAGCCACCGTCGTCAGCCACCGAAACGATGGCGGTGATGCGCTGCGAATAGTCACGGACGCCGGACAGGAGGGTGCTGAGACCGGTGCCGCCGCCGAAACAGCAAAAGCGGGGACCGTGTTCGAGGCGGTTGTACTGGTAGACGATTTCGCCCAGGTCGCGGCGGTCGTCGGCGCGGCGGAGCATCTTTTCAATACGGCGCACCAGCCGGTAGATGCCGATAAACACAGCGACCGTGCCGGGAATCAGCAGGACCACCGCCGTGCCGTAGGTGTCCATGCCGAACGGCTGGGCGTCTGGCATAAAGACGCCAAGGGTGAGGAACATGGCGCCCATAAAGACAATCATCAGCCCGAAGGTGATGAGAAAGACCCAGCGCTTGATGCGCATGCCAGGCCTGAGCCAGTTCCAGTTTGCCATTGGTTGGTACGTCCTTGGATAAGCGTAACAGAACACCTATTCTCCCTCTCCCTTTGAGGGAGAGGGCCGGGGTGAGGGTGCCGCTCGCGCCCCCGTTTTTGCTGCGGCACAGCGAAAAACCTGAGCGAAAGACCCCTCACCCCAGCCCTCTCCCCCTCCGGGGGCGAGGGAGATTGCGGCACTCCTAATCCTCGTTGTCGGAATCTTCGAGAAAATCCATAATCTGCGCCGCCGTCGCCGCCTTCAGGAGAAGGTTGCGGAAATCCTTGCCGCGGAATTTGCGGCTGATATACGCCAGGGCCTCGAGATGACGGTCGGCGCACTCGCGGTTCGACAAAAGCATAATAAACAGGTGGACCGGCTGACCGTCGGGAGAATCGAAATCGATCCCTTCGACGCTCCTGCCAAAGACGCCGACCAGCCCGCGCACTCCCGGATGCTTGGCGTGGGGAATCGCCAGGCCAAGCCCCTGCCCGACCGCCGTGGTGCCGAGTTCTTCGCGGTGGAAGAGTGCGGCAAGGACGCCTTCTCGGAGGTCGGTGGATATAATTTTTTCCGTAAACAGCGGATCAGCCAACTCGCTGAGTGCCTCGGCTTTGGTGGAAGCCGACAGGTTGGGAATAATCCTGTCCTCCGCTATAAAATCCCTGAACTGCATCTGGGGTTCCTTCTCAAAAAATACGTGCTGGAGCGATATCCGTGGCAAACGCACGTGGCCGTGGATTCCGGCCGAACAGCCTGTTTATCGCCCGGGTGGATGCATGCACGCCGGAATGACGTGGGGAGGGGCGCGGCCTTTTTGGTCCGGACAGACGTACATCCCAGACGCAAAAAGCCGCATCCCCCTTCACATCATTCCGGTGTTCAAAAAACGAGGAACAAAGAAGGTGGCCGAAGCCTCGGTATTCACCGACGTTTCGAGAATTATCGTGAAGCGATGCAAGCCTCAGGGCATATCCCTGTCTTCCGCCCGGGCGCGGCGGCGCACCGAGGAGCGTTCCTTGGATTTGCGGAGCTGGCGCTCGGCCTTGTTCTCGGCCATGTCGACCGCCGACTGGATGGTGTCGCCCTGGACCTCGATGACAATGGAGTCGCGGTTGTCGATGTGGATGACCAACTCGCAGACAATAAAGCGTTCCTCAGCTTTAATCACCGCCTCTATCGACTGGACCTTCGCATTGAACTTCTCTAGTTTTTCCAGCTTTTCCTTCGCGTAATCACGGATTTCCGGAGGAATCTCGATCTTTTTGGCGGTGAGTTGGATGTTCATAATCTTGCCCTTCCGTAAACGGTCACGAATCAGCCCGCCGGGTTCGGGCCGGGACCGCGCCCGGCTCCTCCCACCCGCGGTCAAATGGCGCGGCCGCGCATCGTCCGGATGCGCGGCCGCATGGTCATACCACTTCCATATCCATATTCTTGCCCGCGCCCATGATGTCGAACAACCAACTGACATCGAGGGTGACCTTGAGTTTAATGCGTTTTTTGAGCCGGGACGCCTTCAGAACCAGGTTGCCCAGCGATCCCAAAAACGACGAGGAAATGAAGTTGGCGCTGGAGAGATCGACCACCACCCTGGTACGCCTGGTGTCGAGCAGTCTGCGGCAGGCGCACTCGAATTCCTCGAGGTACTCCCAGTACATGTCGCCGTGGGCGCGAAGCACGCCTTTTTCCACGGTGAACAATTCGGGGAGATTGGCGGCTTTTTCACGAACGGCCTGCGCCATGTTATTCCTCTCCGTTTAGTAAACGTTTCTCCAACCACTACTCCATTATGCCGATGCCTTACACCGTGTCAAGCCGGACTTTACGCATAATCCAGCCATCGCCGCCCCGAAAAAAAAAACCGCGATGCTGCCATCGCGGTTCGGTATACGCCAGGCCTCGGGTCCGCCTAGCGGCATGGACCCTGGCTCGTCTCGTCCGCGTCGTTGGGGGGGAGAATGGTGGGGACGTCCGCCATCTCCGCCTCGAGGGCCTGAATAAACGGGCCAAAACGCTTGACGTTTTCGGGATCGGCATCCATCAGGTTGCGGTGGGCAGAGTGAATCTGCTTTTGCCTGACATAGGGATCGGTCGATGGAAACAGTGTGCTGGTCTTGCCTTCGACATGAGGGACTTCGCCCTCATGAACCGACACCATGTGCATGACGCCAAGCATCTTCAACAGGCGCATATTATCGTCGGATACATTGACGAGGCAGAACCAGCCGTAACTCTGCTTGACCTGGTTGGACAGCCCGATAAAGGTGCCCATGAAGGTGGAATCCATGCCGGTGCAGTACTTGAGATCGACGACAAAATTGGAAAATCCGGCCTTGAGCTCGGATTCGACAAGACCGTGCAGGGTGGGAGCAAGAAACATGTTGCCAAGACCTATGACCTGGACTAAGACAGCGTCCTCGGCCCGGGATACTTGCAGCCGATTGTCGGCGCCGGGTTGGGGAGTAGGACCAGGCATCTGCCCCATCCTTTCTTTAGGTTTGTCGTTGCTGGAATAGAACCGTCTAATCACGTCGCTTCCTCTGGTAGTGCCACTTCGCCCGCCATTGTTACCCTGGCTCAAAAGTTTTTATACACCACGTTGTACCAGCGGGCAGCGGCCTTGGCCACGCGGCGCATCCGGGTTATGCGCCGTCTCCAGTTACGAAACCGGAGATAACGATCTCGGCCGGGACGGGCTGGACGGGGCCGTCAACGCGGAAGACCCCAAGCCTGTGCTCCATCCTCCCACCCCGAGGCGCTCCCCTTACTATAC
>JAJPXZ010000179.1 GCA_021205245.1 Planctomycetaceae bacterium
CCCATGGAGCGCGGCGGAGTTGGACACCCGCCTTCCCGCCTCACTACGGCGGGGCCTGGCGGCGAAGGGAGCGCGGCTCTACACCATCGACGCCGGCGGCATCGCCAAAGGCCTCGGCTTGGGCGGTCGCACCAACACGGTGCTTCAGGCCGCCTTTTTCAAACTGACCGGGCTCATCCCCTTGGACGACGCGGTGGCCCGCATGAAGAAAGCCAACCACGACACCTATTACAAGAAGTTCGGCTCCGCCGTTGTCGATATGAACAACGCCGCCGTAGACTTGGGGATCGCCAACCTGGTGGAAGTGCCTGTTCCCCCGTCGTGGGCGAGTGCGATGGACAAGGCGAAGGCCGATGCCGACCTGCCGCACTACGTCGCCGCCATGGCTATTCCGATGAACCGCCAGCAGGGAGACAGCCTGCCGGTCAGCGCCTTTGTCGGCATGGAGGAAGGCTCCTTCCCACCCGGCAGCACCGCCTACGAGAAGCGCGGCGCCGCCTTCGAGGTCCCGCAATGGCTGGCCGGCAACTGCATTCAGTGCAACCGTTGCGCCCTGGTCTGTCCCCACGCCGCCATTCGTCCGGTGCTACTGGACCAAACCGAGGCCGCGACAAAGCCGGCCGCATTCACCACCATAAAAGCGGTGGGGAAGGGCTTGGAACCCTACGCCTATCGCATGCAGGTTTCTCCCCTCGACTGCACCGGTTGCGGCAGTTGCGTCAGCATCTGTCCGGCCAAGGAGAAGGCGCTGGCTTTGCGTCCGCTCGAGGCCATGCGCGGAGAAGATGTCAACTGGAACTACGCCATGACAGTGGCTGACAAGCCGGTGTCCAGCGACAAGAACGTCAAAGCGAGCCAGTTCGCGCGGCCGTTGTTCGAGTTTTCCGGCGCCTGCGCTGGTTGCGGCGAGACGCCGTACATCAAGCTGCTCACCCAGTTGTTCGGCCCGCGCATGTATATCGCCAACGCTTCCGGCTGCTCCACAGCTTTTGGCGGCAGTACGCCCTCCACCCCCTACACCGTCGGTGTGGACGGACGCGGTCCCGCCTGGGCCATGAGCCTGTTCGAGGACAATGCCGAATATGCCTTCGGCATGCTGCTGGCGGCGGAACAGGTGCGAGCCGGTCTGCGGGATGCCGTCCGCCTGGTTGCGGAAAAGGGCCTGGTCACCGAAGCGGCCAACGCTTACTTGGACGACGACAGCGATTCCGCCACGGCGGCTGCATTGGTCGCGGCACTGGAATCGGCCATGCCTGTCGACGCCATACTCCAACAGGCCGTCGCCACCATTCTCGAAAACCGCGATTACCTCACCAAGAAATCGGTGTGGGCCATGGGCGGCGACGGCTGGGCCTACGACATCGGCTATGGCGGCCTCGATCACGTGCTGGCGAGCGGGCATGATATCAACGTACTGGTGCTGGATACCGAGGTTTATTCCAACACCGGCGGGCAGGCCAGCAAGGCGACGGCATCCGGCGCTGTAGCCAAATTCGCATCAGCTGGTAAGGAAACGGGGAAAAAGGATCTCGGACGCATGGCCATGAGCTACGGCTATGTCTACGTTGCCCAAGTGGCACTCGGGGCAGATCCGGAGCAAACCCTTCGAGCTCTGCGGGAGGCCGAGGCCTATCCGGGGCCTTCCATCGTTATCGCCTACTGTCCGTGCATCGAGCACGGCATCCGTGGCGGCATGAAGAATAGTCAGGCCGAGACCAAAAAGGCGGTGGAGTCCGGCTATTGGCACCTCTACCGTTACGATCCGACGCGGCGCGAGGCGGGTCAAAACCCCTTCCAGCTCGACTCGAAGCCGCCTAGCGCATCTTTCGAGGAATTCCTGGCGGGCGAAGGGCGCTACGCCTCGCTGGCGCTCCGTTTTCCCGAACGCGCCGAGACCCTGCGCCGCAGCGCCTGTGAAAACGCGCGGCTCCGGCTGGAATCCTACCGCGAATTGGAGAACGGCGATTCATAGTAGACACGCACCACAACGGCTATTCGTTTTTAGAGGCAGAAAAGGAGCGGATTATGTCCAAACAGGTACCCAAGACCGACGGGCGCGGGATTATCTCCGGCGCCTATGTGAACCAGGATCATCCGATGGACCGCACCCAATGGCTCGAGGACGCCTTCCCCGAATGGGGCAGCTTCCTTAACAACGAGATCGAGTCCCGGGCCGTGCCGAAGGGTGAGGTGAGCTTGTGGTGGTGCGGCGGTCCGTCGTGGGTTTTCAAGACGGACGAGGGCGGCATCTTCTGGATAGACCAGTACTGCGGCCCGTCGATGTACACCGAACTTTACTATTGCGGCGTGTGCAAACAATCCGGAGCCGACAGCATCAACTGGATTCGCTTGAACCCGCAGGTCATCGATCCGTGGCGCTTCAACCAGCTCGACGGCGTGTTTTGCACACATGCCCACCAGGACCATTGCGACCTCTACGCCGTCAAGGCGGCGTTGCAGACGACCAAGGCCCCATTCTACGGCCCGCCGGCGGCACAGCGAAAACTGAAAGGCTTCGGCGTGACGGACGACCGCATCGTCGTCGCCAACGTCGGCGAATCGGTAAAGATTAAAGGAGCGGAAGTCGAGTTCCTCATCTGCTACGACCAGACCGCCATCAAGACGGGCGAAGGCGATGTCCTGATGCCCTTCGAAGAGGCCGCCTGCTGCTTCCTATTCAAGACGTCGGCCGGCAACATCCTGTTCATGGGGGATACCTGGTACCACGACGGGTACGTGGCTATCCGCGAAAAATATAACATCGACGTGGCCATCTTCGACATGGGTTCCAACGCTCCCGGCGCTACCGACAAGATGCCGCCCTACGACTGCGCCCGCCTGGGCCAGGTCCTGAACGCCAAGCTGCTGATCCCCGATCACTACGACAATTGGGCCAACACCGCCGGCGATCCCGACCTTCTCGTGCAGCAGTTCGAGCGCATCGTCAAGGAAAACACCCCCGATATCAAGACCATGATCATGCGGTGCGGCGGACGCTTCGATTTCCCGAAAGACAAGGACAAAGGCCGCTACCGCTATCCGGACGGGAGTGAGCGCTACGACTTCAGCAAATCCGTCTTTGCCAAAAAATAGCGGGAGGCACGAAATGAGACAGTACCGTTTCCACGCGCCCACCACCTTCGAGGAATTGTTCCGAATACTGGACGCGGAAAAAGGCGCCGAGGTCAAATATCTGGCCGGCGGCACCGATCTGGTACCCCGTATCTCACGGGAACGGGAGACCATCCCCAACGGCGACAAGCCGCCCGTGGTCCTCGTCTCCCTGGCCGGCCTCGGCCTGGCCGGCGTGGAAGAGCGGGACGGTGAGGTGCGGATCGGCGCTATGACCACCCTCTCCGATCTGCAAACGAATCCGATCGTCAAGGCCAAACTGCCCGCCCTGAGCGCCGCAGTCGACCACATGGCCGGCTTCAGTATCCGTAACACCGCCACCCTGGGCGGCAACATCATGAACGCGTCGCCGGCGGCGGACAGCTTGCCGCCACTGATGGTCTTGGACGCGACGTTTGTCCTGCGCGGAAGAGGCGGCGAGCGCTGCGTCATGGCGGCCGACTTCTTCACCGGACCCGGCTCGACGGCGGCGAAGCCGGACGAAATCCTCGTGGCCATCGCGGTAAAGGCAGGGAAGGGCGCGGCCGCCTTCCACAAGCTCGGCCGCCGCGCCGCCGAGACACTGAGCGTCGTCAACGCCGCCGCCTATGTCGAGGTGGAAAACGGCGTTTTCAAAACCGCCCGTGTTGCCGTGGGGAGCGCCGCTCCCACCGTGCGTGCCTGCCGGAAGACGGCGCAGGCCCTCGAGGGCAAGCCCGTTACCGCCGAGTCGGCGAGGACGGCAGCCGCCCTGGTGGTGGACGAGATCGCCCCCATCACCGACATCCGCGCCAGCGATTGGTATCGCCGGAAAGTGGCTCCGGTTGTGGCGGCGCGGGCCATCCTGGCTGCGGCCGGCATCCAAGACGAGGGGAGGTGATTGGGATGAAACAGATTGTATCCTTTATCTTGAACGGCAACCCGGTCGAGGCGGCGGTCGCACCGGAGCACACACTGCTGGAAACGTTGCGGGACGGCCTCGGGCTGACCAGCCCCAAATGCGGCTGTAATCACGGTGATTGCGGCTCTTGCACGGTTATCCTCGACGGCGAAGCGGTGAAGAGCTGCTTGGTCCTCGCCATGACCGTAAGCGGCAAGCGGGTCGAAACGCTGGAAGGGATTACTCCGCGCGAAGGCCTGCACCCTGTGCAGAAAGCCATGCACGAAATGGGCGCGCCGCAATGCGGCTATTGCACGCCCGGCATGGTTATGGCCTCTGTCGCCTACCTGCGGAAAAACCCCGCGCCCGACCTCGAGGAAGTAAAGGAGGCTCTGAGCGGCAATCTGTGTCGCTGCGCCTCTTACGATAAATACGCCAACGCGGTCGTCGCCGCCTCCAGGGGCGAGTTTGGCGTAATGCCGAAAGGAGGTGTCTAGCATGTATTCGACAGTCGGCAAACGCATGCCCCGCTACGACGGCGTCGGCCATGTCACCGGGCGCACCATTTATGTGAGCGACGTGAGGATGCCCGGCATGCTCGTCGCCAAGACGCTCCGATGCCCCTACCACCGGGCGCGGATCAAGTCGATCGACACCTCGGAAGCCAAGCGGATGCCCGGCGTCCACGCGGTCATTACCAAGGACGACGTGCCGCATAATCTCTTCGCCATGGTGCCGGACCACCATGTCCTGGCGGAGGAGATCACCCGTTACAAAGGGCAGAACGTCGCTGCCGTCGCTGCGGTCAGCAAAGAGGCTGCCCTGGACGCGCTGGCGAAGATCCGAGTTGACTATGAGGAGCTGGAGGCAGTCATCGATCCGGAAAAGGCGCTCCTCCCCGACGCGCCGCAGATTCGGCCCGAAGGAAACATCCACCTCTTCGACGGCGTCAGTCCGGTACGGCGCATCCGTCGAGGCGACGTCGAAAAAGGTTTCGCCGAGGCTGACTTTATCGTGGAGGGCCGCTACGCGACGCCCTGCCAGGAACACGCGCCGCTGGAACCCTGCAGCACCGTCGCCTACCTGGATGAGAGCGGAAAGCTGGTTCTCCATTCCAAAACGCAGGGGTTGTACTTCACCCTGGGCGACCTCGCTAATGTTTTCAAACTGCCAATGAACAAATTGAAGTTTGTCGGCAACACCATCGGCGGCAGCTTCGGATCCGGGAACAGCGTCCACACCGACCATATCGCCGGACTGCTGGCCCTCGCCACCGGCAAACCGGTCCGCTTCGCTCTCACCCGCGAGGAGGAGATCCTCTTTACCACGATCCGCACCCCTTGGGTTTTCACCATCAAGGACGGCGTGCGACGGGACGGCAAAATCACCGCCCGCAAGATGAAGGTGTTGCACGACTGCGGCGCCTACACCGAACTTGGCCTCTACGCCACCGAAAAGAATGCCAACCTGGTGGCGGGCGCAAACCGTATCGAAAACCTCGCTGTCGATTCCCAGATGGTCTACACCAACAAGATGCCGTCCGGCTCGATGCGCGGCTTCGGCGTCAACATCGGCCAGTACGCGGAACAGGTGCATCTTGATCGTGTGGCGCGGGCCTGCGGCGTCAGCCCGATGGCAATCCGCTTCATCAATGCTTTCCATGAGGGCGATCCGGCTCACGTCGGCAATGTCCTGCGTGCGGTGTCGACAATTGAGACATTGCAAGGCGTCGCCGATGCGGCGGGCGTCGAACTGGAGAAAATGTATCGTGCCATGAGTTCCAAGGACGCTGCCGCCGCCGCTGACCGCGTGCTGGAAGAAGCGGGCATGGCGCTGGACGGGAAGGAGGTGCCGCAATGATTCGCACAGGACGAGGTATATCCACCATCTTTTACCCAAGCGGCTTCAACGGCGGCGGCGATCCGGATCTCGTGACCCTTCGCGTCAAGGTGGATGGCACCATAGACATCACGAACGCGTCGTGCGAAATGGGGCAGGGCGTGAAAAATGTTGCTGTACAATTCGCAGCCGAGCGGCTTGGCGTTCCGCCGGATAGATTCAGCTTCGACAACAACAATTCGGATAATGCCGCGTTCAGCATGGATACCGCCGGAACCCGCTCCACCGTTATCATGGGCAATGCCGTCCTCGCCGCCTGCGACGACCTCATCGCCAAGATGAAGGCGTTTGTGGCAGGGAAGTTCGGCTGCGCCGTGGAAGACATGGACTACGATCAGGGACGCGCCTTCGTCAGGGCGCAGCCGGACAAGGGCATGACGCTGGGCGAATTCGGCGCCGCCTCGAACTACGGCGGCGTGGCAATCATGGGTCTGGGCGGCTTTCTCCCTGAACCAGCGCCGCCGCGCGATCCCGAGACGGGCGCGACCGTTCCCAGCAAGATCATGGCCTATGGATCGAGCGTCGTCGATGTGGAAGTTGACGACGAAACAGGCGTCGTGACCGTCGTCAACATGTACAACTGCTACGACATGGGAACGGTCATCAACCCGTTGCAGGCCGAGGCGCAGGCAGACGGCGGCAACGTGCAGGGAATCGGTATGGCGTTATTGGAAGACCTGTCGCCCAGCTTCCCCGAGAGCCTTGACCTTTACGCCGCCGACTACACCGACTATATCGTCCCCACTTTTATGGACGCGCCCCGGAACAGCGTAACGACGTTCTACGAGAACTACGATCCAACCGGACCCTATGGCGCGAAGGGCTGCGGCGAAATGGTGGTGGACACCCAGTGCCCGGCTATCGTCAACGCAATTTACGACGCGGTTGGTGTAGTGGTTGAATCGCTGCCGGCAACGCCGGAAAAGATTCTCTGCCTGTTGGAGAAAAAACACAGCGACAAAACAAAGGACATGGACCGGGTCTCGGTAGCATCTCCGGCATAAGACTCTTTTTTCGCAAATGAAGCCCTTCGGCAATAGCGCCGAAGGGCTTTTTTATTAACACTACCTCAAATCCGAACCGCTCATAAACGGAAAAGAATTCAATGGTGTACAGGTAAATAGGAGAACAATGAGATAGTAGAAACGGTGCTATTCACCACAGTTTGGAATACGGAGTAAAACATCCAACTGGCCAAGGGCGCCACTACATACTAGTGTCCGGGCATATATAGGTAACGACCTTGACCACGTTGGAAGCCCTCCATAAGGAGGAAAACCTGGCCTGGGTTGTAATTCTTCTTCGTGCTTTCTATTTATCATGAGCAGTCTACGCCTCGTATAAACGCGCGTCAATAACCTGAACGGATACTGTTAGTGTTTTTAATCAAATTTGGATAATGACTTACGGTAATGTAGAAAGTTTTTTCCCGAAATTTTCAGCCGAACTCAAGCGGTTGAACTTCTATTAAATTGAATGATCAAATTCACCGTATTATTGTCTTCCATGGTATTCACTTCCATAGCGTATCGTAAATTGTCGCACCGCCTGTGGCCTGTTGGATACATCCAGTTTTCCATATATAGCGCTCAAATGCTTTTTAACCGTTTCATTGGAAATACCCAGCGCATCGCCAATCGCCTTATTGGACATGCCGGTGGACACCAAGCGCATGACATCCCTTTCCCGGTGCGATAAGGCCTTGGACAGATCAATGCCGTCCACACCGTTTCGCCGTATGGATTTGGCCAGGGCGGCAATGCGTAACAGGTATATGTCCCGGGGGTATCGCTCGAGTAAAGCCTGTACCAACGGCGTGACATAACCGCCGTATTCGGCGATTGAAAGGATTAGCCCGTCGGGGCGTGACAGCGAAATCACTTCCCCGAACCGTTCAACGCCTTCCCGTGTCCCAGCCAAGTGCCAGGCGCAGATGGATTCGAGGATTTTGGCATGTATTCGCCCCAATAAACTCAGTCGCGATCCAAACAGGAGCGGCATGGTGCGTGCCAGCAATCCAAGCTGAACATATTCGCCTTCGGCCAAGAGGATTTTGCCATGAACAATATAGGAAAGTACGCACCCGGGCGTGTGTTCGCAACTGGGTGCGCGATTCGCCAACGCCCTGACGCGCTCCGGCACCGAATCAGGGTATCCGCTGACCGCATATACATAACCAAGTAAAACGTCATGATAATCGGGCCGAACACTCGGTGTGGACGGCCGCAGTCGCAGGTCATCGAGAAGGCCGACAGCCTGACGCCATCTTCCCCTGGCGCACAAAAGGCGCGCAACGCCAAAACGCGCGGGCGAGGGGACCGCCGTGTCATCGCCGGCGATGTCACGCGTAAAAGAGGCAAGTGCACTATCAAATCGGCCCTGTTCCAGATAGTATTCGCCTCGACAGGCGGCTGCCATTTCGCCAAATCCGCCGCCGGCGAAAAAATTCAGCGTTTCGGCAACCGCCTGAAACCTGCCAGTAAGCTTTCGATGTGTCCCGCTGTCATTCAAGAGAAAGAAGGATAAACTGGGGAAGCACCCGCCCCATACCCGTAGCCAGTGGCGCATGCTGGACGGTCCCGCAAGTAGCCTGCGGGCAGTCCGAAAATTCCGGCGCATCACAAGCATGTCGCGCACCGACAGGCAGCCTTGCAGCAATGCCAATTCACCCCTGATACGACGCGCCGCATCGGGAGACAGGTCTTTCGCAATGGCGAAACGGTATTCCGCGTCCTCCGCCAAGCGAGCAATTTTCTCCGCATCCATCCCGGATAAAAGACGAAACCATAATGTGGCGATGGCCCCAAGCGCATGTCGGCAGGTTACTGTCCACGGTATGGATTCAATGGCTGCATGGATGGGAAGGACAGCGTCGGCCCGCACCACACCGGCGTTCGGCGCCAGAAACAAGTCCAGAGCCTGACCGACATCGGCGTCAACGCCCGTTTCCATAAACAGGCGGAAGGCGGATGCCGTATCGCCACGTGCCGCCATGCACTCGGCACCCACCCGTCGGAGGGCGGACGGTTCAATATCAATGGTCGAAGCCATTTCACGTCGTAGAAAACGTCTGGTGAAGGGATTGAGAGCGTATCGCCCCGTTTCTTCGTTCATAATGACAATAGGGTCCCGCGCGAGAAAATCCGTGACGCTGACGGTATCGCCAACCATACCGGCCAGCGCCTCTGCTTCACTGGCAGAAAAATCTTCGAGAATCGACAACCGCATAAGCAGCGTCTGTTCATCGTCCGAATATACCGATAGCAGCGCTTTTCTAAGGAGCGAATCAAGATCCGGCGGTTGCTGCCCCATTTCCGACGCACGCCAATCCTGTACGGCCGCCCACGCATAGGCGGGCCAGCCATCGGAGTTTTGCCATATTTGGTGCGCCCTATGGTTACGAGTGGCTCCGTGCATGGCAAAATATTCGCGCGTTTCCGCATCGGAAAATTTTAGGGAGCGTTTGTCGAAAAGTGCGGCTACGTTGTCGGCAACCAAATCGTCCAACCGCATCTTCGGCCATTTCCGGGAAAAAAGAACCAGCCGCAGATCAGGAAATGCGATTCTTGCCAACCTTTCCATGAATGTGTCGGCCTCGAGCTCCTCAATATGGTGATAATTATCAAAAACGAGCACGACGGGACGTGCGTCAGGAGTTATTTGCGCGAGAAGGCGTGCGGCCCTGGTTGGCGTGGCGGGTGGTAATTCGCTTTTCATGCCCACCGGGAGCGCTGTCGAAATTTTCCCGACCTGCTCAATCAGAGAGGCCCAGAGTTGACCCAGGGAACGAGTCCCGGGTTGAACATCGATAAATAGTTCTACTCCGGCTGTCCTCCCGGCCAAGGTGTGGGCAATGGTGGTTTTACCGTACCCTACCGGAGCGACCACCACAGTCAAGGCGTTACCATCAATGGCGCGTACCAGTTGTCCAGTGAGTTCGCGCTGCAAAACCAATCTCTTTTTAGTCGCCACAATTCAGTTAGATTCCTTTTGGTAAAGGTATACGCCGCGGGCGCGACGGATCCGGATTCTTATGCCGTGCTTCGTTAACCACTCTGCGGGCGTACTGCCGTTCGAAAAGCATGGCCGCTTCGGCGCGATTGCTTGCGCCCAACTTGTCGTACACGAGGGACAACGCCTTTTTTACTGTTACTTGGGCCACGCCGAGGTGGCGGGCAATAGTAGCAGTCGTCATGCCTTTGGATACCAGCCGCATGATTTTCTTTTCTCGCGCGGTGAGGTAACTTTTCATGTATTTTTTAGACCCGTCCAAGCCACGGCTGAAACGGGTACAGACGGAAATAATTCTCTCCAGGTGTAAATCGTCCGGATGACGTATGCGAAGACGCCGAAGCAGCGGCAACACCTGCGACCCGTACTCGGCAATGGAAAGGACGATACCGTCCGGACGGGAAATATCAACCGCCGTGCGGAGCGCAGTGAGAGCCGCCTCGGTATCGTGGCGGCGGTGCCTGACGATGGCGGTAAACAGTTCACGGTGAATAACGCTAAAAGGCGTGACGCCGGGAAAACACTCGGTCAACTTTTCCAGTTCGCCGTACCTGCCGCGTGCCAGCAAAACCTTGCCGTATACGGTGTGGATGAAAGGCTGGATATAGACCGCCCCGTATGGCGGCGCATGGATGTTTCCGTCCGCCAGCCAGCTGGGAATTTCCTGCTCGCCGCCGGTGGTGGCGATGATGTATCCCAAAGCGAGATCGTGGCACTGGATATGTTCGAATAAGCCGGTTTCGGCAACGTACGGTGCGGAATCCACCAACATCCGCACCGCTTCCGATCGCCGGCCTTCCACCAGCAGGAGCCTGGCACGCGCGAACGAACCAATCACGAACGAGTTGACATGTTCCCTTTTGTCCACGAGGCATTCGAGTACGGCCAACGGTCTCTCCGCTTCCTCGAACTCCCCGCGCTCAAGATGGTATTCGGCCGCCGTCGCCAGTTGAATACCGACCGCCGCGCCATCCGTCAATCCGACCGTCTTTTCCCAATGTTTCTCGACCAGGTTACGGAAAAGTAGAAAATCACCGCTCCGGCTATGGCCAATATAACTGATGCATGGGCAGCTCAGACTCCAGGACAGGCGTTTGAAATCGAGAAAAGGCCGCCCGGCCAGAAGTTCGTATGCGTTCAAGAAGTTCATCTCAACGGCGCGGATATCGGTGGTCTCTATGAAGGCTTTTAGAAATTCAAGCGCGCCCGTCACCCGTTTTTGTATGACGGGCGGCATGGTTGCCACATTGCTAAAGTGACGTTCCGCGTCGCGCAACATTTCCGCATTGTGGTTGTTGCCGTGCGAGAGGAGATACAACCACAGATATGCAATATAGCCGGATGGATACAGGAGGCGCAATTGCCATGGAATTGCCTGAACAATGGCGTGGATTTCCTGCCAGTCGCCATCTTCTGTCCGCTCTCCGCCCTGCTCGGCCAGGAGAGCCAGAAGACGCATTGTGTCCTCCTGCCTGCCGGCCTTGACCAAAAGACGGTAGGCGGACGGAAATCGGCGTCGTACAGCATGGCATTCGGCCGCCCGGCGATAAAGAACGGGCAGATTTATCCCGTCGGCCTCGACAAGGCGGCGCTGTAGATACACCCTGAAGAGATGATGGAAGCGGTATGTGCGCCGCATTGGATCGAAATACAGAGATACGTTTTCATTAAATAAGCGGGCCAGGTGCAGCGACGCGCCACGGTCCATAGTAAGCTTCGCCGCGTCCGACGCGGTAAAATTGTCAAGGAGCGATACCTGTATAAGAAAGTTGCGGTCCGTCTGTGGTAGTCGGGAAAATACGGCAGCATCCAACAGTGTATCGACACTGCGGGTAGGCGGTGTGGGTTTGTTTTGTTGAATGGCATCAAGGTAGAGACATAAGACAGCCACCCAGCCTTCGCTGTACTGCCAGGCATCACGGGCACGACTTTCGTCAGCGCCATTTATTTGAAAAAATTCAATCGTCTCGATTTCGGTAAACGCCAGCAGCCTTTGATTGAATACGGCTGCCATCCCCTTGACCTGGAGTTCCTCCAGACCCATCTCGGGCACGGTTCGTGAGAAAACGGCAAAACGAACCATGGATGTTGGCGCTCTCACCATCGTCTCCAGAAACGAATCCACGACGGGAGCGGGGCAACGGTGGAAGTCGTCGACCACAACCAGGGTCGGAGAAGTTGTTTCCAAGACAGCGCAAACCTTCTTCACGCGAGCCGGGGTATCGGGGAATGGCAACCGTCGCAGCGCGGGAGCGGTCTTCATCCCCTGCGTTTCCATTGCCAACCACAGTGAATCCCACAGTGCGTCGACGTCGTGCGCATCCTCGGATACGGTGAAGAGGTAGGCGTCGCTTTTTACCTCTCCGACAAGCGATCGCGCGATATTTGTTTTTCCATACCCGATCGGGGATGTGACGACGACAAGTCGACACGCTGCGATGGCTTGATGCAGTCGTCTGATAACTTCTCTTCTTTTATACAATTGCACCGGCAACACTGTAGATTCGTCCATTTCGATGATCGGTAGATTTGGGTACAATGCTCGTATCCGTCCGTACGTGAAGCATCAATTACACCAAGGAATACTTGGGTCTTGATAACCATGAAGAATGTAATATGTTATGGTCATGTCGACGTTCCCCAACCCGCCACCTCCGACACCGGGTGGCTGGATACTGATCATTGCCGCTGTGGGAAAATACGCCACCTCGCGACAGGTGGCGTATTGGAAAAACATATCACTGTAATCCAGTCTTAGAAGTCATCCGATTCGCCCAAAGGAATTATTTCCGATGCCGGCACTATTCTTATGCCGCTGGATGACTGTTTACCTTCCTGGCCCATACCGATAAGCCGCTTGGCTTTGCTGTCCACCCGCGGCGTTGGCTTGACATAGCCGGTTTTATGGCTGATTTGCGCATGTACCTGGCCTTTGCCGGTAACTAATCCGACTAAATCCTGCACCATAACGTTAAGGTGACCTGCCTGGGCCGACAGTTCTTCCGCCGCGGACGCGGATTCCTCCGAGTTGGCCGCGTTTTGCTGCGTCACTTTGTCCATTTGCGCCACGGCGGTATTGACTTGATCGACCCCCTGGGCCTGTTCGTTGGTGGCGGCGGTTATTTCCTGAACAAGATGACTGACCGCCCGCGAGCCGTCTTCGATTTTCCCGAAGCTGACGCCTAGTTCCTGGGCTATGGCTGATCCGTTGCGTACCCGTTCCACCGTGCCAGTTATTAGCAGGGTTGTGTCGCGCGCAGCCTGGGCTGAACGCTGGGCCAGATTGCGTACTTCGTCCGCCACCACGGCAAACCCTTTTCCCGCTTCGCCGGCGCGGGCTGCTTCCACCGCCGCATTCAATGCCAAGAGATTGGTCTGGAAAGCGATCTCCTCAATCGTCTTCACGATATGGCTGATCTTTTCCGAAGAATCGCTGATCTCGTCCATGGCCTGGGACATGTTTTCCACCGCTTTGGAGCCAACCGCCAGCATGCTGTTGTTTTCGGCGGTGGTCTGATTTGTTTTATTGGCATTGTCGGCGTTCTGGCGCGTCATCGACGCCATCTGTTCGAGAGCGGACGAAGTCTGCTCCAATGAAGCCGCCTGCTCGGTGGATCCTTCTGCAAGACTCTGCGCGGTACCGGAAATTTGCGCCGCGGCGGAACTAACCTGCTCGGACGACTCTCCCAGGCCAGTGATGATTTCGTTCAGTTTCCGGGTTATACGGGAGATGGTCAGCCAGGCGAGAATCGAGCCCAATATAATACCGATACCGCTCACAAGCAGGCAGGTGGTCTCAACCATGCTCCCCAATGCATGGGTAGACTCGAGGGCGGCTTTCTGCCCGTCCGCCAAGTTCTGGATAATGGTGTCGGTATAGTCGTTAAGCTTGTTGTAGGCCGGATCCGCACGTGCGACATACATGCTCGAAGCCTGTGCGTTCGAGTTGATTACTCCGAGCCTGAGGACTTCGTTTACCGTGGGCATGCTATTGTCGATCAATTGCGTAAGCGCCTGAGCTTGTTGACCAACAGCGCCGGCAAACATTCCGCCGGCTTTAATTTTGGCTGTTATGGAGTTCAGCAATTCTAGTGCGGATGCGGCGTATTCCTTCGATTCCTGATTGTCCGTGGAATTGATGAAGCGTTGGATATTCAACCTGTACTTGGTCAGGTCAATGCGGATCGCATTCACCTGGTCGCGCCATGCGATCAGCGCGGAAGAACTGTCGTCGGCAATGGAATCGCGAAGCTTTTGCAGATCGTTGTCAAGGTCATCCCAGGTGCTGTTCAAACTGGTGGCAAGCGCCGCCGCCTGATTGTTCGTTTTTTGGGACGCCATATCCGCGACGTCCTCCGTTGTCTTCACGAATTCATCCCACAGCGCTTTGATGCGGACAGGGTGGAGTTTTTGCTCCTCGGTCGGATTGGCGGAGAAATTAGCGACGTATTCTCTCAGTCTGTCTTCCATATCCCTTTCGGTGGGCAGGAACATGGATTTTCTAATCTCGGCAATTCTCTCCGGTGTGGAGGCGACCATGATGCGAACAGCCGCCAAGGCGCGGGTTTGGGCGATTTTATCCATCTGGTTCAGGCTGACCGATCGGTTGGCAAGCAGGCCAAGTTCATCCGAGTTGGCATTAAGTCGGTTGATGCCATAGATGCTGACGCCGGTGATGAGCAATGCGACGAACAGAAGCATAATGACAATAGTGTAGATTTTTTTCGACATGGACATGGCAATATCCTCTCGAGTGTACAGTGAGTGGTGCTCTGGTGTCAAAAAGGGGCTGCAGGGAGGGCATACGGTTATGGCGGCACACCGCTCGGCAGCAGCGCGCCGCTATGGTATAGACTCTTGGCGGGTACATGGAATGGGGATAGATGCCGGTCGTGACCAGCACGGGAAACGGCGGCGAAAGTCGGTTTGGGAAATACGTGTGGGAGTAGAGGCGTCTTCGCCATGAAATTCTCCGGGCAAACCGGCGTCATTTCGGCGAAGATAAAGTGGGAGTACCGTCGCTCCCATCTGCCCGGAAGCGCCCCGCCAAGGGCGCTAGACACTAGACGAGAAACGAAGCGGCACCCCCAAAATCAAGTGTTGGGGGTGCGTCCATTCTCGTCGCGCAGTGTCGGTATACTTGGCGGTATTTATTTTCCGGGCGCGCGCCGAGTTGTGACGCAAATATTCGCTGTACTCAGCGAGGCGTCATTCAAAAACGTATCGACGCCAGTATACAGTGTCCTAGAACAGGAAGTCAAGGCCATACGCATTTTATACAAAATGCATACCCACTCTGTAGCGGCGGATGTCGTCCGGAATGGGAGTCCGTCGCCTGAAAGCGAATTGACCACGCCCATCTTTCGGGATATAATAACGCCGCTGTCGACATGAAAGGACCAAAATAGCCTGAAGTATACATAAAATCGTTGCGTGATCACCAAACCGCCAAGTTTTACGATACCACGCGCAATACACAACACCCTCGATTTGGGTGGCTGTGCGCCGTGTGGTATGGGCCTTGGCGGGCCTGGTGATCACGGAAGCATGGCCGCCTTTTTACCCTATAATCGAGGGAAAGCGCATGACTATTCCATTGAGTCGAAAGTTGGCGATATCACGGGAACACAGGCGTATACGGAACGAACTGGCAGCCTATGTCCTCCGCCACCATTTGCCTTCCGATAGCGAGTTCATTATTCTTGCCGATCGGTACTCCGGCATGGTTGACAATCCCCAAATTATTCAGCGCGTGGTCGTCGGCTATAGCGAAACGGAACAAGCCAGCCAGGCTGAACTGCTTGCGTGGGCCCGGCGCTATGAGCCGCTGCAATCAATTTCACAAGACCCGCCACCTAACCAGATTATCCCAACCTCACTCACTCTTCCCCCATGGATACTGTATAAACTTAAATATGATTCCATGCAGCTTGTGCCGGAAAACATTGAAATCGAATATGCCATCCCGGAGATTGCCATAGACGACGTTGGGCACTTGGCTATCGATTATTTCAGCCGGGAGTCTGAGGTTTGCCTGTCACGGTGGAAGAAAATCAACCCGGCCAATCCGTCCAGGGAAGAAATGGACGATCTGCTCGCGACAATAGAAGTGTTTCGGGATTATTTCTCTATGGTGGTCACCAAAGAATATCCCGCGACCGGGGTTCTCCTGGATGCGCTTGCGCTCCTGCACGCAGCTTGGAACTGAAAATATACTTCATCGTTATACTGCGGAGTGTTGCAACCTCTATATGGGTAATGACCCCGGTTCGTCAGCGATAAGCGGTTCAGGCGTAAGCAGGGTGAGTATGAATGCTCTGACGTTTTTGCCAAAAGTGGACATTATTTGGCGCCACACCTGCGTGAGAATCGGTCGAACCCCGCCGATTTATGGCGAATTTGCATGTTCCATTCCCGTTCTGAAGGGTAGTTTCTTTGTCCGAAATGGCTTGAAGAGGTCTAATCCGGGATCGTATAGGTCACTATCGATTTCGACTAACCCGAGAATTGAGTGAAACAGATTATCATGTGATAGCTTCATACTGTCCGCAGCCGCTTTTAACTTCTCGTAGTCGACGTGATCCTCTCGCCGCATTGTCTCCGACATCCATAAAAGCATGGGTATGTGTACTTGCTCATTGGGTGCGAGGGAGTAAGGGAATCCGTGCAGATACATGCCGTTTTCTCCCAATGATTCGCCGTGATCGGAAACAAATATCATGCCGGCTTCGTACTGAGGAAAACGCTTAAGGATATCAATCGTTTCGGAAATAACATGATCCGTGTACAGAATGGTGTTGTCGTAGGTATTGACTATTTCCTCGCGCGGATGACTCTGTATTTCAGCGGTGTCGCATGTGGGCGTAAACACGCGGAAAGAATCCGGGTAGCGGCGGTAATAACTTGGCCCATGACTTCCCATCATGTGCAGAACAATAACTGTGTCTTTTTGGATGTTAGCCAGCCGCTCTTCCAAACCATCAAGGAGCACTTCATCGAAAAACGTTTCGCCGTTGCGGAATTTCGGGTTACCGTCTTTCATGAGATCGATGCTCGGTACCCGTGTGCTCACGCCTTTGCTGCCGCCGTCGTTGTCCAGCCACAGGACGTCATATCCGGCTTTTTGCATAACATCCATGAGGTTTTCAGTACTGTAGGACGCATCGATATCGAATTTTTCCCGTGGCAAATGGGAGAACATGCACGGCAGAGAAAAAGCCGTCGCGGTGCCGCTGGATATGACGTTGGGAAAATTGACAATATCCTGGCGGGAGAGTTTGGGGTTCGTCTCGCGCTCGTACCCATTTACTGAAAAGTTCATCGCCCTGGCCGTCTCACCCACCATGATTATAAGAACGGTATAGTACGGATCTTCATACGGTACATGCTCGGGGTGTTCGTCGATGACGACAAACGGTCGGTTTTTGTTAAGCAGCTTCTTTATGCACTTACTGGTGGAGGAGATATAATTGAAAGGGGTGAGATACCGCCCTGCGCTGCGATTATTCCGTCCCGCGCTGGCATAATCCTTGTAAAACAAAAAGGCCATTCCCGCAAGCAGGACAAGGGCGACAAGGATATGCAGACCGCGAAACGCTATCTCCTTCCAGAGTGGACGGAAGCGAATACGAAGCCATACCAGGATTGCGACCGGAAGAATACCGAAAACGACGACCCAGCCGATTCCGCCAATCGTAACCATTTCCAAAGCCTCATGCGGTTTTGATTCGAAGACGTTGCGCATCATTTCGGAATCAATCTGGACATTCAGCTTGACCATAAAGTAATTTGCCGCAGCGGAGAGAATCAGCAATACTGAAATAATGGCTTTTCCAACATACGGCCAAACGATAAGAGAGAGCATTGCATAGAATATGAGAAACAAAACGATGGGCATACTCAAGGCAAAGAGCAATGAATCTGATCCGGACAAATCCAAATTGTTCCAAACAAATTTCCAGAATGCCCAATTCACGACCGTTACGAAGTAAACCGCCGTTACCGCCGTAAACCATGTGGTGGAAATTTCCCGTTTAAACAATCGGTCTCCTTATGCTGAAACCCTCTCTACCGGCTGGCACGCTAGATGAGGAGTAGGGCCATGAGGACTACAACGTTGATGACTATAGCCATGAGGACGGCCAGAGCACCTTTGTCTTTCGCATTTTTAATAAAGGGGACATGGTCCCTCGAAATACCGTCGCAAATATCCTCAATGGCGGAGTTCAAAATTTCCACCATGGGAATGAGGAGGAAGGTTGCAACAAATGTCAGGCACTTCCATATGGGCCACGGTGAAGCAAGCAGGCAGAAAATAACCAACCCAAAGGCGATTCCTTCCAGGCGAAACGATTCTTCTTTATGGAAGGTGGCTTTCAAACCATCCCATGAGTAGCCAAAAGACTTGGCAAAACGTTCTGGAGCATTTCTGATGAGTCGTATCATTGTTTTCCCTTCTCGGAGGGTAGAACGAATGAATCGCGGATTTTGCCATTACGATTATAAGCCGTATAAGCTAGCCGTCGGCCATCCGCTTCTGTGGAAATTGATATCAATTGATAGGTCGCTTCATTGGTAAATTGCCGATCGGCGATGTCTAATTTCTCAAATTTGTAAAACTTGTCGCATCCGGTAGCCACAACGTAGGTGGTTCCGGTTTGACCGTTCTCCACCGCGTTTCCTGCCCGCAGGGGCTTTGTTCGCATATAGCTGTGATCATGTCCGGAGAGAACGAGATCTACCTTGTACCTATCAAACAAGGGCACCCAATACGTTTTTGCAGCAGGGTTATCACGGTGTTGTTTGGGGTTATAGACCGGACAGTGAAACATGACGATCTTGAACGCGCTTCCGTCGGCCTCGGCGGCTTGTAATGCTTTTTCAAGCCAGTCGGATTGCCCTTTGACATCCATATCATTCATGACAATAAACGCCGCATCTCCGTATCGAAAACTGTAATTGAAGACTTTGTCCGGCCGCTGACTATCTCGATTTGGCGTATTGAAATACGCATTGTAAATATTCGCCCCAAAGCCGTTATCGCCGAAATCATGATTGCCCATTACGGGAACCACCGGCTTGTTCGAAAAGATGGAATGGGTGCGCGCCAGAAGATCGTCCCAAAGATTTCGGAGATCGCCCATATCGACGAGATCGCCGCCAATCATATAAAACGCCGCTTCAGGATGTCTTTTTTCAATACCTTCAAGCATACTTCCCACACGGTGGGGTTTAATTTGGGTATCGCCTATATAGACGAAAGAGAACGGCTCCGCTTTTTGCGGTGCGGTACTGAATGTGGCTGTCTCCGACCATTTTCCCGTGGACTTGCTGCCGACGCGGTACCGGTACCTTGTGGCCGGCTTCAAATTGGCAAGGGTAACGGAAAAACAATGAATGGTGTTGTCGGATCGTAGCTCCTTGGATGTCAGTGAAGTCATGACCGCTGTCGCTTCCTCGTAATTTTCGGAGGCGGCATTGTCAGTGACATACTGAATGACCCCATCGGGAACGGCTTCAGACGTTCTCCAGCTGAATGACATCGATGTTGAAGTATCACGTGCCGGGGTGATAGTAATGGTATCAGGCACCGTACGGGAAGGATACAACGCCGCCACGGAATTTGGTTTCGTGGACCATTTGGGACGAAAACGTATGGGATAATTATAAACCATACTATAGGCGACAACCAAGGCAAACGCCAAGCCGAGAACAACGCCGGTTCGTTTCACCACATGTGGTCGAAGAATCAGTTGCATCATGATGACGCTCCCGCAGTAAAAGACAAGAGTTCCCCGGCCGCTTCCTTAAGAGGCGACATATGAGTAGAGTAAAGTATTTGGGTGATGATCAGATGAGTTTATTAAACGATTATTATGAGGAGTCCCGCCCGTTCCGATCTGGTAATGCAATAGGCAAGGAGACCACAACCTCCAGCCCCGGCGTAGCGTTACGGGCCTCGATAGTGCCGCCCATGGCTACTGCCGCATCTTGAGCCAGCGCCAGACCCAAGCCAGCGCCACCGCTTGTCCTGGCACGTGATTCGTCTACCCTGAAAAACGGCTTGAAAATGTCGTGCAGATGGTGGTCGGGAACACCGGTGCCGCGATCACGCACGGTAATCACGACGCGATCTCCATCCTGAACGATAGTGATATCGACGTGGCTTTTGGGTGATGAGTAAAAAAGGGCGTTGGCAAGGATGTTTTGAATAATGATTCGCAAGCCGACCGCATGGCCCAAAACCAGGATATTCGGTGTGCAATCAATATTGATTATCGTGCCTTCGCCGGCGGCACCACAGTCGCTCGCGTCGGCTATTTCCTGTATAAAATCCGCCAAAACTATGCGGGAGTATTCTTGTCGGTTTTTAAGACGGTCGCGTCCCTGCTGCAAAAGCGTCCCAACCAGCGCGCTCATTTGATTTATTTCGTCGTCCAGCACCTTCACCATCGCCTCGAATTCCTCCGGCTTCCGCTTGCTGGGGAGCAATGCGGTGGCGAGGCTCATGCGGGTGAGAGGCGAACGTAACTCATGGGATATATCGGCTATCAGGCGTTTTTCGTGAGAAAGCAGCCTTTCGAGGGAATCGGCCATTTCGTTGAAAACCTCTGCCAACTGCCGAAAGACGTCCTTTTCGTTGCCTGTGACATGTATCCTGGCGGCGAGATCGCCGCTCGAAAGACGCTTTGCTAGTTTTACCATTGTCGTCATCTTCCGCACCACCATATGCGTTATGATAAAACCAAGGACGAGCGTTGGTATGAGAACGCTGACTA
The DNA here is from genome assembly GCA_021205245.1 of Planctomycetaceae bacterium. GTDB lineage: Bacteria > Planctomycetota > SZUA-567 > SZUA-567 > SZUA-567 > JAJBSZ01. The sequence continues at coordinate 20,680 of JAJPXZ010000179.1, forward strand.
TCCACAGAATAATTTCACTGGTCTCCATGTCCATCTGGAATCTTTCTTCCAGAAGGGTGAGGACCAGTGGTTCCGCGACCCCTTCCACCAGCGTGATAATTCCGCCAAACGAGATAACCATGACAAGATACACTTGCCAATAGAATCCGAGAGAGCGCCACCAGCGGCGAAGCATTATTCGTCTCCGGTCAACAAAAACATGTACCCCTGGCCACGCGCGGCGCGTATGCGCTCCCTGCCGTCCCGGCGCGGTCCGAGTTTTTTCCGCAATCTGCTCATCATCATGTCCAGGCTGCGATCCTGAGCGAAGGGCGGATGTCCTAGAATCTCTCGGTAGAGCGTATCCCGCCCTATCACTTTGCCAATTGAATCAGCGAACAATTCTATAAGCCGCAGTTCCGATGCGGTGAGTTCGATACGGTAGCCGTCGCGAACAAGCATCAAGGCAGATTTTTCAATTCTCAAATCGTCCAACTGTATGACCTCGGCCTCGGTGTTCGAAACAATATGGCTACTGCGACGGAGAAGAGCATGGAGGCGAGCGACCAATTCTTTCGGCCCAAACGGCTTCGAGAGATAATCATCTGCCCCAAGTTCCAGACCCTTGACCTTATCGTCTTCTTCGCCACGGGCGGTAAGCATGAGCACAGGTAACCTGCATATCTCTGGTTTGGAACGAATCATCTCCAACACCTCGTGTCCATTCTTGCCCGGTAGCATAATATCGAGAATGACCGCATCCCAAGGCCCGCTGGTGAGGGCGGCCACTCCTGCATCGCCATCGGCGGCATGGTGGCAATCAAACCCGGCATTGCCGAGGTATTCAGCCAACAGCGCGAACAGGCTGTAGTCATCATCAATCACTAATAAACGAATCATGAGGAGTCCCCGAAAAGAACCACTAGGAACAGAAGTATATGTTTTCCGCTAATCAGTGTCATTCGCAAAAACCTAGAAGTTACACTATGTTACATTGACGTGCCGCGCTACTTAATTTGATTCTGTCTTGCGGCCAAAACGTTGACACTTGAACCAGGGCATAGACGAATTAGACTTCCCCGCCAGACGCCGCGAATCGTTGTTGCCATCGTTCACCACAAACAGAATCGCGCTGTAGTCTGCAAATATAACAGGCCCGCTCCCTTAGAAGGGCGGGCCTGTCTGATTTTACATTGTATTCTGGATGAGCATGAGCTTGAGACTACTTGGCAACGAGGGCGGAGGATATGTCTGTGAAGATTTTACCCAAGGCAAAGGCGCCTGCGTCAGGATATCCTATACTTCTCTCTCCTACCGTTCCCGCTCGGCCCATACGGGCGACGATACTTTTTGTCGATTCCGCTCCTTCAACCGCCTTGGCGGCACCATTCTTAAATGCTTCAAGCATGGATGTGCTTGCCCCCGCGTCGTGCTTCCACGATTCGGCACATGGAATAAGCGCATCCATAAGGGTCTTGTCTCCGATACCGGCGCCGCGTCCAAACGCCCTTTCACCTACATCCTGAATGCCATAGACGGCTGCGGCCAACAGGTCCGCCATATCTTTGACCGAGAGCGATTCCTTCCCTTTTGCGCTTAAGGCCGCGTGTTTGAACGCGAATCCCCATATCGGGCCTGAAGCGCCGCCACAGTATTGCATGATGATTAGCGAGCAGGCATCAAGGAATTCGAAAATTCCTTTTGAACTCTCGTCTTTCAGCGCGTCCCAATTGCGCTTGAGTTGCTTAAACCCGTTGGCGACACTTTTGCCAAAATCGCCGTCGCCGGCATGTGAGTCGAGATCGCAGAAGGGGACTTCGTTTTCGATAATTATTTCAGCCATCTTGTCGATGATGAAGACCATGTTTTTTGGGGTGATACGATTATCCAGAATTTGATTCGCGTCGCCGGAGGTGTCTGCTGTAAAAGTGAAATCCTTCTGGGACTCGTTATCATCATCGGGAATTTCCGTAAAGCGGGGCTTTTGTTCGGTGCCGTCGACCCTGAAGGCAGGGGCCTCGGAGACAGCGGTGAGGTACTTCTCCAGCTCATCGTCGAGACGCAGTATCGAGATGGATGCGCCTGCCATATCGATGCTGGTCATGTAATTGCCGGTGAAATTCCGTGAGACACCGATTCCCATTCCAGCCAATTCCTTCATGGCGAAATGATCCAGGATGTCAAGTTCAAGCAGCGGCGTGCCGCCGAAGCCGTTGACCATCACTGCGACGGTGTCGCCCTTGACGATGCCCAGGTCTTTGACGATGGAGCGCACCATTCGTTCGGCCAGAACATCGGCGGTGGTGATGGGTTCCCGCTTGACCCCGGGTTCACCGTGAATGCCGACACCATACTCCATCTCATCCGGCCCTAGATCGAAGGTCGGCGTTCCCTTGGCGGGAACCGTGCACGAGGTGTAGGCGAACCCCACCGAGCGAACATTGTCCGCGCACTTCTGGGCAATTCTTTTCACCTCGCCCAGTTCCTCCCCCGCCTCCGCCGCCGCGCCGGCTATCTTATGAACAAATACCGTGCCTGCAACGCCGCGCCGACCGACCGTGTAGAGACTGTCCTCGACCGCGATATCGTCGGCAACCTTGACGTACTCCACCTTCAGCCCATCGAGTTCCGCCAGGGCCGCTGCGTTTTGGAAATTCATAATGTCGCCGGAGTAGTTCTTGATGATAAGGAGTGTTCCTTTCTTGCCGGCGGTTGCCTTAATACAACGGTAGACCTGTATCTGCGACGGTGAGGAGAAGATCTCGCCGCATACGGCGGCGTCCAGCATGCCTTTGCCAACGAATCCGCCATGCGCCGGTTCATGGCCGCTGCCTCCGCCGCTTATCAGCGTGGCCTTTTCGGCATTGAGAGCGGCTCGCACCACGAATTTATTCTGGTAGTCAAACGTGAGTTTTCCCGGGTACGTCAGAGCCAGCCCAGAACCCATTTCAACCACCATCCGATCCACAGAGCCCAAGATCTTTTTCATCTGTACACCTTTCCACGCAAGAATGACCGAACAAACTACGATTCTGACAATAAATCAGGAGAAAAAAGTCTAAAACAATCATAAATGATTGATTTGGCGATTGTAGCGAGTATTATAAAGGCACAGCCCTATATATAAAGGAAACAGTCAATGTACGACCGGACCGCCATTTTGGCCTATATAAACCGCAAGAGGCACGTGACAATACATGATTTATGCGAAAACTTCGAGATTAGTGACAGTACCGCCCGCCGGGCTGTCGCGCAGCTGGAAAAGCTTGGTAAATGCAGCCGTTTCCATGGTGGCGCGTACGCATTGGGACACGTTGGTAAGACCCAGGTCATGACCCGCCAGGCCACCAACACGACTGAGAAAATCAAGATTGCGAAAGCGGCCGCATCCATTATTCACGACGATGCGACGTGTATTATTCTCAGTGGTTCAACAGTCGGGTACATATGCCGCTTTATCAAAGAAAAGCCCCTGACAGTCATAACAAATTCTGTTCTTGTTTTTGACGAGCTGCGCGTCTATTCCAATATCAAACTCATTATACTCGGTGGATTCTACAACCACGACGAAGAAGAACTCGGCGGCGGAATAATTAATACCAACCTTGATTATCTGCGCGCTGATTACCTGTTTATGGGTGCGTCCAGCTTTGACGAGCGCTCCGGCTTTATAAACCGTAATCTCTCCGTCGATGTCTACCGAGCCTGCCTTAATGCCTGTGACACCGCCTGTATGCTGGTCGATAGTTCAAAATATGCGGTCGGCGGCACTTCTATCGCGGCTCGGCCGGAACAAATAAAGTATCTCTTCACCGACTCGAATCTTGATGGCAAAATAATTAAACATTTTCAGCGCAAAAATATCGAAGTCATCGTCACCTAACTCTGCCGTACAATATCCCTGGTCTGGCCGAATAATTTGACGTATTTATCCAACTGCTCCTGGTAAAAGGTATGATTATTCGTGTCGGGTATATACGTTTCCTTAATGGTAACCAGGTCCTTGACAGCGTCAGTAATGGTCGCATAGCGCCCTGCGGCGACCGATGCGATAATCATGCAACCAAGCGACCCGGCCTGATGTGTCTCCAGTGTATGAACCGGAATACCGGTCACATCCGCCTTAATCTGCAGCCACATCCGCGACAGCGCACCGCCTCCGGTACACCTGAGTTCATGAACAGGCACGCCTGCGCGCGAGAGGGTTTTAAGGTTAAAGGCGAGATCGTAGGTAAGCCCTTCCATCAAAGAACGGTAAATGGTGTACTTGTCCGTCCCGTAGTTTATTCCGAAAATCCCTCCTGTGGCTCCCAAATCCATAAAAGGCGTCCCACTGCCGGCGATATAGGGGAGTGAGAGGAGATTCGTAGGCTTTTGGGGCGCTTGGGCTTCGAAGTCCTGGAATGGGGTGGCGCTGGTGGCGTCGCCGAAGGTGGTTATGTACCAATTCAGAAGCAAACTCCCGGTGGAATTGCACGAATAGGTGTACATTTCCGCTGGATCGGCATGGATGGAGACGGTGTAATTGTTGGACAACAGGTCCGCCCGTGGAGTGTCGGTCGGGATGGTGACAGCCATTACCTCCACGGTTCCGGAACCATTTGACCCGACGCCGGGCAGGATGCCGCCGGCACCCACGGCGACGCACATCTGATCATGCCCTCCAGTGGTGACCACAGTGTCAGCCTGCAAGCCGAGCTCCGACCGTATTGCCGGAAGGACAGTGCCGACGGGAGTCCCGGAAGGCAGGGGAGTGGACATGAGGGCCGGGTCGATTCCAGCCGCTTCGAACAATTGCCCTGACCACGTTTTCGCGCGGATGTCGAAGCCCATCGTCCTCCCGGCCAAGGAGTAGCTTATCGCCCGTTGCCCTGTGAGGCGGTGGATGATGAAGTCCTCGAAGAGCATAAAGAAGCGCACATTCGGGAAATAGGGACTGTTTTTCTTCTGCCATGCCATTTTGCAAAGTGTAAACATTGCATCGGGTACGACGCCGCTAATCTCCTCAATCGTCTTTTTCCCAACCCTACTGACGATTTCCTCGACTTCCTGCCTGCCGCTTGCATCCCAAAAAAGGGGCGCTTCCGCCAACGGAGCGCCGTGTGCGTCTAGTGGCACCGCGGCTTCACCAAGCGCGGAGATAGCGAGAAATTTGATGTCCGCTGCGGAAGGATTGGCTGAAATAGCCTTATGGAACAGAGTTTTTACCGCATTCCAGACGGCAAGAGCGTCAAGCGTATGTCTGCCGTCTTTGCGTTTGGCAGAATAGGAAGCGCCGACCTGCACGACTAGATCCTTACCCTCGTAGATGGAAAGTTTGCAATTACTGGTGCCTATATCCAATCCTGCAATCATGGTGTGGTCTTCTTCTCTTGATTTTTATGCGGTAATGTATGCATGTCATTAGGTGAGATAACCAAGCCGGTCACACTTAAATAGTAACCCATAAAATAGGCGTGTCAATCAACTAGTCCACTTAATGACTGAAAATAGTCAAAAATTTAGCCGAAAAATGCTCGTCTATCCTAGTTAATGATCCATATTCGGCGGAATTGTGATTTTGATAATTTTCACAGTGTCCAATATTTCAATGTGTTATAAAATAAATGACTGATATCAAGCAATAAAAAGACGCATGTGATTGACATGGCTGCAAGCATGGGGTAATTTACTAATACAGTTCAAAAGATATTCCCAAAACAGACAAGAAACAACTGCACCCTATTCGGGTTCTCCTGGCAAAAACACAGCAAAACCTCGACTGGACCCAGTCTTCGCCTTTGTGGCTGATTGGATACGTGAAGTTTGCCCTTATGTGACGCCAGAGGAAACATCGAGGCTATAACAGATATCCACCATACTAGAAAGGTTTTCTAATGCTTGTCGATCCAAGGGAGGTTCTCGCCGATGCGGAAAAGAGGAACTACGCCATCGCCGGGATCAATACGCCGACTTTCGACGCGGCCGTGGCGGTGCTCGAAGCGGCGGAAGAACTGGACTGGCCGGTCATGATTGGCCTGGCAGAAGTGCACGATGTGGATGCCCCAATCGATATGCTCGCACCGATGCTGCACGACTTGGCTGTCCGCAGCAAGGCCCGCGTCATTCTTCACCTCGACCACGGTGAGACAATGGAGTATGTGATGAAGGCCATTCGCTATGGCTTCACCTCCATCATGTACGATTGCTCGCATCTGCCGCTGGACGAGAACGCAGCCAAACTCAAGGATTTCGCCGACATCGCCCACAAGCTGGACATCATGGTCGAAGCGGAAGTCGGCCTTATGCCCAGTACGATTGTGTCGAACAGTGGCGGCGGCGAAGGCGGCGTGTCGGCCGAGGGCGACATCAGCCAATTCTTCTCCGACCCGGAAGAGGTGGCGCGGTTCGTCGACAAGTCCGGCGTTGATATGATGGCCATCTCATTCGGCAATGTCCACGGCGATTATGTGGGCGAACCGAAGCTTGATATCCCCCGACTTAAACGTACCCATGAATTGACCAAGTGCCACCTCGTGATGCACGGCACCACTGGAGTGGACGACGCCCAGATTCGGACCGCCATTGATGGAGGCATCCGAAAGTTCAACTACTTCACCGGAGTGGCCACCGCACCGATACGTCCGATTATGGACTACATCAATAATGCGAAAAACACCGTTTATGTGCAGGAGGTAAGCCATACCGCCAGGGTGGCGATGAAGAAGGAGGCGGCACGCGTCATCCAGTTATTCAGGAACGGAGCGTAATCGTTGTTGTATTTTGAACTGTGATCCATCTTGTCGTATTTTTCAAGGAGAAGAACATGCAAAAAAGGTACATGAAACTCGTCGCGGTGGCGATGGCTTGTCTGCTGTCGGCTTCACTCTTCACCAGCGCCGTTCAGGCCGGAGAGAAGAAGAACGTTGTTTACTCCATTCCCAGCCAGTTCACCACCTTCTTCGCCGCCTGTTACCTTGGCTTCGAAGAACAGGCCAAGGAATATGGTTGGGAACCGCATATGCTCGACCCCAACGGAGACATCAACCTGCAGATGACCCAGTTGCACAACCAGGCGACCCGTGGCGTTGACGGAATCTGCATTTCCCCGATCGACAGCGAAGCGATCGGACCTGCCATTCGCGAGCTGAACCGCAACAGCGTCCCCGTTTTCTGCATTGACCGTCGCGGTTCGGGTCCGGTTGTCGCAACCTTGGAAACAGACAACGTCCAGGTCGGGCGCGATATGGGCGAGAAGATTGTAGAGGACTACGCGGGCAAAAACATCAAACTGCTCATCATCCAGGGCGTTCTTTCCGATACCCCGACCCTCGACCGCACGGCGGGCGTCAAGGAAGTTATTGCCAAGAATTCGAATGTGACGATCATTGGCGAACCGTCGGCCGGCGCGTATTCGAATGAAGCCGCCATGTCCACCACGAAAAACTATCTTGAGTCCAATCCCGACCTCGATGCCATCTTCACCTGCACGGACGCCTTGGTTCCCGGCATCCTTGCTGCTATCCGCGAAGCCGGCAAGCTCGTTCCGGTTGGCCAACCCGGCCACATCGGCGTCTACTCGGTCGACGGCGCGGGAGAGACGTTGGATTACATCGCCAATGGCTCGGTCGACGCGACCTTCTCGCAGTACCCCATCACCCTCGGTCGTGATGTCGTCAAGACGATGAAGCGCTACTTCGAAGGTGAAAAGGTGGAAGAGAAGATTTATTACGGCGGTGACGTTGTGACAAAAGAGAACATTGAAGAGCTCAAGCCCACGCTGTGGGGGTACATCGTTAAGTAGTCCATAACCACTGCATCGCACCGGGAGGATTGGCAGCGGTGAATGTGTGCTGCCGACCTTCCGGTGTCCTGCTATTTTCTTCCAGGGGCATCGTATTATGGAAAACGAAAACATCATTGAAATGCGCGACATCTACAAGGCCTTTTCGGGTGTTCCCATCCTTAAGGGCGTTGACTTTGCGCTGCGTCGTGGTGAAGTGCATGCGTTGATTGGCGCCAATGGAGCCGGCAAAAGTACCCTGGTGAAAATTCTGAATGGAATCCATTTGCCGGATGCTGGCGAAATACTCATCGAAGGAAAACGGGCGGATATTCGGCAATCTTCCGACGCTGAAAAATACGGAATTTCCTTCGTTCACCAGGAACTCAACATTTGTCCCGATCTCACCGTCGCGGAAAACATCTTCATCGGCCGTTTGGAAAAAAACGCCATCGGGTTGTTTGACGAGAAGAAGACGGTTAAACGGGCACAAGAACTTATAGATATGATTCAGGTCAAACTCGACGCCTCGGCGCTGGTACGACCGCTCCGGGCAGCTGAAAAGCAAATTATCGAAATCCTCAAAGCCTTGACCATGAACGCGAAGATCCTGGCGCTTGACGAACCCACCTCGTCCTTGAACGAACACGAGAAGGAGGTATTCATCTCGATAGTCGAGAAGCTAAAAAAGCAGGGCGTCTCAATTATCTTTATCTCGCACTTTCTCGAGGATATCCTGCTCCTCTCAGATCGGGTCACCGTCATCAAGGATGGAGTCAACAACGGCGTTTTCAACGCCAAGGAAGTGGATAAAGAGACCTTGATTACCGCCATGATGGGTAAGGCGCTCAAGACGAGGGACCACAAGAGAAAATCCATTTCAACCGCCGGAACCCCGGCGCTGGAATTGCGCGGTCTTTCGAGCGGCAATCGCTTTACCGATGTCAATCTGGCGGTTCATCCCGGGACAATCCTGGGCGTGTGCGGATTGCTGGGTGCAGGTAAAAGCGAACTCGCCAGGACCATCTTCGGGCTGGACCCATTTGACGCGGGCGAGATTCGTCTTTTCGGAAAGCCGATCGCCAAGCCAACACCTCAACTGATGATGGACAGCGGCGTCGCGTTTGTCTCGGAGGACCGGAAAACCGAAGGGTTTGTTCCTCTCCTTTCCATCCGGGAAAATGAGACGCTTTCCATCATGAACAAGATGAGTAACCGGCTTGGCGTTGTCGATCGCAAAAAACAAAAGAAGTATGCGACGGCTCTTTCCGACCGCATGACGGTGAAATGTTCATCGGTCGAGCAGGAGGTGGTGAGCTTGAGCGGCGGCAATCAGCAGAAAGTCATCATTGGGCGATGCGTCGCCGCGGACCCGAAAATCTTCATGCTGGATGAGCCTACCAGAGGTGTGGATGTCTACGCAAAAGCGGAAATATACGACATTCTCGCCGAGATGGCGGCGAAAGGCGTCGCGGTCATCGTGTTTTCATCCGAATTGGAAGAACTCCTTGATGTGTGTGACGAGATTATCGCCCTGAAAAAAGGTGAAATCATCAACAAAGTAGAGGCCAAAAAAGTCGATAAGCAAACGCTGATGCACATGATCAGTTAGCGCCGCACGGAGCGTGAAGCCTCTATCCTTATAAACCAACGGAGACGCAGGGAGACCCCGATCATGGGCGAATCATTACGGAATTTCTATGGAAGACTGCGCGAGCAGATGGTATTGCTGACAATCATCATCGTTTTTGCCATTATCATGTCGATAGCCTCGCCGTATTTTCTCAGGATATCGAACCTCATAAACATTGTGCAGTATGTATCGGTTTATGGCATTACCGCCATTGGCATGACTATGGTCATCCTCACCGGTGGTATCAATCTCTCCGTTGGCGGTACGCTGGCGTTGTCGGCATGGGTCGGGGCCTTTTCCATACTCCAGGGAGTCCCGTGGCCTATCGCATGCGTTATATGCCTGGTCATAGGCGCGCTCGTGGGTGTGGTGAACGGCATCGCGGTGGCAAAGATCGGTATTCCGCCCCTCATCGCCACCCTCGCCCTGGAGCAGGTCACTCGTGGGCTGCAATTGGTATTTTCCAAAGGCAAACCGTTGTACGGCTTTCCCGAAGCGTTTCTGGAGTTCGGCGCCGGAAGAATCTTTGGTATTCCCATGCCGGTGATTTGGACCTTCGCGCTTTTCCTGGTGTTCTCCTGGTTCCTGGCCAGGACCACATTCGGAAGAACTATCTATGCTGTCGGCGGCAACCCGGTTGCCACACGAATCGCCGGTATCAATAATAGCAAGGTCATTATCGTCGTCTATGTCCTTGCTGGCTTGCTCGCTAGTTTTGCCGGTATTATCCTGATCTCCCGCATGGATTCGGCTCCCGCAGCCATCGCCCAGGGTCTGGACATGCAGGCAATCACCGCATGCGTCATTGGCGGTGCCAGCGTGACCTGCGGCGGCAAAGGCCGTCTCATCGGTACCTTCCTTGGCATTATCATGATGGGATTGATCCAGAACTCACTCGACCTCCTGAACGTCTCGGCGTACTACCAGATGTTTGTTCAGGGCGTTGTTATCTTCATCGCCGTCTCTGTCGATGCCCTGCGTAATTCCGATAAGTTCTCGTTCGGCAGGCTCGTCTCTCTCTTTCGCAGTAAGGCGATTTAAACTGAGCATCCAAAATAAGGAGAATGGAGTACATGGTGCCCAAAGACATGAAAGCGCTCCTGATGTACGGCCCCGGTGACTTCCGGCTTGAACAGGTGCCTGTTCCGACGGTTGAGCGCGGCGAAATCCTTATCCGCGTTCTTGGAGCAGGTATCTGCGCCGGAGACATCAAAACCCTCCACGGCGGCATACGCATCTGGGGTACTTCGGAAAAGGATAGATATATCGAGGCCCCGTGTATCGGGGGGCATGAATTTTACGGTGAAGTCGTTGCCTTCTGTGATGGTGTCGAAGGGGTGGAACTCGGTGATCTTATGATCTCCGAGCAGATCGTCCCTTGTAATGAATGCAGGTATTGCAGGTCGGGCAATTACTGGATGTGCAGACAGTCCGACGTGTATGGATTCAAGAAACATACGCAGGGTGGATTTGCCGAGTATATGAAGTTCCACCACCGGGGGAGGAACCACCATCTGCCAAAGGATCTGCCTCTGGAAAAGGCCGTTCTGACCGAACCATACGCATGCAGCATGCATGCGGTGGAGAGGGCGAAAATCCACCATAATGACGTGGTCGTCGTCTCGGGACTCGGTTGTATTGGGCTGGGCATGATCAATGTCGCCGCCGGACTTTCACCCCGCCTGCTTATCGGGTTGGACCTTCGGGAAAATCGTCGGGAAATGGCAAAGGCATTTGGTGCCGATATCGTTATGGACCCTGTAAACGAGGACGTCTTCGAGGCGATAAACAGGCTCACCGATGGCTATGGGTGCGATATATATATCGATGCAGCCGGCAGTCAGTCAAGCGTCCAGCAAGGCTTGAAGCTGGTGCGCAATCTCGGCCGTTTTGTGGAGTTTGGCGTGTTCCCAAAAGAGATTCTTGCCGACTGGAATATTATTGGCGATGTAAAAGAAATCGATATCCTCGGGTCGCATCTTGGCCCATACTGTTATCCACCCGTCATAAAGGGATTGAGTAATGGTTCGCTTAAGAGCGAAGGTGTCGTCAGCCATTCATTCCCACTCGAGAAATGGAAAGAAGCATTTAACACGGCGGAAAACGACCCAACGGCCGTAAAGGTGGCGCTCGTTCCGTAATGGAACAATCAAGGAGAGGACATGAAGGCATTCGTCATAGTCGAACCGGGTAAGGCCGAGTTGCAGGATGTACCCAAACCCGAAGCAGGCCCGGGTGAAGTCTTGATCAAGGTAAGAGCGTCAGGATTCTGCGGGACTGACATTCATACGTTTAAGGGAGAGCATCCGTCGAAATATCCCCTCATTCCCGGCCACGAGTTTTCCGGTGTGGTCGCAGAGGTTGGGGCAGGGGTGACACGCTTTACGGTTGGAGCCCCGGTTACCGCCGATCCCAACATCTTTTGCGAATCGTGTTATTACTGCAAACAAAACAAGCAGATTCACTGTGAAAACATTCAGGTCATTGGTAATACGCGTAGTGGTGCGTTTGCTGAATACGTGACTGTACCTGAACGATGTGTATTTTCGGCGGCCGGCCTCAATCTTGACCAAGCCGCAATGGCCGAGCCTTTGGGCTGTGTCATCAATGCGCATAATAAGATTGTCATACCGCTTGGTGGGTCTGTGGTGATTTTCGGCGCCGGCACGATAGGCCTCATGCACCTTCTCATGGCCAAACGGCGAGGAGCCGCACAGGTTGTCGTTGTGGATCTCAAGGCTGAACAACTCCACATGGCTGAGACGCTGGGTGCCGACCAGACCTACCTTTCCGGCATCGGAACGGTTGCCGAACTGAGAGAAGCCTTCCCGCGTGGATTCGATGTGGTCATCGACGCTACCGGTGCGCCCAAGGTTGTTGAAATGGCTATTCCGCTCACCGCGAAGACGGGAACGTTTATGGCTTTTGGCGCGTGTCCGATCAACAGCAAAGCCACGATCAACCCGTTTGACCTGTATTACAACGACTGGAAGCTCATCGGTTCGTATGCACTTGAAAAGACACTCGGACAATCCATCGCACTCCTGCGAAGCGGCCTGAATCTGGAGCCTCTCGTTGGTCAGCGAATCACGCTGGATGATATGCCCGAATGGTTCGACCGTTTCCAGAAGGGTGCAACCAATAATAAAATCATTGTGACATTTGACTCTTAAAAATCCAAAGGCCGGTACAAACCTTCCGACCGGTCATAATGTTAACCGCCCGCGCCTTTACAGCGCGGGCGGCTCGTATTGCGAGGGAGCGGGAAGTCTAGCGTCGCCGCGACGAATAGTTGCAATCGATAATAACGGCAACGAGGATGATGCAGCCTTTAAGAATAAGCTGCCAATAGGGCGAGATGTCCAGGAGGTTCATGCCGTTGTTGATGAGACCGATCAGCACCGCACCCATAAGCGTTCCGGCAATGGTGCCGTATCCGCCGTTCATGTTGGTTCCGCCGATGACGCAGGCGGTGATGGCGTCGAGCTCGTAGCCTTCGCCGGCGATGGGTTGGCCCGAGCCAAGCCGGCTGGCGTGGACGATACCGCTAATGGCTGCACCCAGGCTGCATAAACCAAAGACCATGAGCTTGACCCGGAAAACATTAACCCCGGCGAGGGTAGCCGCTTCCTCGTTGCCGCCCAGGGCGTAGACGCGCCGTCCCCAGATGGTTTTCTTGGTCATGTAGACGAAGGGTATGGCGACGAGGATCATGATAGCCACCGGCATGGGCAAGAAGCCGAAGAGAATGCCGTTGCCGAGATAGAGAAATGCGGGGTCGTCGTTGAAAATGGGGACGCCGTTAACCAGCAACAGCGCCGCACCCCGGATGATGATCATGGACGCCAGCGTGGCGACAAAAGCGGGGATGCGGAAAAACGCGATGATATATCCGTTCAAAAGCCCAATCCCCAGCCCAAGAGCCAGGACGACGAGCAGCGACGGCAGCAGGCCAATGCCGTAATCGATCATCATTGTACAGAGGATGACGCCGGACAATCCGACCACCGAACCGACGGAAAGGTCGATGCCGGTTATGACGATCGCCAGCGTCATGCCGAACGCAATAATGGCGTTGGTCGACACTTGGTTGAGAATATTCAGGACATTGCCGGATTGAAAAAATACCCAGCCGCCGGTGTAGTTCTCATACCGGGCGAGATCGCACACCACAAACAACAAGAGGGCGATGCCGATGATGAGGACATACAGCATGGGAATTCCGGAGCCGCTACGCTTGCGCGAACGGCTGCTGCTGATCATGGATTCAGGCACTTTTACTCCCTCCCGCCGCATGGGTCATAATCGATTCCTGGCTCGCTTCCGAGCGATCCAGAATCGCAACCAGTTTTCTTTCGCGCATAACCGCCACTCGGTCGGACATGCCAAGCACCTCGGGCAAATCGGATGAAATCATGATGACGGCGACGCCGTCGGCGGCAAGCTGCCGCATAATGGCATAGATTTCCGCCTTGGCACCCACGTCGATGCCGCGCGTTGGTTCGTCGAGAATTATTATCTTCGGTTGGCGGCTGAGCCAGCGGGCGAGGATGACTTTTTGCTGGTTGCCGCCCGACAGCGATCGAGCTGATGTGTGGCCGCCGGGGGTTTTGATACGTAGCCGTTCGATGCCGTCCACAACCAGCTCACGCACGCTCGTTTTCCGAATAATACCACGCGACGACACCCGCTTGTAATTGGACGCGGTGATGTTGTCGGCGATGGAATGGTCCAGCGACAACCCCTCGAGTTTGCGATCCTCTGGTACAAAAGCGATACCGGCAGCGATGGCGCTGCGGCAGGAGTGGATGTCGAGGGCACGACCGTCCAGTCGCATTTCGCCACCGGTCATGGGAATCGCGCCAAAGATGACTTTTGCGAGTTCGGTGCGCCCCGACCCAACCAGACCGGCGAAGCCGAGAATCTCGCCGCGCCTCACGGTAAAGCTGCTGGGTTCCACCACCCCGTCGGCGGTCACGTCCTTCGCTTCGAACACCACAGGCGCGTCGGCGGGTACGCCCGGCGCTGGCGGATAAATGTTGTCGAATGAGCGGCCGACCATCATTTCGATCAATTTGTCCTCGGTCACGTCGCATACTTTGGAGTCACCGATATACTGACCGTCGCGGAGCACCGTCACCCGGTTGCAGGCACGGAAAATCTCCTGCATTTTATGGGAGATGTAAATGATACTGACGCCTTGGCTCTTCAGCTTGCCGATGAGGTCGTAGAGGACTTCCTCTTCGGCCGAGGTAAGAGATGACGTCGGCTCGTCCATAACGATGATGCGGGCGTTTTGGCTTACCGCCTTGGCGATTTCAACCATCTGCTTTTGGGCAGGCGACAGGCGGGCCATGATGGTGGCTGGATCGATGTCAAGGCCGAGGCTGTGGAGGATTTCCCGCGTTTTATCTTCCGCCGCCGCGTCGTCGAGGTAACCAAATCCGCCGATGGATTCGCGGCCTAAAAACATGTTCGCCGCCACCGAGAGGTTTTCACACAGGTTCAGCTCCTGGTGGATAATGGCGATGCCTGCGTCGCGGGCTGCATTAGTATCGGCGAAGGCGACCTCCTTGCCGTCCATGACGATGGCTCCGGCGTCGGGGGTGTAGATTCCGGACAGGATTTTCATCAGGGTGGATTTACCCGCCCCGTTCTCTCCCATCAGCGCCAGGACTTCGCCTTTGAAGAGGTGGAAGTTGACATTGTCCAACGCCTTGACGCCGGGAAAGGACTTGCCGATCCCTCGCATTTCGAGAATGGGTTTTTCCGCTGGTGCGGTCATTATGTGTCTCCTCATGGAACGCGCAGTCGGCAGGGCCGGTTATTTGCGCCTGCCTCCGAAGCCGGCGTAGTCGGAACTGAGAATCACCGCCAGAAGAATAATGACGCCTTTGGCGAGGAATTGGAAATAGGGCGAAATGCCCATCAGGTTCATGCCGTTGGCGATAATGCCGATGGTGATGGCTCCAAGCAGTGTGCCGACAATAGTACCCTTGCCGCCAAGAAAGCTGGTGCCGCCCACTACCACCGCCGCGATCGCGTCCATTTCGTAGCCGGTGCCGATGTTGGGTGAGCCGGAACCGAGCCGCGACGCAACCATGATGCCGCCAAAGCCAGTAATAAACACCATGATGGAAAAGATGACCAGGCGCATGACCTTGGCGTGGATGCCCACCAACGTCGCCGCCTGCTCGTTGCCGCCAAGGAAATAGACTTTGCGGCCGAATGTGGTCATGGTCATCAGGAATTGAAACGCAACGAAGAACAAGAGCATTATCACCACCGCCCAGGGTACCGGGATGCCGATGTCCAAAAAGCCGCGACCAACCACCTGGAACGAGCGGTCACTGATGAATTTTGCACGTCCATCCACCATGAGGAAAGCGATACCCCGGAAGATCGTCAGGCTGCCCAATGTCGCGATGAACGGCGGTAGTTTGAAAAATGCCACCAACGCACCGTTGAACACGCCGGTCAATGCACCCGCGAGCATGGTGAGAATGTAGCATTGCCACAACGGCATCTGCCAGTCGACAAACATCACGGACAGAAAGACGCCGGTTGCCGCCACCACCGACCCGACCGACAGGTCGATACCTTTGGTGAGGATCACCAGCGTCATGCCGAAGGCAATGACGGCGTTGATGCTAACCTGGTTGAGAACGTTGGAGATATTGCGCCGGGTCAAGAACACCCATTTGTTCCCCACATTCCCCACACCGAAAATATCGGTTAGAAGCCAGACCAGGAGACAGAGGAAGACGAGTACATAGACCAGCTTGTTGACCTTGAGTAATGATGCCCAGAGGCCTTCCTGTGTTACCGTTCGTTCAGCTCTTACCGCTGAATCCGTTTTATCCGCCATGAGATTCCTTTTCCTGCATGGTGCTGCCAAACGCCTCGGGCGTAGACGAACATCTTCTGCCCGAGGCCGGTTCAATCAAGTAGGGAGTTGGCGAAGTAGACCGCTCCCACCGCCTGGGCAAACTGGGCGACAGTATATTCCGTGCTCGCGCCGAGTTCGCGCATGAGCGGCGTCTCGGCAATCGTTTCGTCCGCGACCGCCAGATCCGCGTCTTGGTCGTACGAAAGCGCACCCCGGCGCATGCGTTCGAAACATGCGGCGCGCTTGACCAGCCGACCAAACAAGGTACGCCGACGCGCGGCAGGGGTGAGAAGGTAGTCGACTTCCAGACCCGTCACCGCGAGGGCCACGCCGATCTGCTCAAATATCTGGTCAAGATCGGGATCGTTCTCCTGTTCGGTCAACTCCATCATGTATTCAAGGAAAGGCTTCCTCATGTCGCGGGGAGCGGTCGGCACATACAAACCGCCGCCACGTTCGACAATGAATCCTTTCTCGCGCAGTGATGCGAGGATATCGGGGCGAGAATGGGGCAGATATTTCAAGGCCAAACGGAATACGCCGGTCTGGCTGGTATATTTCTGCAGGGTACCTGGAAGCCGGGTGTTAAAGTTGTTGAGACTGCGGACATCGTCTGGTTCGAATTTCCGTTCCGGATACGAGCCGAGATCGATAATAAAATTGTAAACCTCCAGCGGGATGTCTGGAAAAGCACCGGTCTCCGTCACCCAGCCGGTGCCGAGTTCGGTGCCGAGAGTGTGGGCGAAGACGCCGCTCTGGACATCGTCGGGGCTGGATACGGCTGCTTCCACGCCGGCGGTAAAAGCCGCCATGGGGCCGTCGTTTATGATGCCGACTACACCGTCCTTTTTGACAAACGGCCGCAGGACGTCGTCGAGATGGGTGAGTTTTTCGAATTCCTTATCGTATTTCTCGCCCCATGCATCGCGCATGCCTCTCGTCTTAAGGGTCTCGCCACCGACAATCTTGTTGGCGACGACCACATCAGGAAAACTCATGCCGATGCCGTCGAAAAGGAAGTTGCACGATCCGTACATGGCCTCCGCCGCATCAACTGCCGCCTGCATTGCATCTACGGTGGCGTCCTTGCCGAGCGCGGTGTGGAAATGGTTCGCCAGAGCGGCGTCGCCGGCGCAATCCGCTTTGCCGGTCCAGGCAAGCAATTTGACCAGGGTGATAACCGGCGTGACAAACTCCTCTACCGTCGACATGCCTGCCGGGTACCAGTCGTACTCCTTACAACAAACGATGCGGCCGTCACGGGCCAACACCAGCTTGATATCGGTGCCGCCGATATCAATGCCAAGAAGGGTCTTGCCGCAGGTATCGCGCGCCGCGCGGGTAAAGACCTCCACCACGTCACCGCCGGTTGACAACGGCAGGGGACTATCCGGTACAGGTTCAGACGACATTTCAACCCGAAAGCGGCGATCCTTAGCCGAAGCGTTGGGAAACAAGGCCGGAAGCATGCGGTCGATGACGTTCAGGCACTTGCCATATCCAGTCCGGCGGCTGGTCGGTAGATCGACGCCGAAGCCCTGCATGAACGAATCGAAAAGAATCGCTCCTTCAGCAAATTCGGCAGAACAATGCAGCGTAAGAGTTCGCCCGCCCAAGCTGGAGAGCATGTTGTATGCTTCAGCCATGAAATAGTCGATGACAAAACGGCGTTTATCCTCGCCCGCTTCGGCAAAAAAAGGCAGACGCAGAGGAAAGACGCGAAGGCCGCCGTCAAGGCGCTGCAGCGCGAGATCGAGCGTGAATGATTTCGTCTTGTCCAACGCAGCGAATCCGCGACGCACATCTGTGATATATACCGGTTCGCCGGATCGGGCAGCAGCGAGAAATCGGCCCGTTATCTCGTCCATGGTTTTCCTTTATCGGAATTATGAATACATGTCGTGCGTTCGGTTCGGCTGATGAATCGATTGCGCGTAAAATATCTATCGAATGACGGCGACTCCGACCAGCATATTTCGGAACGCCTCCATTTCCTCATCGCTGTAGGCTCGCGTCTCGACAAAATCGTACGGCCTATCAGGCATACGCCGATACTTCGCAGCGGCGAGCGGATTGAAATTCATCAGCTCCACCGGAATTGACGCATCCACCGATGCGACCAGCCTGGCTATTGCCGTAATGTTTTCCCGGTCGGCGGTAAAGCCTGGCACGAGCGGTACTCGGATGCGGAGTCGCGAGCGGTGGTCGTCGAGAGACTCGGCAAGGCGGCGAAAATTTGCCAGAATCCGTTCGTTGCCGTGTCCTGTTGCGTTGGCATGTCGAATGGTGTCAGCGAGCTTGATATCAACCTGGAAATAATCCAGCACCGGCATCACCTGTTCCACTGCTTCCCACGCCACATCAAGGCACGTCTCCACCGCTGTTGACACGCCACCCTCTTTCAGGCGCGCGGCGACATCCGTGACAAAATTCGCCTGGGCAAGCGGCTCGCCTCCGGAGAAAGTCACCCCGCCGCCAGAGGTCGCGAAGAAGACGCTGTCGCGCTGGAGCTGCCGGGCGAGTTCACCCGCTTCGATTTCGTAGCCATCCAGCGTGAGAGCATTGCGGTTGCAAGCCTCAACACAATGGCCACAGCGGGTGCACCGGTCATGGTCGATACGAGGCTTGCCGCCAGCATCAAGAACGACCGCTGCGCTAAGACAAGCCTGGGTGCAGCGACCGCAACCGACACAAAGGTTGTCGAAATTCCACACCCTTATTTGCTGTTCCAGCCCTTCCGGATTCTGACACCAAGCGCAACGGAGCGGACAACCCTTCAGAAACACCGTGGTGCGGATGCCTGGACCGTCGTGGATTGAGAATCGCTGGATATCGAAAACGGTCCCGATGCTCATGCGTCCTCGTAGGTTGTCCGGGCGATAATTTCGTCCTGAAGATCTTTGGCTAATTCCGTGAAGTAAGCGGTATATCCGGCCACGCGGATAGTCAGGTTCGGGTATTGATCGGGTGATTTTTGTGCCGCCAATAAATCCTCCTTATTCACCACGTTGAACTGGACGTGGTTGATGCGGAGAGCGACGAACGCCCGCAGCAATGAAGAAAACTTGCGAATGCCTTCTTCGGTTTTGAAAAACTGCGGCAGGAATTTCATGTTTAGCAGCGTGCCATTGGACCCGAGCCGCGATTCGATACGGGACACTGAATTGAGAAGTGCGGTCGGGCCTTTGCTGTCGCGCCCGTAAACCGCAGACATGCCGCCGTCGGCGAGGGGAGCACCGACCATGCGACCGTCCGGGCTTGCGCCGACATTGGCTCCCATGGGCACGTGGGCGCTTACCGTATACATTCCGGTGTGGTAGGGACCGCCCCGGTAATTTTTGAGCCCCTTGAACTTGCCCGCGAACAGGGCGATCCACTGTGCCGCTATTGAGTCGACCCATTCGACATCGTTGCCATACTTGGGTGCCTTGTTTAAGAGCTGCAGGCGTAATTCCTCAAACTCGCTAAAGTTGGACCGCAATGCCTCCAGCAGCACGGTGCGGTCGATCTTCTTCTCATCGTAAACAAGTTTCTTGAGCGCGGCGAGACTGTCGGCGATGTTGGCAGGCTGGATTGCCTGAATGCCCGAATAATTGTAATGCGAACCACCCTTCGTCACGTCGACTCCCTTGTGGAGGCAGTCGCGGATAACCGAAGAGAGCAGGGCGGTGGGAAGGAGCCGCTGGTGGATTTCCTCCACCTTTTCGCACGCTTTGATCATTTCGCCGAAAAAGAAGTCGATTTGTGCGGTAAAGGCTGCTTCAAGTTTTTCATAGGTGTCGAAGTCGGCCAGCGTCCCGGTTCGCGGACCGAGTTGTGCGCCGGTCATGAGACAGCGGCCGTCGTTCAGCGCCAGCTCAAGCGCTTTGGGGAGGTTGAACATGGCCGCGTCGGACCAGCCGAGATTATTGCCTTGGGTGGTGAGTTCAACACAGCCCACTATGGCGTAATCGCGCGCGTCCTCGAGGCTGATGCCTTGCGCGGTCAAAGCGGGAACGACCCCTTCGTCGTTGAACATCTGCGGCATGCCGCTTCCCAAACCGACAACCCGCGAGCACTCGTCCAACAGTTCTTGCGGTGTGTCGCGATGCAACCGTGCGGACAGGTTTGGCTGGGGGAGGCCGATATGGGCCTGTGCCTTCAGGAATAAGAATGATAATTCGTTCGTCGCGTCTCTGCCATCGCGGTCGGTACCGCTCAGTGCCACATTGAAGCCGATGGGAAAACCGGCGAAAAAACTGGCGCTGTGGGAATTCCGAAGGTAGACGATCTGGTTGAACTTCAGCCAGAGCGCTTCAATGATTTCCAGAGCGGCTGAAAGATCCAGCGCCCCCGATTCCAGATCGTGTTTGAAATATGGATACAGATATTGATCAGCTCTTCCGGGTGAAAAGGAAGAGGCGTTGCTTTCAAGATGAAGGAGGGTAAAAAGAAACCACATGGATTGCACCGCTTCGCGAAACGTCGAGGCTCCCTCTCGCGATAGCTTATCACAGATCCGTGCGATTTCGGTAAGGTTGTCCCTGTTGGCATTGTCCTTAGCCGCCATTTCTCGCGCAAGTGCGGCATAACGCTGCATGAAGTCGCAGGCCGCTTCGGTAACCGTCATAACGCAGGCGTACATCTCCACCTGCTCTGGAGCCGTGGCTTCAGCCATTTTCGCCTGAGCTTCCAGATAAAGCCCGTGAGGGCCTTTTTCCAGCCAGGACGCGACATCGGGACAAATATGACCCTGGGCGTGATCCTTTTGGTTTATCTTGACCACCTTGCCGATTGCATCAACCAATGTTCCCGC
The DNA here is from genome assembly GCA_021205245.1 of Planctomycetaceae bacterium. Lineage (GTDB taxonomy): Bacteria > Planctomycetota > SZUA-567 > SZUA-567 > SZUA-567 > JAJBSZ01. The sequence continues at coordinate 41,738 of JAJPXZ010000179.1, forward strand.
TTCGGCACGGATGGTGTCTTCCAGACTTCGGCCTTTCCAATACGGTGCAATTTTTTCCCTGAACGTGGCGATGTCCTCGGGATGGACGTTGAACCGGTCCTGCGGGCGGCTGTGCAAGGATTCGATTTCCTTGTCAATCCACGATATGCCTGCTTCAGGAAAAACCACTCCGGCACGAACGCCGGCGGTGCGATTGCCGACAATCAACTCCTCCGGGTCGATGGCGATGGAGATGCGGCGCATTGCTTCGGAGAGGGACAGGGCGCGTTTCCGCGCGGCGGATTCATCCGGGTGCTTCTGGTACACTTCGGTAATGATGAGCGCCTGTTCCAGCGAAAGGTATCGCGGTTCAGCCAGCATGCGATCCTTGAGGCGCGCGATGCGGGGCGTCGATTCGAGAGAGGCGATAGTTTCGTGCATGTACATGGCGTGTCTCCGGCGCTGTGGAAAAGGCCGCGGACGCATCGGCGCCCGCGGCCAATGCTTCTTTAGTTGACGAGGTTACCGTGCTGGTCGCGGAAGCCGTCCACCGTATAGGTGCCGACTTCGACCGGGTTGTTCTTGGGCGGGTTGGTGTTCTTGCCCGTCACGTACTCATAGGCGGTCACCAGACCGGTGCTGCCGATTTTGGACGGGAACTGAACCGTATCGCCGACCATGCGGCCTTCGTTGATGGCGGCGCGGGATTCGTCGCCAAGGTCGTAGCCGCAGACCGAGACGTTCTCGAGCATTTCGGCGCGTTCGATGGCGGAGAGAGCTCCGAGGGCACAGTCGTCGTTGACGCCGAAGGCACCGACCAGGGTGTCGCCGAAGCGCTGCAACGCGTCCTCGGTTACCGCCATGGCGCGGTCGCGCTGACCGATGGCGTTCAGTGTTTCCATGGAGATGCCGGGCAGTTCGGCGCTGACGATTTCCTTGAAGCCTTCAACGCGCTGGGCGGTGGAGGTTACCCCGGTATGATCGACAATGAGGATGACGCCGGCATCAACGCCGCGTTCCTTAAGTGCGCCGACCATCAGCTTGCCGGCCAGACGGCCGCCGGCGACGTTGTCGGAGGCACAGTGGCTGACGACGTCCACGCCTTCGGCAGCCACATCGACGGTGACGACGGGAATGCCGCTGTCGATGGCTTTCTTGAGGGCGGGAGCGACGGCCTTGGAGTCGCACGGCGCGAGAATAATGGCTGAAACCTTCTGCTGGACAAAGTCGTCAATCTGACGAACCTGCCTGCCTGCGTCGAAATCGGCGTCGGTGAGGCGAAGCACCACGTCGATCTCCTTGGCGGTTTTCTCCATCTCGTCCTTCATTTCCTGGAAGAACGGGTGACGAAGAGACATAAGGCTGACGCCGAACACCAGCTTCTCGCCGCCGAAGGCGGTGGCGCACAGGGGCAGGCCCAGGGCGAGGACCAGAAACAGCGCCACGGCAAAACGTTTAATCATTGCTTCTCCTTTACAGTCGAACTCTACAACAACACACCAGCGACATACCGGTTTGTCATATCTCCACGGCAGACAATATATCCTTGCCGTAGTAATGTCATGCATTACAATGGTTTGGGCGTCCATTTTGCTGTTCGGAGTCGGTGCGGCGCTTCGTGGGATCGGATGCAAGGGGTAAAGGGACTGGCACAGATGACATTTGTTGTCTGTCAACACGTGCACTATACCATCTTTTCCACGCTATTCTTCCACCATTGTACCATGATACTTTTTGAAACATGCGGATTAACCTGAACCTGCCGGCAAACGGCAAACGCCTGATCTACGACCTCGCCGCCTTCGGCCTACCGGAGGTGCCGTATCTCGCCGCGCAAAATCTACCCTTCACCACGCTGGCCCTGCCGACGCATCTCCACAAGGGATGCATGGAAATCAACCATATTCTCAAAGGGGAACGCGTCTACCGCGTCGGCGGAAAAGACTATCACCTGCGCGGCAACCAGGTCTTTATTACCTGGCCGGACGAGGTTCACGGCAGCGGCTCGTATTTGCATGGGCGCGGTCTGCATTTCTGGATGCAAATTCGCCTGCCCAAGCCTGGCCGCCCCTTCCTCGGCTTCGGGGCGAAACGGGCGGCGCCGCTTTTGGACGCCTTGTGGGATTTGCCGAGAAGGCAATTCCGTGCCGGTTCGGAAATGCGGGGACTTTATGCCCGGATGTTACAATTATGCCGTGAAGGGCCGTCGCCCCTCGCCGCCATGGAAATGTCCGCGCTTATGGCCGAATGGCTGCTTGATATTGCCGGGGCGGCATCGGACGCGTGGGAGGACGACATTAGCCCTGACATCGCCAAGACGCTGAAAATTATGGAGAATAACCCAATGCGCCACTACTCGGTCTCCGAGTTGGCGGAAGCGGCATGCTTGTCCGAGTCTCGATTCAAGGGGAAATTCCGGGATCAGGTAGGTATACCTCCCGGCGAATATTTGCAGCGGCGACGCCTTGAAATGGCGGCCCGCAAGCTGGTGTGCGGCCGACGCAGCAATATAACCGATGTTGCGCTGGACTTGGGCTTTGCCTCATCGCAGCACTTTTCCACCGTGTTCAAAAAGTTCTTCGGCACCAGTCCCGCTGTCTGGATTCGGGAATTCGGACAAGGCGGTACCGACCGCAAAACCGAGAACGGCATCCGCCCAGCCAAAGACAAGGACGGATTCATACCGTGGGTGGATGAAGAGGGCCGGCTGCACGGGTATATTTGCGGTGAAGAGGAGATATAATCCCGTCTTGGAAAAACCAGCGCATAGGGTAATCAATTCAGTGCATGTAGACCGTAAAAAGGCCTCTTTAAACGCTTGACGGGCTACATGGTTCTTCGTTCTGTCGATAACATCAATTTCGAAATGACATCAAAAAGGGGAAGACTCCAAGGTCTTCCCCACTTATTGCGTAATCTTCTATACCACGAGAAAAGTACAAATGAATGGCAAGTAGGTGAATGCGACGAGTAATCCCACCAGGGCAGCAAAGTATGGCACGACCGCCCAACTAACCGCTGGAATTGAGACACCGGAAATACCGCTGGCGACGAAGAGGTTGACCGCCATTGGAGGAGTAACCATGCCGACGGAGGTGTTGATGACCATGATGACGCCCAACGCTATCGGATGCAAATCCAGGTGCGTCGCGAGCGGCAGGAGTATCGGGGTCATAAGGAGGATTATAGATTGCGTCTCGAGGAAGCAGCCAAAAAAGAGCAGAACCACATTCATCATCAAGAGTAGCACGTATTTACTATGGAAAACTCCGAGCAGTGTTTCGGTAATATAACCGGGAATGCCAGTCGAGGTCATCAGCCACGAGAATGACGACGCCATTGAAACGATAAATAACACGACCGCCGTACTCCGCGCTGTCCTGATCATCACGTTCACCATTTCACGCATGGTCAGTTCTTTATAGATGAATCTTCCCACGAAGAAAGCATAGACGCAAGAGACCGCGGCCGCTTCGGTGGGCGTGAAGATGCCGCCGTAGATACCCCCCAGGATAATGACAGGCATAAGTAGCGCCCACACGGCTCCTGCAAACACGGCCAGCATGTCCCTGAAAGCAAGGCGCATGGATTGATTGGATTCATATCCTCTGCACAACAACATACTGACTACGGAGATGACGATTGTCATGATCAATCCCGGCACCACGCCGGAAATAAACATACTCCCCACTGATACGTTGGCCATCATCGAGTATGTGATCATGGAAATGCTGGGCGGGATCACCACACCGAGCGTCCCGGCAGCGGCGGCGATGGCGGCGGCACGGGGCTTTGGGTACCCCGTTTCGACCATTCGGGGAATCATTAATCCGCCGATGGCGGCGACGGTCGCAGGGTTGGAGCCGGAGATCGCGCCGAAGAAGCAGGACGAAACGGTGGTAATAACTGACAGACTTGCCGGCAGACCGGCCAGGATGGATTGGGCAAAGGAGACCAGCCGTTTGGAAATGCCCCCCCGCTGCATGATTTCACCGGCCAGGATAAAGAAGGGGACGGCCAGAAAGATGAAGTTGTCAAGCGAGGTGAACATGCGCTGGGTGATCATAATGGGAGGTATGCGGGACCCTGTCAGGATCAGCGTGGCAAAGACCGAGAATCCCATGCACAGACTAATGGGTATCCCCAGGAAAAGTGTGAGGAACAATACAAAGAACAGAATAACCGCCATATCGGCATCTCCTTTTTAGATTTCATCCTCGGGATTGGGTCCGGCAGCCGATTCCATTTTTAGGTTTTCCACGCACGCCTGAACAGTTCGTATGGCCATCAGGAAACAGCCGATGGGAATTGCGATATAGACGGTCCACATGGGGATGCGCATCGACGCGGATATTTGATTCATCCTGATGATGCGGGAGACCATCGAGCCGGAGTAATACACCAGCACGCCCATGAAGAACACGACAAAGACGGTGACGAATATTCGTTGCCAGCGATGGTGTTTGGGTGAGAGCATTGTGGGCAGAATGTCGACGATGAAGTGAGCATTGTGGCGCGCACCAGCGCCGATGCCCAGAAATACCACCCAGACGCAAAGATAACGGCTTAGCTCGTCAGCCCAAGGCATGGAAAACAGGCCTGTGTAGCGGCCAACCGTGGCCAGGAAGACCGAGATCACCATGATGGTAAGAAAAAAGGCGACAAAGTATTCTTCGAGATTACCGAAGATTTTCTTCAAGCGTTCAAGCATGAGCATTCTCGCTTATGGAAAAGGTTCGTATAGCTGAGTCGACGGCCCGCCTTCCCGCCGAAAGGCGGGCCGAAATGGACTGACAGGAGTCACAATCGTTTTTTGCGATTGAAAAACTCGAGGTCGGACTATTTTGAAGCACGTAATAGGGCTCAGCCTTATCGAAGGAGCACTACTCGCCGATAAAGGCCTTCATGTATTCTGGCTTGATCTTGTCGCGGAATTCTTCGTAGACCTTGGCGCTGGCCTTCTTCCATTCCTCAACATCAACCTCGACAACAATCATGCCTTTCTTCTTTAATTCGTCGATCAACTGTAGTTCGATGTCTGCCGAGTATTGCCGCTCGTAATTCATTGCTTCGAAGGCGGCGCGGTTGATTTGTTCGCGGTGCTTGTCGGAGAGGCTGTTGTAAAGGTCGTTGTTCATGAGCAGGATGGCGGGTGAGTAGAAATGGAAGGTGAGGGATAGGTATTTCTGCACTTCGTACACTTTGGCGGCCCAGATGGAATTGATGGCGTTTTCGTGTCCATCGATCACACCTTGTTGCATGGCGATAAATACCTCGTTCCACGCCATTGGTACAGCGGTCGCTCCGTAGTTGTTAAAGGTGTATTGGTGGATGGGGTTTTCCATGGTGCGAATCTTCATGCCAGCCAGTTCGCTTGGGCTTTCGATAGGAGCGCGATTGTTGGTCAGGCAGCGGAAGCCGTTTTCCCAAAATCCCATGCCCTTCAAGTTGGCTGGCTCAAGGGTTGCCAGGATCTGTTGGCCGATGGGGCCGTCAAGGGTGGTGAAGAGTTTTTCACGGCTGGTTACCAAGTAGGGGAGATCCATGACCATGAAGTCTGAGGAAAAGTTAGAAAGAGGACCGGAGGAACTGATGCACATTTCCACAGTGCCAAGAGATGTTCCTTCGATGAGGTCGCGTTCACTGCCGAGTTGACTGGCAGGAAAGACGTCGATGATGATCTCGCCGCCTGTGTATTCAGCTACCAGCTCCTGGAACCGTATCGCACCCTTGTGATAGTTGCTGTCAATCTCGCTGGTGAATCCGAGCTTAAAGCGTTCGCCCGCCTGGGCGGCCGTAACAGTCATGACAAGCGCTGCCAGGATAGCGACGGTGAAGAATTTTCTACGCACGGTTTTCTCCTATGGCGATTGTAAAAATGGGAATGAATGACGTAATTCCGATAAAACCCACTTGCTGCGCTACATGGTTAAAGTGACAGTTCCGGAACATTCTTCTTTAGGTATGCTATACTTCGGTCAATCCAGTTTTCGACGCTGTCGATGGCACTGTCGTCCTGCGATATTTCCATCGAAAAGACCGGTTCGATATTCGCCTTGCGGCAGCTTTCGGCTATGCCCAGTTCGAGACATTTCTTCAGGTAGTCTGAAAAAGGGACGCCGTTTGTGCCGATGACGCTGTTGGAATGGGCCATGCCGTTGTGATCGCTGAGATGGCCGTGGTAAAGGCGACCAGCGAATCGATCGAGATATTCGGGACCCTCCCGGGTCATCCACATATGTCCGATATCGACATTCGGGTAAAGGTTGGGGAGGCCGATTTCCTGCAGTGCGCGATATAGGTGGTCCATATTGGAGAGGAGATAGTACACATGCGGCTCCATCTCCACACCGACGAGCAATTCCATTTTCGCTGCCCATTCGGCGTACTCGGTGATTGAGTTCAGCATATGTACCCACGAACGTTCGGGGGCAACGCCAATCTCACGATAGCCGCCGACGCAAATGAGCGCCTGCCTGCCGCCCATAGCGCGGATGAATTCCGCACACCGCTTCATATAGGCCATATTCTTGTCGCGGGCCGCTGCGCTGCTGGAGGCGATACCGTCAGCCATGATTATAAGCATTTGCGAGGCGACTACACCGTGGTCGCCAAGTGCTTTGGCCACATCCTTCTGGTCTCCTGGTTGCATAGTTGACGGATCGCTGTGTCGGTTAGAGGAGAAATCGAAGAACCGTATGCCGCGTGACGCCGAGATTTTAATGCCTTCAACCAGCGAATGGCCGGTGCGGTCGAAGATGTAACTTTGACTCGCTATGTACATGGGCGCGTTCCTTTGCACGTGCCGGCCGTCCCGGCTTGATACGGGGCGGGATGGCACGAATTGGGCTGTTGATGAGCCGTAGGGGACGGGGCATGATTGCTTGTGGCAATCATGTTACGCTGGGAAAAGCCGAATCAAGGGAAAGGTACTGTTATGGAAAACGGTCCATGGAGTAAATCCAGGTGTCGATGGAATGAGCGATGGCGCTGATGCCCTTTCCGGGGTTTCGTTCCCGAATGGCGTCCACAATTTCCGTATGAGTGCCAACCACCACTTTGTATTGCTCCCCCTTTTCGCGCAATTCAAACGTGTTGCGGATGGTGGGGAGAATAAGTTCGAGCGTGAAGCTATAAATGCGATGTACCGGTTCGTTATGTGTGGCACGGCTCATGGCGAGATGGAAACGCCGTTCTCCGTTGATAAGGTCTTCGGCGGTATAGTCGCCGCTGTCGAGAATGCCCTTGAGGCTGAGGTGGGCGGTGTCGAGCAGTTCCATGTCTTCCGGAGTGTGGCGGGTGATGGCGAGGTCGACAACCCCGTACTCCATCAGTTTTCGCAGTTCAATAAGGTTGCGCTGGTCGTAGCCGCTGGCAAGGATTTGAAAAAGAAGATGGTCGAATAGAGTTGTGCCCATGTTTTGCGAAACATAGGTGCCATCACCCCGGCGGATTTCCAGGATCCCGTATCCCGCCAACACCTTTACCGCCTCGCGGATGCTGCCCCGGCCAATATTCATGCTGTCGGACAACTCCTTTTCCGACGGAATGCGATCTCCTGGATTCAAGATCCGCTGGAGAAAGAGCATTTTGAAACGGTCGATAACATGGTCTACCGCGCTCCTCCTACCGCCGGTGGCAAAGAAGTCCAGCACCGCATTGCGTGAATCCTGGCTCTTTGACAGGAAGCGTCCGGATTCGGTTTTCTCGGAAAACATGTTTGGCTCAATATCCATCTACACTCACTCCGGGTTGATTCTTGGTCGAGTTGGCTCCGGTGACGCAGCGCGCCTCCGATTTGCCATTTTCACCGCAATTATCTATATGGCAACAACAAACTCGCCCGACTGTCAGCCCGACTGTCCCCGCGTTAAGCCTAAACAGTGATGTCGCTTGCGCTTTTACGGATGGCATCCATAGTAAAGATTTTATCCAGCCAGCCGGGTTGGAAAATCACAGGAGTAGCAAGCCTGACCGCCTCGAGGCAGGCGTCAGACATGTTATAGTCCACATAATCAAATACGACAACCGATTCACCCAGCATGTGGCCCATAAGGAATGCTTTAGCCGCTTCCGGAGGGACACCCATATCAATGACGCGGTCCAAGGCGGCGCGGAGACCGTAGAGCATGGTGGCGCAGACCGTTTCGACAAGCCCTGGTTCGAGGATGGCCATCTGTTCCACTGATACTCGGTAGGAATTCACCACCTTGCCGAACACGGTTTTAGCGAGCGCCTCCCCCCGACTGTACTGGGCTTCATCTCCCTTGAAGAGGGCGCAGACAATGTTCTGTTTGGCATAATCTCCGCCGAAATAGTCTGACTTCGCCTTCGGATCGGTTTCATCGTTAATAAAAGCGGTATGGCATGGGTGCGTTACGAAATAATCAACATCTGGCTTGGTCGGAAGTTTACCGGCGAATGCGGCGGCAGGGTCCAGCATCATGACCATCGAGCCGGGCTTGAGGAGTGGCAACATGTCCGTTGCCACATTGTTGATAAAGCGGTCTGGCAGTGCCATGATGACGTAATCGGCTTGGGGGATAGCATCGGGAAACGGGGTGACAGACAGGCCGATTTCGCCTAGCCTTTTGACGCCTTTGGGGGAACTTTCGATATACAAGGTTTCGTAAGTTTTGCTATTTCTTAAGTTACGAGCTAAGCGCATGCCCATCTTCCCTGCTGCACCCAAGAGCACAACCTTTTCCATGTCTTCCCTTTTCAATTCGAGAGCGGAATTAAACCTCATGGTTCACCAAGAATTGCCGTGTAGTTTAGTCGAGGTGGCACCTCCTTTCGTTGCAAGTATCGATTCGATGTCAGCCATCATACGTATGATATCGCATCAATTTACTTGTGCAACTTTTTATTAGTGAATTTCGAGAGGAATCTATTGGTGGAATGTATTTGGAGAACTGTTTACAGATCGCAAACAAGATTCGTATGATGGTAAAACAAGAAAAAATAAGGAGATAATGAGGTAAAACTATCGGTGTGAAGAGTCTGGAAATCGTCAATAATTTTCCTACCTCATTCTGTACTGAGGTGAACTCCCGCGCGGTTCTTCCAATAAGCCGGTAACCTTATCAAATTATTGACAGAACCTAGGTGGCATGAAGAAGTAACGGCCGGAACTATCGAGAATCAAAAAAGAAGCGGGTGGAGCCTGCACTCCACCCGCGTTATTCTTGTTGGTAGGTCAGAAGTTAAGCGGTAAAGTCGATAAGCACCTTCAGCATGTCGTTGCCGCGATTGACGAAATCGTCAAAAGCCTGCGGGGTTTGTGCAAACGGGTAGACGTTGGTGACTATATCGTCAGCCTTCAGGCCGGTGGAGCGCATCATCGCCATGACGTCGAGGAAATCATCCTTGACCGCATTGCGGGAACCATAGACAGCGAGTTCCTTCTTCTGGATCATGGTGAAGTTGAAGTCAGTCGCGTTGGATTTCGAAATGCCGATAAGCACCATGCGTCCGGCAGATGACGTCGCATCGATTGCGGCCTGGAACGTGCCGGGCAATCCGACCGCCTCCACCGTCACCGGGAAACCGTCGCCGTTTGTCGTTTCCCGGACCCAGTCGGCCAGAGCTTCGGGCGAGTCATTGACGACGATTCCAGCCGCGCCCAATTGTTTGGCGCGCTCGAGCTTTTTCGGGGCGACATCGGCGACATACACTTCGCCACCGAAATATTTGGCCGACAGCATGGCGAGAATGCCGATGGTTCCCGCTCCGATCACCAACACCTTTTCGCCCGGTTGCACAGACGCGCGTTTGACGCCGTGCCAACTGATGCACAGCGGTTCGACCAGCGCCGTCTCCCGTGGACCCAGATCCACAGAGGGGTAGAGGCGGTCGGTCGGCACAGCCAGATAGCGCATAAAGCCGCCGTCCCGCTGCGCCCCCATCGTTTCGTTGGCAACGCAGCAATTCTGACGGCCGGTACGGCATGGGTAGCAGACGCCGCAGTTGTAGTAGGGGTTGATTGTCGCCAGCATCCCCTTTTCTATGCCGTGGGGGTTGTCGCCGACTTCGACAACCTCGACGGCTAGCTCGTGGCCGGGAATCCTCGGGTACGACGAATAGGCGAAGGTTCCGCGGTAGGTTCCAACATCGGATCCGCAGATACCACCCAACATCACCCGCACCAGCGCCTCATTAGCTTTTGGCTCCGGCATGGGCGCGTCTTCGACAACAACCCGGCCGGGTTCCGGGATGAGTATTTTTTGGTTCAAGAGTAATTCTCCTCAGTGAGCGGTGACGTCGGACATGAGCCGTTAATACATCAAGCTAATGAATCCGGCGGTCAGCCAAGGGACAAACGTAATGAGCAGGAGGCAGAAGAGCATCATGCCGAAGTAGGGGACCGCCTCTTGCAGGAAGTCCTTAATTTTACATTTGGTAATGCCGCAGGTAACAAACATCAGTGTTCCCATGGGAGGCGTGATGGCGCCGACCGCCATATTGAAAATGAAAACGAAGGCGAACTGGATATCGTCAATGCCATAGGCACGGGCAATAGGAGCGAGCAGGGGAACAAGAATCACCGTCGCCGCATTGCCTTCAATAAACATCCCGACGATGAGGAGGAAGACATTGACCAGGATCAGGAACAGGTATTTGTTGCTGATCGTGTTGATCATCCACATGGTGAGGGTTTGCGGGATTTGCTCACGGGTCAAGACCCATGCCAGGGCGGAAGCGCCGCCGACGATGAGCATGATCGTCGCGGTCACGATGACCGTGTCCTTGATGCTCACAAGCACTTTGGAAAGCGACAGCTCACGATACAACAAGCCGAGAAACGCAGCATAGAAGACCGCGACCGCGCCCGCTTCGGTGGGGGTGAACACACCGATGCGAATACCGCCGATGATGATAACAGGCAAACAGAACGGCAGGAATGCGGGTTTGAAGGCGGAGAGAATCTCCATCAAGCCGGGCATGCGGTCCCGCGTCGGGCCATAGCCGCGCCGGTGGGCGATAACGGAGGTCAGCAGCATCATTATAACGCACAGCGTCGCACCAACCGCGATGCCGGCCATAAACAACTTGCCGATTGAAACATTGGCGATGGACCCATAGAGAATCATGCCAATACCAGGCGGAATGAGCGGCGTGATGGTTGAGGAAAACGCGGTGACAACGGTGGAAAACGACTTCGACATGCCGCGCTTTTCCATCTCCGGAACCACCATTTTGGACTGCATGGCGGCGTCGGCGAGGTTCGATCCGGACAAGCCTCCCATCAGGGTCGACAGGAGAATATTCACCTGAGCCAACCCGCCCCACAGGCGGGAGGTGATGACATTGCAAAACGTCATGATGCGGGCGGTGACGCCCGACGAATTCATAAAGATGCCGGCGCAGACAAAGAAGGGAATGGCCAACAGCGGAACGCTTTCGAGGCCGGCGGCAAAGCGTTGCACCATGATCATCTGGTTGGCGCTGGGCGACAGGACGAAATAGGTTATGGAACCGGCCATGAGGGAGATGAAGACCGGGACCTTGAGGAACAAGGGGAGGAGCAGGACGGCAATGGCCAGCCCGGCAAGGGATATACTCATGCTTTTTCCTCCTCTGCCCGGACGGTTGGCGTCTTCCCGACAATGAGTTTTTTGATTTCAGCCGCCCAGAAGTTGACAAGCATAAGCGCGGCACCAAGGGGGAGGGCTGCGTAGGTTAGCGCATAGGGTATGCGCAGGACGTTGCTGACCCGACGTCCACCAGCCAGGCGTGCGACATATTCGTAGCCACGATAGGCAATAAACAAGAGGACGGCCGTAACCACCAGGAAGATTATCACCTCCACCGCTTTTTTCATCCAACGGGGCATGGCGTCCACCAGAATTTCGATGGCAACGTGCGCCTGGAGGCGGAAAGCGGCACTGCCGCCGAAAAAGACCAGCCATATGATGCAGAGCATCTGTACCTCTTCCATCCAGGTCAGCGGACTGTTGACGACGTAGCGCATGATGACGCCGAAGATCGTCGCGCAGAGCAAGGCCACCAAGCATACACCGGCCAGGATAAGATCGAGGTTCACCAAAGGTCGTAATAAATGCCGCAAACCGGTACCCCCCTTTCAACTATGGACGCCCCTCCATACGGAGAGGCGTCCGGCATTCGTTATTCCGCCAGGATTTTCTTGATGTTCTCGTGCAGGCCGGGCGTCCAGTTCGAGAATTCGGGATAGGTGTAGAACGCTTCCACCGCCGCCTTGAATTCGGGGTAGTCGATCTCGGTGACGATCACACCTTCTTTTTTCATTTCTTCGATGATGTTGGTTTCAAACTCTTCGAGCAGGGAATTCTGGTATTCGCCCGCTTCCTGTGCCGTCTTCAGGAGCAACTCCTGATGTTCGGGGGAGAGCGTTTCCCAGAAGGAGGTGCCGGTGACGAAGATGTTGATGGTCTTCATGTGCGCGTCGAGGAGCAGGTTTTTGGCAACCTCGTGGTACTTGCCGCCCCAGATGGTGCCGAGGGGATTTTCAAGACCGTCAATGACGCCCTGCTGCAGCGAGGTGTAGACTTCGCCCAACGCCAGCGGCGTTGCCGAAGCGCCCAGGGCTTCAAAAGCCTTCACGAAGATCATGCTCTGGGGGACGCGGATCTTCAGGCCAGCCATATCGGCGGGCGATTTCACCGGACGGGTGGTGAGGGTGTGGCGATCGCCATAGCGCCAGTTTTTGGCCAGAACCTTGAACCCCTTTTCTTCGAGGAGCTTTTCCTGGCCCATCCACCATTCGCTGGCGAAGAGCTTTTCCATCTGTTCCCACGTTTCGGCCAGGTACGGGGCCTGAAGAATGCCGATGTCCGGCACGCCGAGATCGGCGAACATGGCCACATCGGTGGAGTAAATGATGGGGTCGCCCATCCAGGCCTGATCAATCGTGTCCTTGCCCGAGCCGAGCTGGTCCGAGGGGAAGACATTCATCTTAATGGCGCCGTTACTCTGCTCGTCCAAAATCTTGGCCCAATAAACATGCGCCTGGCCGTACGGCACGTCGAGGGTAGGCCCGAATCCCACATTGACTTCGAGTTCCGGCTGACCCGCGTTCGCGACACATCCGATGCCGAATACAAACAGGGCTGCAAGTAGTGCATACTTCTTCATCTGGTAATCCTCCGCTATGGACTATACCGCCTCTGACAGCCACCCTCGGCTGTCGAACAATGTAATTGATGCAATAGAGGGCAACGTTTCCGTCGTTTGGGTGTGGTTATTCACCAACGAGGCTGCGTAGCGATTTCAAGGACTCCTCCGCCGACGTATCGGAGTCGGGGTACATCAGCGACTCGACAGCCAGGGCGCGGTCATACCCAATGTCACGGAGGGCCTGAATCGTGCCGGCGAAGTCGTAATGCCCATGGCCCACATACCAGCGATCGCTGTCGGCAACGTGGCAATGCCCGATCTTGCCTTTGGCACGGCGAATGCTGTCGGGAATCGAGGCCTGTTCGATATTCATATGAAACGTGTCGATATGGAGCAGCAACTGTTCGGAGTTAAACGGCGCGAGGAAGTCCAGCGTCTCCTCGATAGTGGTAAGGAAATCGCTTTCGTAACGGTTGATAACCTCTAACACCAGCGGTACCCGGTCCGCTTCGGCCTTTTTAACCAGCTTGGTAAGGCTTTCGGACAGGTTGCGGATACATACGTCGCGGCTGCTGCAATCCCGGACCAGGCCCTTAATCAGCCCGACGATGACGACGGCATCGTATTCCTTGGCCGTATCCATGTGCATTTCCAGGCGTTTGATAGCCTGTTCGCGCACCGAGGCATCCTCGTTGGACAAGGATATGCGGTCCTCCGAGTAGGCCGAACCGGTGCCGATGGAGGAGAGGGTTATACCAGCTTCGTCCATCAACTTGCGAATCTTGGCTCTGTCGATGGCGGCTGAATCGTGGATATGCAGTTCGATAGCGTCGTATCCCATCTTTCCCGCTTTGGGGATGATGGTTTCGTATGGTCCACGCAGGACGAAGGGGGCTTTTTCAGGGGCTGATTCCTTGCCGGTAATTGCAAGCTTCATGGATTCTCCAAGGTTTTGGCCAGGTGATAAATGCGACTATCCAGTGTGTTATCAACAAATTATGAGGTTGTACTACTCGTGTTGGATTCTGATAAACATAACATATACTTATAATATACTACAGATATATCTGTTTGTGCGGAAAAAAATTATCGCCTAAAATATCCGACCGAGATATTGCAGGACCGTTCGACATGCATGGTAACCAAATTGTCGATAGCCTGCGTGTCTCTACGCATGGCGGCCTCGATTATTCCGACGTGTTCTTCGATTGAGTTATCTCCTTCTCTCGGGCGGGGATCGGAGACGATCAAGCGTATCCTGTGGTTATGATCATAGACAACAGCCATGATGTTTTGCATAAAGCGGTTGTTGCAATACTTCAAAAACCCGAAATGCAAATCCCGGTCGAGGATCATCAGTTCGCGGCGGGTTTTTTCCGTGGAGGCGAGGAAGTTGCTCCGCATTTCCTCAAGCCACTGCAGGGGGACAAAGTTGCTCGCCTGCTTGACGATATACGCTTCATTGAGGGACCGCATATGGAATATCTCTTTAATGAGATCCTCGGTCACCTCGGCGACAATCGTCCCCTTTCGTGGGTAGATATAGACAAATCCCTCTTGCTGGAGGTGTTGCATCGCTTCACGAATGGGCGTGCGGCTGATTCCGAGCTCCTTCTGGAGTTCGTCCTCGGATATATCCATGAGTGGTAAAAGCTCGCCTTCGATTATTTTATTCTTAATAATCTCATAGGCATGAGCTTTTTTGTCTGTCGTAGCCATCAGCCGATCAAGTAAGAGAAGGACATCCGTGATATATCTCTTGTATATAGTACCCCATGATCAACCCGCAGTCAATGGGATATACCATTATGGAAATCCGGGGAGAGGGCGGTGGTGCGAATTTCATAATGCATTTCCCAAAACGTCACCCCGGCGGTGGAGCGTCGACCAGCGCGCACACGTGGGGTTGTGCCGGGGCAGGTACGAATGACCATATGCTGCAGTGCAATTCAGGGTGCCTTGCCGTCCAGGCTCTTTCCGCCTGCCCCGGCACAACTTCCTGTTCTGGATGCAGCGGACGATTTTCCCGCCGGGATCACGTTTTGGAGAGGACGAAGCGTATAAGTGAAAATACTGTGTTGAGCGATAGGTAAAGGCCAAACATGGGAATCGGAACTATCCTTCAGTGGATAGTTCCGATCGTGAGTATTTTAGGTGGTAGGTGTTTTACATAAGGATCATGCGCACGATGAAGAAAAGGCCAACCACGATGACGGTGGGGTTGAGGTCGCGGAACTTGCCCATGACCAGCTTGAAGATCATGTAGCCAATCCAGCCGAACATCAGGCCGTCGGAGATGCTCAGGGTCAAGGCGGTGACCAACATCATTATGACGGCGGGCAGGCCTTCCGATACGTCGCCCCAATTCAGCCGCCGCGACATCGCCATCATAAACATGCCGACCATCACCAGCGCGGGCGCGGTGGCGGCTGCCGGTACCATGAGGAACAACGGCGACGCGAACAACGCCAGGGCGGTGAGAATGGCGATGGAGACAGTGGTCAGGCCGGTCCTGCCGCCGGTCTGGATGCCGGTGGAACTCTCGACAAAGGTGGTCACAGTGGAGACGCCGAAGCACGAACCCGCAACGGTGGCAACCGCGTCGCACATCAGGGCGCGGGGAATGCCGGCCTCATACTGCACCTTCTCTTGTGGGGTGAAGTGGTTGAACACGCCGATAAAGGTGCCGAGACTGTCGAAAATATCGATAACCAGCAGGGTGAAGATGACGACAAAGAAGTCCATCGTCAGGAGGCGCGTGGTGTCAAACGAGAACGCCATGGCGATGGGGGCGATAGAGGGCGGCATGGAAACGATGCCGCCGGTGAGGACCGAGACGTCGGTCACACCCATGAAAACACCCAGGATGGTGGTGACAATAATACCGGCGAGAATGCCTGTCCGTACGCCAAGCGCCAGGAACGCACCCGTTATGACAATGCCCAACAGCGCCAGGAGCGGCGGGCCGGATGTGATGTCGCCCAGCTTGATAAAACCGCCGTCGACGCGCAGGACTCCCGCGTTTGTCAGCCCGATATGGGCGATCATCAGGCCAAGCGAAATCGTCATGGCATGCTTGAGCGGTTCGGGAAATCCTTTCAGGAGGATACGCCGCAGCCCGAGCGCACCCGAAAGGACAAACAGCACGCCGGCGACGAGGACGGCGGTCAGCCCTTCCTGCCAGCTATAGCCTTTTCCCAACACGATGGAAAACGCGAAGAAAACGTTGATACCCATGCCTGGCGCGAGAATGAAGGGCATGTTCGCAAACAGCCCCATCAGCAGCGTGCCGACGATAATGGCCAATGCGGTCGCGGTGAACAGCGCGTCCTGTGGCATACCCGCGTTGGACATAATCATCGGGTTGACCGCCAGGATGTACACCGCGGTCAGGAAGGTCAACAGGCCGGCCATCATCTCGGTGCCGACGGTGGTTTTGTGCTCCCTGAGTTTAAAGAATCGTTCCAGCATATATTCCCCCATGAAAAAGGGGAACGAACCAATCGTTCCCCTGGTATTACTATGTACAGTGAGTTGCTACTGTGGAGCGTTTTCGCTTGTCGCGCGGGCGACGGCGGAACGGTCCGGCTTGATGGTTATTTTGGCTGTCGTCACGTTGCCATTCGTTTGGGACTCGGCACTGGACTGCGGCCTGACGCGGACAGATTCCTCCGCCTCCTTGATGGCTTCATCGGTGCGGCGGACAGAATCTTCCACCACGGTCGGGTTGCGCCTCGCTGCGCCTGCGGCCGGGCCGGAAGGTGTGCGGCGCGAGGACGGAGTCGACGACGAGGACGAGCCGCCAAGCGTGGCCGAACCATTCTGGCGTGAACGGGTGCCATTGCTGCGCGCTTCGGGCTGTGACTCCCTGCCGGTGTTGCGGTCGGTCGGACGGAGGCCGGGGATGGAAATGGGTTCCGGCGGAGTATAATCCGTCGCGGCGAATTCCTCGATATTGGCAATCGGAATATCAGGCTTCATCTGGGTGCCGTCGTTGATGAAGCGGGGGCCGAGTACGCCCATGGCGACCTGCAGGTTCAGACGCGACTTGGTGTGGTCGGTCAAGGCCGAGTAGTACTGGCCCTGGACTTCGGTCAAGGCGCGGCGGGCGTCGGTGACGTCGACCTCGGTGCGCACACCGGCCTGGTAACCGACCAGAGCCAGCCTGAGCGCTTCGCGGGCGGCGTCCTGGTTGACCTCGAGAGAGCGGACCATTTCCTCGCTGTTGGTAAGGTTGTTCATTTCCTGACGGATTTCCATCAGGGTCAATTCCTGGCGGTTCAGCAGTTCGATTTCGGCCTGGCGCGCTTCAGCCCTGGTGCGGCGGAGGTTGCCGAAGTTGTCGATGCCGAAGTCGAGACTGGCATTGATGCCGGCTTCCCACGGACGGCGAGAGAAACCGTGGCTGCGGGTGGTGGTTTTGCCGAAGTCCTGCGAGAAGTTGGCCGCGACCTGGGGGAAGAATTCGCTCTGGGCTATGCGAATCGCCTCCTGCTGCACCCGGGCCTCGATCTCTGCCTGGCGCACGTCGGGACGGTTGGACGAAGCAACCTCGACGGCGCGCTCAAACACCGGCCGCATGGGCAGGAAGGTGAGCTTGTCGGAAAGGGTGATTTCCGAATCCTGCGAGATGCCCATAAGCTTTAACAACTGCACCCGGTTCGAATCAACCGAGTTCTGTTCCGAAATCATTTGCGCGCGGTAGGATGCGACATCGACTTGGGCGCGGAGGACATCGTAGTCGGTGGCTGTCTCCTGGCGGCGGCGTTCCGTCGTCATGCGGAGCTGGGCCTCGGCCGACACCAGCGCTTCGCGGTGGGTCTCGACCAGGTGCTGGGCGAGGAGGATGTCGTAATAGGTATTGGCCACGTCCTGGATAAGGGTCTGGACCGATTCGCGAATCTGTTCGTCTGTCAATGCAACCGACAACTGCGCCTGGCGCAGGGTGGCGGGAATGAGGCTGCCCTGCCAGAGCGGCTGGGTGACGGAGAGTCCGGCTGAATAGTTGTCGACATCGGTATTGCGGTAGCTTCCGCGTTTTTCCGCCCTGGTGTAGCCGCCGATGACCCGCGCACTCGGCAACACCACGCCGTAGGCGGACATACGTTGGCCGCGAACGACCTCGCGGTTATAAACGGTTTTCTGTAACGGCTTGGAGTATTGCAGAGCCAGTTTGACCGCGTCGTCGATGCTGAGCGGACCGTCGGCCCTGGTCTCGTTTTCGCCGCGTTCGCGGGCCGAGCGCCAGTCCTGGAAGGCGGCTTCGCGGACATAATCGACCTCTTGCCGCACCGAGTCCTCCCCTTCTGGGATACATCCGGAGGAGAACACCATGGCCAACGCGGCGCCGAGGATCAGTTTTCTATGGGTCATTATGTAATTCCTTAGGTCTTTGTGCGGGCCGGCAACGCCGGGCGGAAACGCCCTATCCACCCCAACCGGAATATCCGGCAATGTAGGCGTGAATATAGCCCCTTACCACATTTTTGTCAACCGGCGAAATGGAAAAAACAACGGAAACCGTACGAGTGATAGGCTTGCGGATTTGACAAAAAATAGGTTGAGCTTTACTGTCAGAGATGGAGGGCGGACGATTGCGCCGCCCCGATACCATATATACAGAGGGAACCTGCCGTGTCGGATCAATTTATACGTATTACTGGGGCGCGTGAACATAACCTCAGGAACGTCTCCATAGATTTGCCCCGCAACACCATGACCGTACTGACCGGGCTGTCCGGATCGGGCAAGTCCAGCCTCGCCTTTGACACCATCTATGTCGAAGGGCAGCGCCGTTATATGGAGAGCCTGTCCGCGTATGCCCGGCAATTCCTGGACATGACCGGCAAGCCGGACGTCGAGTCCATCACCGGCCTGCCGCCCACTATCGCCATTGAACAGCGGAAGAGCCACGCCAACCCGCGCTCCACCGTCGCCACCACGACGGAAATCTACGATTACCTGCGCCTCCTGTATGCCCGCGCCGGCATACCCCATTGCTGGCACTGCGGCAAGCCGATCACCAGGCAGACGCCGCAACAGATCGTCGACTCCATCATGGGGGACGCGGTCGGGAAGCGGGTGGTCATCCTCTCCCCCCTGGTGCGGGGCCGCAAAGGCGAGCACAAGGACATCATCGCCATGCTGAAACGGGAGGGCTATGTCCGCGCCCGCATCGACGGTTTGATGCAGGATCTGCATGAACTGAACGAAATCCCGGAAAAGCGCCGCAAACATACCCTCGAAGCGGTTATCGACCGGGTGGTGGTGAAGGAGGATTCCACCGGCCGCCTGGCCGAAGCCGTCGAGACCGCCCTGCGGCTGTCGGGCGGCCTGGTCGTCGTCTCGGTCGAGCGCACCAAGGACGACTGGCACGACGTGACCTACTCCGAGAACTACGGCTGCGTCGACTGCAACGTCTCCTTCCAGGAGCTGGAACCGCGCATGTTCTCGTTCAACTCGCCGTTCGGCGCATGCCCGACCTGCGACGGCCTTGGCACCCGGCTGGACCTCGACCCGGACCTCATCATCGCCGACCCGTCCCTCGCCCTCAAGGAAGGCGCGCTCGACATTACCCGCAAGGGGACGATGTTCCTGGCGATGCAATACCAGGGCGTTATCGACGACTTCGCCCGGCTCTACAAAGCTCGGGTGCGGGAACCGTTCAACAAGATGACGAAGAAGCTCCAGAACATTTTTCTCTGGGGCGATCCCGATTCGCGCAAGCCGCGCGCGATGGAGAACGGCCCGACCGAAGGGCCTGGTTTTGACGGCGTCATCCCCATGTTGATGGCCCAGTTCCACCGCACCGATTCGGACTTTATCAAACAGAAGATTCACAACTACATGGCGGAAAGCGTCTGCCCGGACTGCCACGGCGCGCGGCTAAAGCCGGAAGCGCTGGCGGTGAAGGTGGGCGGCCTCGGCATTAACGAAATCACCGCTATGTCCACCCGCAACGCTATCGAATTCATGCGCGAACTCCATCTCGACCGCGAAGGCGAAGCGGTGGCTGTGCCGATCCGGAACGAAGTCCTGAAGCGGCTCACCTTCATGGCCGACGTAGGCCTCGACTACCTCACCCTCGACCGCATGACCGGCACGCTGTCGGGCGGCGAACACCAGCGCATCCGTCTTGCGTCGCAGGTTGGGTCGGGCCTGGTGGGTGTGTGCTATGTCCTCGACGAACCCACCATCGGACTGCATCAGCGGGACAACGACAAGCTCCTGGCCACCCTGTTGAAAATGCGCGACCTCGGCAACACCGTGCTGGTGGTCGAACACGACGAGGATGTCATCCGCGCCGCCGATTACCTGGTCGATCTCGGCCCGGGCGCGGGACGGCACGGCGGCGAAATTGTCGCCCACGGCACGGTCGCGGAGGTGACGGCAAACCCGAAAAGTCCCACCGGCGCGTACCTGTCGGGACGGGAATGCATCCATGTGCCTGATACGCGCCGTCACGTCGACCTGAAGAAGCGCGCCATTCATCTGGTCGGCGCGAGCGGCAACAACCTGCACCACGTGACAGCCGATTTCCCGCTCGGCGTGTTCACCTGCGTGACCGGCGTATCGGGCTCGGGCAAGTCGACCCTCGTGACCCAGACCCTGTGCCGCGCCTTGCAGCGGCAACTCAACAACTCCAAGGTCAGGCCGGCTCCGTTCGAGAAAATCACCGGCCTCGGTTCGGTCGACAAACTGGTGGAAATTGACCAGTCGCCTATCGGCAAGACGCCCCGCTCGAATCCGGCGACCTATACCGGCGTGTTTGACGAGATTCGCAAGCTCTTCACCCAAACCGCCGAGGCGAAGATGCGCGGTTATATGCCGGGCCGGTTCTCGTTCAACGTCAAGGGCGGCCGCTGCGAACATTGCCAGGGCGCGGGCCTCATCAAGATCGAAATGCATTTCCTCCCCGACGTGTTTGTGCAATGCGAACAGTGCGGCGGGACACGCTACAACCGAGAGACGCTCGAGGTGAAGTACAAAGGCAAGAACATCGCCGAAGTGCTGGCCATGCCTATCGCCGACGCGCTGCCGTTTTTCCAGAATGTGCCGCCGCTGCGTGAAGGCTTGCAGACACTGGTCGATGTGGGCCTTGGCTATGTCACGCTGGGACAATCGTCCACCACCCTGTCGGGCGGCGAGGCACAGCGGGTGAAGCTGGCGACCGAGCTGTCGCGGCGCGCCACCGGGAATACCGTCTACATCCTGGACGAGCCGACCACCGGTTTGCACTTCGCCGACATCAAGCGGCTGCTTGGCGTTTTGCAGAGGCTCGTGGATATGGGCAACACCGTTATCGTCATCGAACACAACCTCGACGTCGTCAAGTCTGCGGACTGGATAATCGACCTCGGTCCCGAAGGCGGCGACGGGGGCGGGCAGATCATCGCCACCGGCACGCCCGAAGATGTCGCGGCTGACGCGGCGTCCTATACTGGCGAGTACTTGAAAAAGGTGCTCGTTGAACCGGCGACGGCGAAGGCGATTTGACGATCGCTGTGTGATGATGTCTATATTGTGGAAGATTTGGAGAGCAAATGCCCGAATACCATATAAACCTGACATGGGATGCGGATGCCGCAGTCTGGACCGCGACCAGCGACGACCTTCCCGGATTGGTTATGGAATCCGGGTCGCTCGACGCCCTTATCGAACGTGTCCGGTTTGGCGCGCCAGAGATCATGGAGCTTAACGGCATCCACGAGACAAGTTTCAGCCTGCTGTTTCACTCAGAACGTCTTGAACAAGTTTGTTTATGATGGCCGAGGTCGAAAAGAAGGCTGCACCCACCGAAACGCCGTCAGCAAAATAATCCAACCAATCCACCTACCCCATCCGTCACCCCGGCGTGCGGACATCCACCAGCGCGGAAAACGGGCGGTTCGGCCGGG
>JAJPXZ010000192.1 GCA_021205245.1 Planctomycetaceae bacterium
GTACATAAACGGGTGGGGGCCCTCGTCGCCGCCCCCGTGGTGAACGGCGTTCTCCGTCCTGTATTTTATTGTCGAGCTGTCCGATTTTTTAATTCCGAATTGGTCGAGCAGGAAATGCACCGAAGCCTTGTTGATGATATCGCCCAAGTCCTCGTGTCCCACTTTGGAATTGACCATCAGGTATGATTCTATGCCTTCACGTTCGAGCGCCGAAAACAGCTTCCGCGCCTGGGCAACCGGCACCCGGTGATCGCGCGCGCCATTGCCGATGAAAATGGGCGGATCGTCGGGAGTGACGTGGTACACCGGGCTGCCGAGCCGCACCAGCTTGATGGAGTCCTCGTAACCCGACCCGGTCTTGCCAATCTGCGCCACCGCCGCCCCCAACCCATCCGCCTTGTTGAGACCGAACAGTTTGGACCGCGACGACTCGGGCGAATCCACCAGGTCATACGCGTCCTTGCCGGTGATGAGCCACGGCACGTCATAGATATCCGCCGCCAAGGCGGTGAAGTCGGTCATACCGTAATAATCCACACATGCCATGACGCGGCTTGATTGATCAAGATTGCCGCCGGTATCGCCTTCCAGTTCAGCCACGTCGCCAGTCAACGCCGCCATCAGAGCCAAATGCGCTCCGGCGGAGATTCCGGCAATGGCGATGCGGTCGGGGTCGATGCCATACTTGTCCTTGTTGGCGCGCAGATAGCGGATCGATCCTTTGACGTCATGCACCTGGGCCGGAAATATCGCATCGAAGCTGAGGCGATAGCCGATGGTGACGATGGTCACGCCCTTGTCGCGCATGGCGAACCAGTCGTGGTAATTGCTGTTGGTCTCGCGTCCGCTCAATTCCTTGGCAATGGTATAGTCGCCCTCGCTCCACGCGCCGCCGTGGACAAACACCAGCACCGGGCTGTTGCCCGTGTTGCCGCCGGTCGGACCGTAGATGTTCATTTTAACGGGCATGGTGCGGCCGTCGTCGGTTTTTACCTGCGCGTATTCGACATCGGCGAAAGTGGGGGTAACGTTTAGCGGAACACCGGGAAGTTCTTCGGCTACAGCGATGGGCGATAATGCGGTGCAAACCATCAAGGCGAGACAAGACAACAGTGATACACGGAGGCTCATAGAGTAGCTCCTTATCAAGAGTTCCAAAGAAAAAATACTATGGGAGGTCACCTGATACGCATATCAGTTAATACTTTACACCATATCATTTCGCTTGTCAAGCCCAATAAGATCAGGAAAATATACCCCAGTGAATAAATTCCACGTCACAATTTTCACACTCTACGACAATTCTTTCCGTTGGGTAATTGCCTTTAACCGTCAAATAATAAGAGGGCGGCGCTTTCCGCGCCGCCCTCTCTTCGATGCTGTTCAAATCTGTCTTGATTTTCACCGCTAATAGTTAGCGCCGTTGATTCAGGTCGATCCGCCCGTTTTCGTTCGGGTTGTTTTTCGTTCGCCGAATCTGGCTATTACATTTAGCTCCGCAAATATTCGTCAATCGCGGCGGCGGCCTTTTTGCCTGCGCCCATCGCCTCGATAACCGTGGCCGCACCGGTGACGATGTCGCCGCCGGCGAACACTCCCTTCACGTTCGTCATCATCGTTTCGTCGTTGACGGGGATATTGCCGCGCTTGTCCAGTTGCAACTCGGGGAACGATTTTGTCAGGATCGGGTTCGGCCCGTTGCCGATGGCGACAATCAACTGGTCGCACGGGATGACGTGCTCCGATCCCTTGATCTCGACCGGACGACGTCTGCCGCTCGCGTCCGGCTCGCCCAGTTCCATCTTCAGGCACCGGAGGCCGGTCACCCAGCCTGTATCGTCGCCGATGACTTCGATGGGAGCCACCAGCTCCATTAGCTTGACGCCTTCGTCCAGCGCGTGGTGCACTTCTTCCGCACGGGCGGGAAGCTCGTTCTTGGTCCGGCGATACACCAATGTCACCGACTCGGCGCCAAGACGGAGCATCGAACGGGCCGCGTCCATGGCAACGTTGCCGCCGCCGCAGACGCACACGTTCTTGCCGACCAGCACCGGCGTATCGTAGTTCGGGAACTGGTATGCCTTCATCAAATTGATACGGGTGAGTATTTCATTGGAAGAATAGACGCCATTGTGGTTCTCGCCCGGGATGTTCAGGAACCACGGCAGGCCGGCGCCGGAACCGATAAAGACGGCGTCGAAGCCGTTTGTCAGCAGTTCGTGCACTGTCACGGGCGGGCCGACGGGGAAATCGACCTTGATCTCGACGCCGAGGCTTTCGAGATAATCGCATTCCCGCTTGACAATCGCCTTGGGGAGACGGAACTCGGGAATGCCGTAGGCAAGCACGCCGCCGGGCGAGTGCAGGGCTTCGAAGATGGTCGCCTTGTGGCCGCGCAGCGCCAAGTCGGCACCGGCGGTCAGGCCGGCGGGACCGGCACCGATAATCGCGACCCGCTTGCCGCTCGGTGCGGGCAGTTCAGGCACGTCGGCGGGACCGGCAGCCGCTTCGGCGTCGGCGGCAAAGCGTTCGAGCCGGCCAATCGCAATCGGTTCGCCCTTTTTGCCGAGGATGCACTTAGCTTCGCACTGCGTTTCCTGCGGGCAGACCCGGCCGCAGACGGCGGGAAGGTTGTTCGTTGCCTTGAGGATTTTAGCGGCGGCGAGGAAGCGGCCGTCGGCAATCTCCTGGATGAATTCGGGAATCTTCACATTGACGGGACAGCCTTCGACACAGAACGGCTTCTTGCACTGCAGGCAGCGCTTCGCTTCGGCAATCGCCATCTCCGGGGTATAACCAAGCGCGACTTCGTTGAAGTTGCGGGCGCGGACCTGCGGATCCTGCTCGGGCATCGGCGTCCTGGACTTCGCCTTTTCCACCGGCTTGTGATCCACCTCCTTGTGGGTGGAGTAGGCCATCGACTCCTTGTTCTTGTACGCCGACATGCGGGTAAAGAGGAGCGGGAAATTGACCTCGTGCGCGTCGAACTCGGGGCCGTCGACGCAGGTGAACTTGGTCTCGCCGCCGACCTCGACCCGGCAACCGCCGCACATGCCGGTGCCGTCGATCATGATTGAGTTCAGGGAGACAATGGTCTTAATCTTGTAGGGACGGGTGACTTCGGTGACGGCGCGCATCATGACGGGAGGCCCGATGGCGATGACGCGGTCAATCTTTTCGCCGTTGTCGATCAGCCTCTGCAGTGGCACGGTGACGAGCGCTTTTTCGCCCTGGGAGCCGTCGTCGGTCGTCACGAAGAACTGATCCGAGGTGGCCTGCATGCGGTCTTCCCAGAACAGGAGGTTCTGCGACCGCGCGCCGATAATGGACACGATCTTGTTACCGGCTTCCTTTAAGGCTCTCTGGATGGGATAGACGGGAGCGATGCCGAGGCCGCCGCCAATCAGGACGACGGTGCCGAACTTTTCAATTTCGGAAGCGTGGCCGAGCGGTCCGACGATGTCCTTGAATTTGTCGCCGGCGCGCAGTTCGTCCAGCTTGTGGCTGGCCAGGCCGACGACCTGCAACACCAAAACGAGTTCACCGGTGTTGCGGTCGAAGTCGGCGATGGTGAGCGGCACCCGTTCGCCTTTTTCATCGCCACGGACGATGACGAACTGACCCGGCTGGGCCGAACGGGCCACAATGGGACAGTGGATCCGATACTCGACAATGACGTCGGAGTGCTGAATCTTTTCCAGAATCAGGTTCTGCCTGGGATCGGTGGCGAATAACGATGACGAGGTGTTGTCAGGCGTGCCGTGACAGGCATGGGCGGTGACGCTCATTGATGGACTCCTCTTCTTGCGTGACAAAAAAACACACGCAGGTCTCCCTGCGTAGGCCGCTACTGCCGAAAAAAACACGTATGAAGTGATTCATCCACATGGATGAAGTATTATGCTGGTTATTATAGCATATACCCAACCCATGAAGGAATCAATGCAAGATTTTATGCCTCGGCACAATTTTTCCCGTTGCCATGCGGACAAAGCCGGATAATGTCGGTAATCGACTTTCTAACCATTAATCACGAGAGGAGAATCCCGTGCAAATGCGTCCCCTGGGCGGTTCCGGTATAATGGCATCGGCGGTTGGCTTTGGCGCGTGGGCGATTGGCGGCTGGATGTGGGGCGGCAGCGAGGAAAAAGAGGCTATCGCCTCGATTCACGCGGCCCTTGACAACGGCATCAACCTCATCGATACCGCTCCCATGTACGGCATGGGACGGTCGGAGGAAATCGTTGGCAAAGCCCTGAAAGGCTCGTACCGCCATAAGGCGGTCCTGGCAACCAAGTGCGCGCTCGAATGGGACGGCACCGCCAAGGGCGGTACCTTCCATTTCGCCGCCGACGACTTCGGCAAGGACGAGGGCGACAACCCGAAGTATCGTGTCATGCGCAACGCCCGACCGGAAGTCCTTCGCAAGGAATTGGAAGATAGCCTCCGCCGACTCGGGACCGACGTCATCGACCTCTACCAGACCCATTGGCAGGATCCGACCACGCCGATTGAAGATAGCATGGCGGAGTTGATGAAGATGCAGCGCGAGGGCAAGATTCGCGCCATTGGTTGCTCCAACGCCACACCGGAGGACATGGACCGTTACCGCAGTGTCGGTCAGCTCGACGTTGACCAGGAAAAATACAGCATGCTGGACAGGGGCCACGAAAAGGATAATCTCCCCTACTGCGCCGAGCATAACGTCGCGTACCTGGCCTATTCGCCGCTGGCGCAAGGATTGCTGACCGGTGCGGTTGGTCCCGACCGCCAGTTCAACCCGACCGACAACCGAAACAAACTCCCCCGTTTCAGCGTGGAAAACCGTGTCAAGGTTGCGGCATTCCTCCAGGCCATCTCTCCCATCGCCGAGGATTACCGCCTCACCCTTGGACAACTCGTCACCGCCTGGACCATTTCGCAGCCCGGTTGCAGCCACGCCCTCCTGGGTGCGCGTAACCCGAAACAGGTGGTTGAGAACGCCAAAGGAGGCCAGGCTATTCTGCAACCCGAGGCGTTAGCCGTAATTACCGAGAAGGTGGAGTCGATGTTGGCTTCGGTTGTATAGGTGATTCGGCGCGGGGGATTCCGAAAAAACCGTACAAATATCCCTATGGCAGGTTTTTTGCAGATTGACTCCACCACCGATTTGCATAAGGTGGTGGAAGCAATTACTTTTGCTGCAATTATTTTGCCAAGAGGATGGCGTCAATGAGTTCCGGATTGTCCGCAGGTCTTAGCATGCAGGTCGCCCAGCGCCTCGAGATGGCGCTCTCGCCGCAGATGATCCAGTCAATGGAACTGCTGCAGATGCCGTTGATGCAGCTTGAACAACGCATCCGCCAGGAACAACTTGAAAACCCAACCCTCGAAATAGAAGAAATCGAAAACCTCCAAGGCGAAACCGAAGAAGATTACGCCACGCCGGATGATGTCGGTCCGGACGAGGGCGGCGGCGTCGAAACGGTGCGCGAATATAACGAAGAGGCCGACCCCGATGCCGACGTCTATCCAGACAGGGACGGAGCAGAGGGGTTGGAGCGGGTCGATGAAATCGACTACAACTGGGATGATGTTTACGACGATTATGCCCCGGCGCGCGGCCCGTCGCAAGACGACGACGAAGCGTTCGACCCCATCGCCAACGCCGCCGCCCGGCCGCCATCCCTTATTGAACACCTGTTGACGCAGTTATCCGAAACGCCCATGGACGACCGCATCCGCCGCCTTGCCGCCGGTATGGTGCAGAAGCTGGACGCGAACGGCTGGCTCACCGTTCCACTGGACGAGACCATTCCCGAGGGTGAAACAGCCCCAACCCGGGAAGAGCTGGAACAGGCCTTGGCCGAGGTACAAAAGCTGTCCCCCGACGGTATTGGCGCGCGTTCCCTCTCGGAATGCCTGCTGTTGCAACTAAAGAACCGCCCCGAGTCGACACCTGTCGTCGAAGCTGTGGCCCGCGATCACCTCGAAGACCTTGCCGCCAACCGGCTGCCCAAAATCGCCAAAGATCTTAAATGCGACCTCGACGAGGTAAAGCACGCGGCAGAAGTAATCCGTACTCTTAACCCTCGGCCAGGCGCGGACTTTTCCGAAGAACCGGTCCTCGCCATCCGGCCGGAACTGGTGGTGGAAGGAGACGCCGAAACGGGCTACTCCGTCCGCCTGACCTCAGGCCTCCAGCCCCAGGTGTCTGATTTTTTCACCGCTCTTTTCGACAACTCGCGCCGTGGTCGTATCGTCCGGGAACGGCTCGAGGCCGACCCGTCCCAATCCGATGCCTTCAACCAATTCCGCGAGCAAATGCGGAAGAGCGGCCTGGCCCGGAAGTTCCGGGAAAAATACAATAACGCTCAATGGCTCGTCAAGGCCGTCGCCCAGCGGGAAAAAACCATCCTCTCCGTCGCCACTGAAATCATTAAAGCGCAGGAGGATTATCTGGCAGAACGCATCTCTGCACCGGCCCCCTTGTTTATGCAGGATATCGCCGACAAGGTCGGCTATGATATTTCCACTGTCAGTCGTGCCGTTAAGGACAAGTACATAGACACGCCGCTTGGCATTAAACCGCTGAAGAGCTTTTTCGCCAGGGCATCCGGTACACGCGACGACGGCGGCGATGCATCGTCCAGCGCCGAGGTGCTGGTGAAAATCAAGGATATGATCGAAAACGAAGACAAGCACCGACCGCTCCGTGACAACGAAATCATGGAGCGGCTCGCAGCCGACGGCATCGTCATTAAGCGGCGCAGCATTGTCAACTATCGTGAAAAGCTTGGCTATCCCAGCCACAGCCACCGCAAGGAGCACTAATGATCGCGTCCTACCTGGCCAAGACCCGTGAAAGCATCGAGCGCCTCGCGACAGACCCAGCCTACCATAGCCAGTTGGAGGAGATAGGGTTGGCGCTCTGCCAGGCCCTCTCGTCCGGTAACAAGATACTGCTGGTCGGCAACGGCGGAAGCGCTGCCGATTGCCAGCACATGGCAGGAGAGCTGGCGGTGCGGTTTCGGAAAGACCGGCCGGCGCTTGCCGGCATCGCCCTCACCGTTGACACGTCAGTTCTCACCGCCTGTCTTAACGATTACGGTTCGCTGCCGGTGTTTTCCCGTCAGATCGAGGCGCTGGGGAAGGAAGGGGATGTCCTGTGGGCTTTTTCCACCTCTGGCACTAGCGCCAACATCCTGGAGGCATGCAAGGCGGCGCGGCGTATGGGTATGAAGGTGCTGGGATTCACTGGCGGGCAGGGGGGAGAGCTGGCTGGGCATTGCGATTGGTGCTTTAAAGCGCCATCCGACATCACGTCCCATATTCAGGAATGCCATATCACCGCTGGCCACCTCTTGTGTTTGTTTATTGAGGAAAAGATATTCGCAACATCGAGCAAATAAGACATATTGCCGCTGCCTGTTGCTATTACATCGTTCATTGATAACGCCCCGCAGTTTCTGCGGGGCGTTATTTTAATGCGCTCATGCTAAGTTCACCGACTGTTCGGATCGTTAATAAATGAGATAAACGCGGCAAAATCGCCTACCTAATAAGCGACCGTCCCTATGAAGGGACGGTCGCTTGGAGATCTATGTAGAGCGCGCAAGAGGCGCGTTTAGGGTTGAGGTTTTGTGGCAATACTGCCACGATACTCGGCACAGGGTCATAGGAACCGCAGACCCCATTACCTAATATTGCTGTTGCTGGGGCGGGGGTACATTGCTTGTGGGCTGACCTTCCGCCTCATGGAGCTTTTGCTGAAGAATGTCTCCGATGCGCCTGAGGATGACGATGGTTTTACCAACATCATAACGGCCCTCAACCACACCCTTGGTTATGCTACAAACCATCGACATCAACCGGCCTGTGGTCTGTGCCAATTCCGAAACACCGTTCAGGGATACCAGCGTGTCGTCGCGACGCAGGGACGGCAGGCCATAGGGCGGTGCTTCGGGTTCTCGCAGCGCGGGCGGCATGGGCGCGTAGGACTCGCCATACAAACCGGCGAATTGCGCATCTCCGAGTGACATAACGGGTTCAGGTTTCTTGACACTGTTATCTCGTCGAAGGTATTCAACCGTTACGCCGAAGAAATCGGCTATTTGCTGCAAGCGCAACTCATCCGGGGTACGCATGCCGCGTTCCCAGGGAGACCATTGCTGGGGACTCACCCCGAAGGCCTCCGCGCACTTTTTACCACCCCCTCTTCCGGGGAATTTATTCATCCTGCAATTACGTATATTGCTCGCTATGGTTTGTCGTAAATCGTTTGGAATTTTTCCCATGTGTCTGCATCCGTATTGGCAAATTTTCACAAAAAAAACTGGATAATCTATATTGACAGTATCCAATACATCAGTTAAATTTAAGTCTGAACGCGGAGTTAAGGTAGAAAACATATAAAACTGCGTTAAACCAAAACCTTATGGCCTCCCCCCGTGATTATGCTAAGATATTTAGCGGTCATTTGACTGTTTACTACTGGCGCAAATACAACATGTTGACTGGCAGCGTAAAAAGTAAAGCGAGCCATTCTTAAGTTTATTTTGCGTTTACCTGTTACAAAAGTACAGTGTACGCGTTTCGGCATTATTATGCCTCTCCGGACCGAATTTTCGGTCCGCCCACCCCGGTTCCCGGTCACTCAATCATTGAAGCAACCACCACGTGTATAACGGCGAAGGTCGTTTACCGCAAGACCCACGGTCGACCATATCCCCCAGGACCTTGTAAGCGGGGGCAAATAATATGTCGGTTTTACCGAGTTAATTACGTTGTGATTACATTATACACACGTGGTCAACTTATTCACTATTTGAATGCAAGTTAAATGTTATGACGAATGGCTAATTTGTCCACCATAAATTTTAAAAATCCACCACGCCGCCACTCTCAAATACGATGAGAGATAAAAGTTGACGGCATTAATTTTAGCGGTATATATTGATGTTAGCGTTTTTTTTTACAATAGATAAAACAAAATCACTGGAGTAAAGAATACGCTTTTCGAGCCGCGATTACTTATCGCGCAGCGCCTATAAGGGCGTGCACGTTGTTCACTCTATGCGCTTTTACTCAACAATCGTATCTGTCCCGGTCCATGCCGTTTACCCCGGCCATTCCCCCGGTTTTCCATGCAATTTGTACATAAAGTAGCCTTACCAAAGATATCTATGCAATATATGTATAATTACGATACAGACTTACCTCTACCCCGCCTGTCCACATTTTTTCGCCTTTTTTTACTAATATCATGCTGTTGATCGATGTTTACGGAGATTTTTTCGGCTAGAGCTGTTTTGTTTACGGATAGACTCACCCATAAATTCCCATAGTCATGGACTTTTCCGTCTAGTTCTGGACTTTATCGCAAAAGCACGTATACTCTACTTCATCTTACCATATTACCAAAAGCGCGGCCAAGGAGTTCCGTCATGCAGACCATACCTCCCCAAGGGTACACCAAGGTTGGATTTGGCACTGATCTGCATCGTCTAACCTCGGGCAAGGCGATTGTCCTCGGCGGTGTTGCCATTCCTTGTGCCTACAGCATGGTGGCGGTCTCAGACGGTGATGTTCTGCTCCATGCCATAATCGATGCTCTTCTGGGCGCGTTCGGCTTGGGCGATATAGGTGAGCACTTTCCCGCCTCGGCGGTCGAGCCTGGCTCGCCATCGGGACCGATGCTCGAACAGGTTTGCTCCCTGATCCGGGAAAAAGGTGCCGAATTGGTAAATGTCGATTGCGTCATCGACTGTGAAACGATAAGACTGGCAGAATGGAAGGGGTCGATTCGGCAAAATGTCGCCGACCTCCTGCAACTGGACCAATCTCGAGTCAACGTCAAGGCCAAGACTGCCGAGGGGCTGGGTCCCGTCGGCATGGGCGAGGCGATATCTGCCCAAGCCGTGGTCCTTGTCTCGTTTCCTGAAGGATAGTATCGTGCGTAATCACTTGGCGTTGGGAGAAGGGGGCGAAGAGATGGCCGCCCGTTACCTCTCCGAGAAGGGTTTGCGAATCGTCGACCGCCGGGTGCGCTGCAAAGGCGGGGAACTCGATATCATCGCCAGGGACGGAAGGGAATGGGTATTTGTCGAAGTCAAAACCCGCGCCCAAAGTCGCTTCGGCACAGCCGCGGAGGCGCTGTCCACGGCCAAGGTGCGGCACTTCGCCCGAGCCGTCAAGGACTATGTCTACCGTAACAACCTGGACGATCAACCTATCCGCTGCGATTTCGTCGCCATCGACATCAACCCCGATGAATCGGTGACTATCGAGCACTTTGCTGGCGGCATCGCGTTGTGAACAAGCCTACCCCCACGCAGCCACTCGTCCCACCCCGGATAATCGCCCTTCTCGTCGCCGCAGCCAAGGCGCGCACCATTGCGCAGGCGCGGGACGCCGCCATACTCCAAACGCTGCAAAAAATGGCGGATGACCTTATTCCGGGGCAAAATCTTTTTGCCGACCTCTTTGTCACTCCCGGCGACGCCGAAGTGCTTTCGCCCCGTGCCATCGGCGATGTCTTCTGGCGGGAGGCGGGGACATCCCGTGAAGCGCGTCGGCTCGAGGGAAGCTTTTATACACCAATCCCTGTGATTGACGCGATCATTGATATGGTCTGGGATACGGTCGTTAGTCTCGACGCGACCGTGTGCGACCCAGCCGTCGGCTGCGGCTTTTTCCCGATTCGCTTGCTTGAGCGGCTGCTGGAGATGCCGGGAATCAAACCGTCGGACGTCCGACGCTGGGCAGCGGTGTCGCTCTTCGGCTGCGACTGCGACGCGAGAGCGGTGTTTATGACTCGCGCCCTGGTGTGGTTGACCCTATCCGACAGGGCGGGGGAGTTCGTGCCGGGAGCGGAGAATTTCGCTCTTGGAGATTCGCTCCTTGGCAGAGGGTTTTTATCCACAGACGACACCCCCGCAGCCAGCGGCCTCGATTGGCCAACCGCCTTCCCGGCTGTCGCGTCGGCGGGAGGCTTTGCCGTAATTATTGGGAATCCTCCCTACGAAGTCCTGACCAATTTCGCCCGTTTCCCCGAGCGCAGCGACCTGGCCCGCGCCCTCCGCGCCAGCGGCAATTATCGTGATGCGCTTCAGGGGCAGGTGAATTTATACCGCTGCTTTATCGAGCGTTCGCTTGACCTGCTCAGCCCAGGCGGGCGATTGTCCATGGTGGTGCCGCTTTCGCTGGCACGGGACCGGGCGGCGCTTCCGCTGCGGCAACGGCTGCTCCGTCACGAAAAGACGGCGCGGTGGCGGCTCTTTTCCGAGCGTGACGGCCTTTTCGATGGCGTTACCCAATCGGCATGCATTTTCCTGGCAGAGCGGAACGGTGGCGGCGTGGATGATATCGTCATCGAGTCGGCAGCCGGACGGGTGACCTTGCCTTTCGCCCAAGTGGAGCAATTGGGCGATGATCTTTTCCTCCCCGTCATGGGTGAGGAGGGTATCCGCTTGTGGCAATGGCTGCGGCAAAACCACACCACCACCATTGCCGAGCACGCCGACCTAAGGGTGGGCGAAGTGGACCAGACCTTCTTTCGCGATTGCATGCGGGACGACGACACCGGTTGCGTTCTGGCCCGGGGGACGCACCTCCGCGCCTTTTATCTCGACGCTTCGCCCGTGCCAGGAAAGGAACGGTTCCTTGATCTGCCGCGCTTCCTTGCTAGCAAGGGGAGGGTGGGGGAGGAATGCGCCACCCGTGCCGGCACTCGCCGCATCGTGCAGTTGGGTATCCGCAACATGCAATCGCGGCCACGCCTTCAGGCGGCAATCGCGCCGCCGAGTGTCTATCTCGGCAACAGCGTGAACGTCATCGTGCCGAAGGATGACCTGCCACTCGAGTTCCTGGCCGGACTGATGAACTCGCGGCTGTTGGATTGGTTGTTCTGCCACATGAGCGGCAACAACAACATCAACCTGCACGAAGTCGGCGCACTGCCGTATCCGACCAATCCAAGCCCGGAAGCCGTACGGGGGGTGGTGGAAGCGTATAGCCAGTGCGCTGCGCTAGTCGAATCGGGTGAGCCGGTGGATGCCGGGAGGCTCGAACTGGACAAATGGGTCTATGACTGTTATGGAGTGCCTGCCGATCTCCTGAAAGCTCTGGATGAGTAGGCATTTTTGGAATCTTCGTGAACAATAGTCGTTGGCCGCCTTCAGTCGTGTTCGCGTGTTATTGCCATACCGCCGGCGAAATCAAGCTTACGCTCCTTACAGCGTCCAACTCCTTTGTTCACAGAATTTCCAAAAACTTTAGGCGTGTTCGATTGCGGTATGACCGCTGATTTCCGAGTCCACGGTGACGAGGTCGTCGACAGATAGGTCGTGCACGCTGTGGCGGCCGGTTATGCGTGCGAACTGGGCCACCTCCTCGGTGCTGACGCGGATGAAATTCGCCAGCCGCCTGGCGGATTCCTCGATGTCGATGGTGGCCCGAAGCTCCGGATCCTGGGAGGTAATGCCATACGGACAGCGCCCGGTGTTGCACATGCGAAACTGGCGGCAACCGATGGCGATGAGGGCCGAAGTGGCGATAGCGACCGCATCCGCGCCCATCGCAAGGGCCTTGGCAAAGTCGGGGGAAATCCGCAATCCACCGGTGATTATCAATGATATTCCTTCGGCTCCCCGCCGGTTCAAGTGCTCCCGAGCGCGGTGCAATGCGTATATGGTGGGGATGGACGTCGCCAGTTTGATGTATTTCGGAGCCGATCCGGTGCCGCCGGGGCGGCCGTCCACGGTGATGAAATCGGCATTGCCTGCCTCGAGGATGTAGTCGATATCCTCTTCGATTCGACCAGCCGCAATCTTGACGCCAATGGGAACGCCGCCGGACAGGGCGCGGAGTTCGTCGATGCGCCCACGGAGGTCGGCAGGGGAGTTGATATCGGGAAAACGCGACGGACTGAGGATATCCTTGCCGACCGGGAATCCGCGCGCCGCGGCTATGTCTTCCGTTACCTTTTCGCCAGGCAGGTGGCCGCCCATGCCGGGTTTGGCGGATTGGCCGATTTTGATTTCAATGGCGTGGACGCGGGCGAGATTCTCCGGTGTAACGCTGTAACGGTTGGGAACGTATTCGAAAATATAGCGGTGGGCGTTGGTAATGCTTTCCTCCAGAATGCCGCCTTCGCCCGAACACATGGCTGTTTGGGCCATGGCGCTCCCTTTGGCCAGCGCGGTTTTCGCCTCTTTCGACAACGCCCCAAACGACATGTGGCTGACAAATATGGGCGAGGCAATGACAAGCGGCTTTGCCGCCCGTGGACCGATGACAGTCACGGTATCGACCGGCTCTTCCTGCAGGAGAGGCCGCCGCGCCAGTTGTGCGCCCTTGAATAAAATTCCGTCCCACGAAAGAGTGGGCTTACGGGTACGCATAGCCTCGTCCAGCGATTTACCCGATGCCGCTATCTCGCGGATGTCTGCCATCCATTCTTCCAATTCGTCGCGACTCTTGTCCGGGGGACCGCCGGCGTCTAAACCACCCTCCGCCGTCTCGCTCGCCAAAGAACGCTCATACGAGGATTTCGGTGCGCCGCAGACCGGGCAGGTCCAGGTCGCCGGGAGGTCGGCAAACGCACAGCCTTCCTTTGCCTCGACATATTCGTAGGCGCAATCCAGGCAGACATAGGTAGCCATGCCGGTTCTCCTTACGGGTAGGGGTGCGAAAATAAGAATAATTCCTATTTATAACATATCGTATGGATGAACATTTGTCAATGAGACGCGGCACGACGGGGGTATATGAAAAACCGCGTTCTCGCGAACGCGGTTCGGGGCAAGGATCGATTGTAGCCTGTTGTATAGCAGGTTTAGGGACGCCTCCTGGGATAAACCGGGGGATAATCGCGGTTGATGGCATCAATCATGCCGGGCGAGTCGCGGCGGAATTTACGCGGGTCATAGGGGTTGTACTCATATCCGCCTGAGGGGCGGCGGACGCGTGGCGTATGTTTTGCCTTGGGCGCGCCATGGTCGCGGTTTATCTGGTCGAGCAGCCCGGCGGTATCGTTGGCGCTGGTGCCGTAGGGTTTGGTTTGACGGCGCTCGCCTGACCAAGCGGCTGCGGACACGATGACTAATGCCGCGATGAGTGCGGCGGTACGGGGGATTTTTACGGATTGCATAGGGTACCTCCTTATATGCTCGGCTCGTCGGTGCTGAGGCGGGCATGGTAATTACATCAGACAAGAGCCGGACGTGCCGACGATTCCTAGTCGGGCTTTACATGGTAAAAATAGTCAAACGTATCACCATGCCCGGCGGTTGATTCCTAACCACAGTGGTATATGTTCTCATAACAAAGCTGTCCATATTGTAATAGTATCCTACACAGCAACTATTACAAGGCCGCGACCTCGTGCCTTCGCGCGGCACGGCAGGTGTGTCCGATGGGAGAGCTGGTTGAAGGCTGTGTCATTATTTCCCAAGCGACAGGAGCAACCCTTTTTTCAAAACAAAGGGCCAAGGCTTGACACCGCTTTTTGTGCATAACGCCATGTGTGCGGCCTGGGTAACGTCGTGCCATTGCCGTTGTATTTGGCTGCCTTCGGGGAGGACGCCTATACGGTTGGCCATGGCGGCGTTGCATTCGAACAGGACAAGCTTGCCGCAATCCTCCGGCCGTGTTGAAACGGCGAAATCCACGCCGCAGTAGTCCAGACCGAATGACGACATCCCCGTTTTCAGTGCGGCCCAGAGCCCTTGCGGCAGATGCTGTTCGGGATCTTGTACGTATTCCGCTTCCATATCCAGTAACCACGGATGCCTGGTCCGGACCGGGTCGGACGTTTTCTTGTGCACTTCGTACTGATCGGAGACAAGGAGATGCATTGGAAAAAGCTGCCCATTGGCAAAAAAGGCGCGGTATTTTGGATAGAATAAACACCCTGTCGCCCTGGGATCCTGGAACGAAACATCGATAAGTTCGATGATGTATACGCCGTTGCCTCGGTAGAGTTCTACCCCCAGCTCTTTAATATCGTTGTCGATACGCTTCATGTGCTGGCCGCCCTGAAACCCGGACGCTCGTATAATCACGGGAAATGCGAGCTTCTCGTTCTCCATGGTTGCCGAAATGTCGCTGTTTTTCGTTCGACCAGGCGGGAGATACACTGACCTGGCAGACATGAGTTTATCGCTCTTTCCATGGACGACCGCAGGCAACGATGCTCTATTGAGTTTGCGCACCTGACGTGGCGAATTGAAAACAGGCAGTCCCAGTGCGTCGCATATTGTCGCGGCGTTGTGTAATGACTGTTCGTAATCCGGATCACTGATCGTATTGAGGACGATATCGCACTGCGGCAAACTCTGCACCGCTTCCACGGCAGCGGACAAATCGTCGACAAGGAGGCGATGAACAGCTATGGCTGGGTCGAGGAGAGTATAGAGATCGGTTATTCCCGGAAAGTAAAAGCGCGCGGAGAGTGGCGAATATCGGTAATCTCCTGTGGCTATACACTGCAAGGCAAGGACGTGCAATTTGATATTCTTTGTCCTCGAAGGAAAAAACGGCCTGCGCGCAGCCGCCCGTATGGCAAGGGCGCGACTTTGCTGATGCTGGCCCATCTCACCAAGCAGACCCGCTGTGTAATTCAACAAATCGGCATCATCGGAATGTTGTTCCGCAAGATCGACCAAAAAATCGGCGCATTCATCCAACAGCCCTGCATCGTGAGCGTTTTTAATAAAACCGGCGAGCTTGCTCTCTGATTGCGGAATGCGCTCCAGTTGCGTCTTACCTAAGCGATACGCTTCGGCGAACTGCTGGTTCTTTTGCGCATGGCGGATGGCTTGGGTTAGATCGGCATCACTTTCTTCGCGAGCGTCGTGCTGAGTTGGACCCATTTTCACATCGCCTTATGAATGAATACAGCGTTGCTTCCTGTATGTATCGAGTACCAATGTGGAGTCCAATAAGTTCTTTATCTCTCCCAGTAAAGCGTAAGCCCTTCGACACCATCATCGAAGAGCCTTTATGGAAAGATTGGTGCGGAAAGGGGGACTCGAACCCCCACAGGTTGCCCTACAAGATCCTAAATCTTGCGCGTCTGCCGTTCCGCCATTTCCGCATGGTTTGTTGGCTTTAGTTTTTAAGGGCCGCGACTCGAATGAGTTGCGGCTTTATCTATTTATTGGTTCTGATGTTGCAGCCGCAGCAGGGGCAGATTATTATGCCGTTTTCGTCCGCTTTGGCTTCGACTGACTGTTGTTCGTTTTCCGCTTCTTCGCCGTCTCGGGTGTCATTTTTAGACTTTTTTTGGACTTTTTTAATCGCGGCGGAAACCGTCCGCAAAGCGGTCTTACGCATCGTGCGTGTCTGATCGATATACGCTTCCGCCGAGGAACGGTCCTCATGGCCCAAGCCGGCCTGGATAAGGTCGGGGGAGAGGTTACCCTCCGCCATTATCGTCCCCGCCATGTGCCGCAACTGGTGGGGGGTGATGTCGTACCCCTTCGCCAACTCCCGAAGCTGCTCGCTGAAGTGATAGTGCTTCCAACGGCGACCCCTAAAACTACAGAAAAGGGTCTCCGAGGTAAACCCCTTTTCCCGTTTCCACTCCCGCGCCCCCTCAATGACCTCCCGGATCTCCGGGGTGATCGGATACTCCACCCGCTTGTTCCCCTTGGTGGTGACGGTAAAGGAGTCCTTGCCGATGTCCGATTCCAACAGGTCGCAGGCTGCCGAAATGCGCATTCCAGTCAACCCGAGGAGGCGCCAGAGCCAGACCATCTGCGGCGGCAGGCGCTTGCCGATGTCCAGGAACTCCTCCACCGTGGCGGCGCGGACCTTGTCCAGCCGGGCCGCTGGTTTGGGCGCGTGCTCGAACGGGATGTCCTTGATTATGCCCCGGCTCCGGCACCATTTGGCGACTGTCAGGAGATGGGACTGGCGGAGCTGCGCCGCGCGACCTTTCGTCCCTTTGGCCTGTTCTGCAAGCCACCCGGTGAACGAGGCGAGGTCTGTTCCCTCGATGGTCGAGGAGGTCCCGAAATCGGCAAACCACTTCCGGAAGCTGATGTCCACTCCCTGCATGTGGCCCAGCGACAACCGGCCGACATTCTCCGCCTTCCAGCGGTCGTACGCCTGCTCCCAGGTCAGGGCGTCGGGCGGGGCCTCCCGCTTTAGCTCGCGCTCCATTGCCACGGCGGCCGCGTCGTCCGGAAGCCAATAGCGCCGCCGGACGTGACGGTATTTGCCGCCGGGCTGTGGGATCGCCACATACACCATATAATGGTAGTGGTCGACACCCCGTATGCGCCGCGTCGCCGGCTCACGCCGGCTGCGCGGCGGGATGGGTTTTCCCTGGGTGTCGAGTTTGTGGAGTGCCACGGATTCGGCTCCAGCTGGCGCAGGAAAGGTCGTTACTCAAGCATCGAAACACGAAACTCAAGATCAGCTATCTGGCTTTCAAGATCGTAGATTTTGCTCTCCAGATCATTGATGGTGCTTACTGCACTTTGCAGGACTTCGCTCATCTCATCTATGTCGCTGACAGTTGGTTCCCCGTAGTAGCCGTAGTAGCTTAGCGCCCATGCAGAAGTACTAAATATAAAAATACATAAGATAACGAGGCTCATCTTCCTCATAATTTCTCCTATTACCAAGGCAAATGTACTAATGGTCATGGTCATTATTGCCTAAGTCGGCTACCACTCTTCTTCTCCAGCGCTATTAGGAGAACAACATTGGCGTCGCGCTGAACCGTTTTTCCCGGATTTTTAATATTGATCCATAATAATCAGACTATTTGCAACTAAATGGAAAAGCGGGGTAAGTAACTTGACGTCCCTCTGGAAGCTTTCATCCGTGCTCCCCAGAGTTTTGCCCACTACGCACTGTAGAAAAATCATGTAATGCTTGTAAACTACTATGTATTGACGATTGTAAAAGGTAATTTCAGTATCCAGGCGCCGACCTTCGCCGGTACATTCAATCAGTAAGCCAGGCCAACGGTCCATGGTTATTTCTTTGTATGATATGTTCCGGACATTATGCAGCCAGCTTACCAAGTCCGCTATGGTCGCTTTTGAGGACAACATTTCTCCGACCATTGCTTTAGCGCCTTCGTAGGTGCTGATTTCCGCGATTTCCTGCTCGGTCAAAATTTCGCCCATTTTTCTGGCTTCATCAAACATGTCCCTTATCTGAATTGCGATATACCGCATTCCTCTGCCTTTGTTGATCTGAAAGGTTTGGATAATATTCGGTCGTTTTCCCTCCTTCCCCTTCCAGCTCAACGGCGTTTCGATAACGATATCAAGTCCTCTGGATTTACTGTGATCTTTGGTGCTAAAAGTTTTGGTAAAACCTGCTGACATTTCCCTAAAAGGAGCATCAAGGAATTGATAGAAAAGTAACGTCTCCAAGATAGGCGAAAGAATTGTACCTTGCGCCCGCAACTCGACTTCTTCGATAAATTCCCCCGCAAGTATTTCCGTGAGTTCGATATCGTTTGCTACAAGAAGCAAATTTGTCCGTAATTCATTTGTAGCGTTATCATATTCCGGCCCGAGTACAGAGCGAAGAAGCCTGTCGATGTTCTTTTCAGCCTCGCCGAATACCTTCTTAAAATTCAAGTCGGCTAATTGGGCACGCCGCGCAAGCTGCGGATAGTGCTTAGTGATAAGATCCAATGAGTATTGCTGTCCAAGAAGATACCCAAACGCTTCTACCGCAGCCTTGAAGTCTTCTCGAGTGATGGATTCGGCAGTTGGAATATTGTCGAGATCGGTCGTGTCTGGTTGCGATGCTCTATCGGCGACCATAAGCATCTCACCATGCGATATTTGGGCGCCAGCACCTTTGTCGGGGCTTCTCAGGGCCGAAGATTCAGACATGTGATCCGAAATCGGTAAAGGGACGGGATCGGCATGACGCTTGGGTTGAGGCGCTTCCGTGGCTCTGGCGGGTGGCGGTCGGGACGGCCTGCGACTGCCGCCGCGCATGTTTTGAATCGTGCCGACGGCAAACGAGGCAACGACAAACCAAGCGCCATATATACAAAACCGAAGGGCAGGGGAAGCAACCTTTCTTTTAATAACCCTGAAGCCATAGAAAAACAGCGCCATGCCAATGCAGGTCACGGCTGCCGCCACCCAGCTGACCGCAGTCGCTCGTACAGGATCCATCTCTCCCCTCCATAGTCTGTTTCGCCGGACACGATACTCGCGGACAGTATATATTTACAATTTATATCGTTTTTAACACCTTGCATTTAAAAGGGTTGCATATATTAATTGCTTGCCTCACCCGCCATTTTCATGTATAGTGAGTTCGTTGAAATCACCTGCTTCCGCTCACACGAATAGGTCGGCCACTGTTTTTCCCTAGGGAATTTGTCGAATCTCGATTGACAATCTTCATAAAGGGGAACTATGCACTATCACCAAGACTTTTCACAGTCGCTCGAAGATCTGCAAGCTGCTCTTGCAAGATTTCAATCGTCCGCAAGACGGCTTCTAATTTCTCGCTATCAACTTCGTATTTGCCGCCCGTCAACCCCCGGTCGAGAGCATCCAGCGATATCTGAAGTTGGGAAAAAACATCGGTAATACCGCCATCCGCATCCACCGCCGCCTCGCCGGAGTTCCCCGGCGAGGCGCTTCCTTTATCCTCGCCCGTTAAAATCCAGTCCCATGACTTACCGCTTAACTCCACGGCATAGGCCAATTTATCCCAAGGAACTTGTTTTCGCCCAGCCGACCACTCACTTATCGCAGATGAGCCAACGCCAAGTAATGCAGCAAGTTCACCTTTTTTCTTTTTGGTAAAGAGTGAGAAAAATCTATCATTTATCTGTTTTCTATTAAAAGACTTAGCCATAAAGTTCACCAATCGATGAATAAAAATATTGACGTTTCGCTGTCATGCGATATACTCCCTTTATCGACAATTCACCGGCAAGGGAGCAGTGATACCGTGAAATATTTCCTACCCATCGTCGGAAGCGGACAGAACTTTCCGCAGGTCGACACCCCCATGACCGTTCTCCTCACCGGGGGCCATTGTTTGGAGGATGTGACCATCCTTGAGCAGGACGCCGGGCGGACTGTGTATACCGATGGCAAGCACACGTACTTCGTTAAAAATTCGGACGTCGTCGCGACCCGATTTACTTGTAGCGACCTTGCGGATTTGGTTCAAAAACACAGCGGATCTCCTGATACCGCAGGGTCATGAATACCCATTCCAGGTCATGATGCCATTTACGGATGACATTTGTAAAATCATGAGGGCGCTCGGATTTAGCCATGGGAAAGCCAACTTCGAGACGGGCCGCCCCGTAACCAATTTCCAAAACGTCGGCAAGAGCCAAGGTTGTGCCATCTCGGAGTTGAATGCACGTTCCCGGCTGTGGCCGTTTCGTATGGTCATGTATTGCCTGGAGGCTTAACCGAATGGGGTCGTTTTCGTCTATCACTTTGAGGGATTCGAAATCGTTGGTCGGATTGGTCTGATTGAGCGTTCCCAGAACCGTACCCAATACCCCTAAAACTCCGACCGCTACATTTGCATCTGGCATTGCTTTTCTCTCCTGGTTGGCAGAGCGGTAAGGAATGCACTATGGCAGCCTCACCGGCAGCGATTATTCTGTTCGGCGCATTGGCAGGGTTTGTCGCTTATTATGCCGTTCATCATCCCGGCTTTTTCCTCACCGCATTACGATGCGCGCGCCGGGTGCTGGTCATGACTTGCTTTGCCTTATTTTGTTTTTACGTCGTGCAGAAAAACGTTGCCGGGTGTTTGGTCTCTGGCATCGCGATCACGATGACGCTGGTAAATGGGTTTGAGTGAATTCGTCACTTGGCCCCGCCGGATCGGTTATTCATGGCGTCGACGATTCTAACCATCAGATTTTTAATTTCCGAAATATCAATATGCATCAGTTCTATTCGC
The DNA here is from genome assembly GCA_021205245.1 of Planctomycetaceae bacterium. GTDB lineage: Bacteria > Planctomycetota > SZUA-567 > SZUA-567 > SZUA-567 > JAJBSZ01. Next base: position 20,908 of record JAJPXZ010000192.1, read on the forward strand.
TCTACGAGGACTTCAATCAATGCAGTGTTCGCATGACACGCCTTCTCAAGATGATCGAGCCGCTCATCGTGCGTGTTTCGCGCGGATTCGGCTGAAACTTGTTCGAGTCGAGAACGAGCTTGATAAAGAGCGCGCCGCAACGATTCCGAAATCCGGCCCCGCTCAAAATCAAAGCGGCATGGCTGCGCGGGGGCAGGGGTGACGGGACCCGGTTCATTCTTTTTGTCATCCGACAGACCCGAAATCATGCCGCCAATGGCAACGCCCAGCGCCTTGTAAATCTCGTTCATGATTGACTCCTGCATGTAGGTGACATGCGGTCCAGAATGACGGCCCCGACGGTTTTGTATAACCTCAATCACCGTGCAGCTCCAGGGCGGTACAAACGAAACAGCCTTTGACGAGGCTTTAGGCAAGGAGGGATAAACAATGGCGAGAACCGACCAACCCACAACCCCTGCACTCTCCTTGCCGGAAGCACAGGGTCAACCGCTGCCCGGTGCGTCAACACCGGGCAGCACCTTTCCATTGTCCATCGACCCGGCGGGAACGCAACCTCTATCCCCATCCGCGCAGCCGTCCGATGCAGCCGGCGAGCGCCAGGCGAAGCCCCTGTTCGAGTCTGGCGAAAAGACCACCCGCGACGGTAAACACACCGAGGCCGAGTACCAGGCATACCTCGTCACCGGACCCAACGGCCCTATCTGGTGGCCCTGGTGGGTGGCGGAAGAATACCTGTGGCGGAAAACCCGGCAAGAGATGCTCCGCACTGCCTTAATTGCCCTGGCTGCCAAAGGCGCGTTCAATACGGGAAAGCGCGCGGACGCACCCCTCAAGAAAGCGCCTGTCGACCGCGAGTCTTTCCAAAACTGGGTCCACGGCAAGAGCCAGAAGGCGAGGGCGGAACGGGATGCCGCCAGGGATCTCTCCCGCGTGGTCAAGGACCTGTCCAGCCAGCTCCAGCAACTCACCGCCGCCATGTCGGCGAGGAAATAGCAATGCGGACCTGTCCGAAGTGTGGCAAGTTTCTGCCCGACTCCGAATTCCGCCGCAAGAAAACCGGGAAATTGGTCCGGGAATGCGAGGCGTGCGAATACCTGCTCAAGCACGAACACGCGCTGGCCCGGCGCGCGGCCCGGGAACAGGAGATTCGGGAGATGGCCGCCGCCATCAACCGTCGCTTTGCACTGGATAATTAGAGGGAGACTGATGAAAAGCAGAGCAAAAGAAGCGCGGCAGGCGCGGGTGTGTCCGCGTTGTGGCCGGCGGGGACTGGTGGTGAGCGAGCACGCGACGCGTGTTCTCGTTTGCGATTCGTGCGGGTGGAGGAAATGCCTCCTCGCGCGGTTGCACTGGAAAAAAGCGAAGAGGAGGAAATCATGAATGACTTGGGCAACACGGAAATCGAAAAGCGGTTTTCGTACCATCCGCCGCACGGGGACCAGGGTGAGCGCTACAAGGCAATACGGAACAAGGCAAAGGAATTTGCCTATATGCTCGTCGTGGACTGCCCCGCCTCGCGTGAACTGTCGCTGGCGCTGACCAACCTGGACCAGGTGGTCATGATGGCGAACGCGGCCATTGCCCGGAACGAACCCAGCCCTGTCGCCTCGGAAGTTTCTCCGACCCTTTAGCGGAGTAGGGTGTGGACGAAAAGTGGGCGTTTGATTTTCCACCACAGTTCTCGCTGTCGGAAATCACACCCCCTGGGAAAAGGTTTTTAAATTTGTGGAGGCTTAACATGAAAGCGATGCTATCACAACCCATGCGCGGCAAGACGGAAGAAGAAATCATTTCCACACGGAATCGTGCCATAAAGCATCTAACTGATGCTGGTTACGATATTGTTAATACGCTCTTTACCGACGAATGGTATAGCGATGACAGTATGAATCAACGTGGAGTCGTCAATAAGCCTCTGTGCTTCCTCGCTAAGTCCCTCGAAAACATGTCTCTCTGCGACGCGGCCTACTTTTGCAAAGGATGGGAAGAGGCGCGTGGTTGCAGGTGCGAGCATGATGTCGCAAAGGCCTACGGTGTCACTCTCTTGTACGAAGATACCCTTTCCCCCACGACCGGGGAGGCACCGGCGGAAGGTACCGCCGCCGGATAGCCCTTCCCGATGTCGAAACGCCCTGCCGAAAAACGCCGCGCTCTCTTCCCCCGTCCTGAGCGCGGCTTCCCGCCGGCGGGGCGTCTTGCGGGTGTGGCGGCCCGTGACTGATGATGACAGCCAAGGAAGGAGTGAATCACTATGCAGATTATTGCGCTGGCCGGCGCGTCCGGCTCTGGCAAAAGCACGGTTGCCGATATCCTCCACGGCGTGCTGCTGGACCAGGGGTACAGCTCGCTCCGCGAATCGTTCGCGCGGCCTATCAAGCAGGCGGCGCGGGAGATGGTCGGCGGCGGCTGGGTCGACAATGACGAGCTCCGCGCCTGGATGCAGAACTACGGCACTAAGATGCGCGCCTTCGGCGAGGACTATTGGATTCGGCAGTTGGCAAATCGCTGCGGCATCTTTTCCGATCCGGCCGAAACGGCGCCGGCGGATTTCCTCGTCATCTCCGATGTGCGGTTCCCGAACGAGGCACGCTTTTGCGCAACGTTCGGCGTCGTATGGCTGGTCGACGGCAACCACCGGCCCCTCGCCGGCGACGTCGCCGGGCACGATTCCGAGTCACATATCAGCGAGCTGGAACAGTATGTCACGCACGTAATTTCGAACCGTGCTGGCATTGAAGACCTGGCGGCGATGGTTAAGGATTTTGTTCGGAGCGGTCTTCACCAAAAACAGGAGAACGACCATGACAGAACAACGTGATTTTGTTGGTGAAATGACAGACCGGGAGCTTGAAGAGCACTTCGATTTTGAGGGTGGTCATATCCGGCTTCTGCTGCGACACAAGCCGGACGCGACATGGTTTCATAAAAAGGCTCTGGCCATACTCAACTATGCCCTCACTGGTATTCTCACCACCGACAATTTCTCGTGGGATAAGACCGATTGGGATTGGGACACCGGCGTTAAATTCGTTGTCGCGCCCTATTGGGGCGGGCTTTCGTCATATGACTTTGCCGAACTGACTCGGCTTGTTTTTGCAGCGCATGAGTATGGCATCCGCGTTCAGATATTGCCGTACTCCCAAAAGAGTCTGGCGATAAGCATGCACAAGCGTGATCGGGGCACCGAACCGTGCAAACGCCACCCGACGCTGGATCAGTCTATCGGTGACTGGAAGGGCCGGTTGTCTCCAGGAATTTATGAGTATGTCCGGCAATGTTTTGAGCTCACCAAATAAGAAAGGAGAAGATCAGTGGAAAACGGTCTGGTGCCGCAGTCGGTGCGTAAGGTCGACGCCCGTATGGAAAAACTCACGCCCGGCACGCTGCGCTGGCAGGTGTTGGACGCGCTGCGGCGGTTCCGCGCTTCGTGGGTGGAGCTGGGGCGCTTCCTCAACGACGTTGCCTACGGCGGTGATTATAAAGAATGGGGCTACGACGACATGGAGGTGTACTGCGCGCGTGAGCTGGGCCTGAAAAAGCCCACCGTGCAGAAGCTGATGGTCAGCTTCAACTACATGCGCAAATACGAGAGCGGCCGCCTGGAATCGCTCGAGACCGACCCCGACGCCACCACCACCGTCCCCGACTACCAAACCGTCGAACTCCTTGACCGCGTCCGCCGGCAGGAAGTCGTGCCGCCCGATGAGGTGGACGAGCTGCACCGCCGGGCGTTCGACGGCCCGGATACCGATTCCGAACCGGAATTCCGAAAAGAACTCCGCGCCATGCTGAAACCGGCTGCATATAAGCCGGATAACATAGATGTCCAGCACCGCGAGTTGGTGAAGATTATCACCATTACGCGCCAGCTTCGCCGCCTCCTCGCCGGGACAGACACTGTTCCGGAGGGATTGCGGGAACGGCTGGAACAGAGCCTGGTCGAATTGGAGGGCTTGGAAGGGTAGACGGCGGCCGTGGCCGCCGCTTTTCGTGTGGTTTTCCTCTGTTTCGTATCGTCTCGCCTGGGATCGGCACTGCGCCGGCATCCCCGGTCCCGTACTGTCCTCTGGGGCGTAGTCATGGCTGATCTGCTGCATTTCGGCTGGATAAAGCTGCATCGCCGCTTTTTCAGCCACCCGATCTGGCGCACAAAGCGCGCGACCGCCGCCCCGCTGTTTTTATGGATGCTCGGGGCGGCGGCACCGTTCGACCGGGTGGACCGGTCGTTTCGCAGACCCTGTAGTATCG
>JAJPXZ010000130.1 GCA_021205245.1 Planctomycetaceae bacterium
GCGGTGCGTCGAGGCCTTTAGGCGTCAAAAACCGTCATCCACCACTTCGGCCTGCGGGAACTCGGCGTCCGAGCACCAGGTCTTGGCGAGCCCGCTGATGGGCAGGTCGGGCGACAGCCAGATCATGAATTCGCGTTCCGCGTCGTCGCCGTTCTCGCCTTTGAATGCCACCGCAACCACCGCAATTTCCTGATCCTTCACGGTAATGAACCCGGGGGTGATGCTGGTGGCGCGTGTCTGTAGTCCAGCCTGACGTTCTTTCATCCGGGCGATGTCGAGCGAATGTTCCTTCGTCTCGATAAGGGAACCGTCGGCGGCGTAGTGTTCGCGCTTCAGATTGATAACGCCGTCAGCGACCGAAACGACGCTGATGCGGTTGCGTTCACCGGCGCGGTCGCCGCCCGACACGTCCTGCATAAGTACCCATTCACCCGCCTTGACCTGGTCGAGACGGTTGGGAATGGTTGTTTCCGCAGCCATGGCGACGGCGGCGAAGCTGACTGCTACAAGCGTGAGAAATAGTGTGCGCATCGTATCTCCTTCATAGTGAACCTGACCGCTCAAGCCTACGCGGCCCCGATTTCGTCGAAATCTTCCGGATTGGCTTCTTCGTCTTCTTCGTTCTCGTCGTCGCCATCTCCATCGGGCGATCTTCCCTCCAGTCGCTGCTGTAGTTCGAGCGCCTGCCGATTTACTTCCTGCTGGCGAACACGCTCGAATGCGTTATAGTCCCGGACCATGGTGTTTACCGCGTCGGCGGGCAGGACGTAGCGAATGGTCAGCCAGCCGTCCTCGGCGCCGATGGCCACGCCCATGACGTCGCCCCGGTCCTGATAGCGCATTGTCTCGGCGGCGACGCGGTGGGGATTGGTCCGGCCTTCCGGGGTCGTCAAATCCGTCTCCCGGGCAATCGTGTCGGTCATGATCCGAACCAGCGCGTCCGCGTCCAGAACGCCGATGCTTATTTGTGCCGGTTCCAGAAGGGGCATGATGTCCTGGGCCGAAAGGGTGGCCAGGAGCGGTTCGTCGGCTTGGCGGTTTAACCCGCTCAGCAGCGCGACAAACTCGTCGTCACGCATGTCGCCCATGGCGAACACGATGCCGTCGTCCAGTTGCGACAGGTAAATCCGCACATCAAGATTCAGTTTAAGGATTGAACGCAACTCCGGATTATCCGCCGCAATGCCGTCCAGGAACGCCTGGAACTTCTCGCCCTTGTCCTTGGGGAACCAGGGTTGATAGGCCCAATATACCTGGCTGCCGTTGTTTTTCAACTCGCCGGCGAAGCGCGCCGCCAAGTCCGGGTCGTCGATGCTGGCGGCCCAGATGTTGTTCAACTCCTGCAGGCCGTCGACAAACACCTTTTGCATGGATTCAGGATCGTCGGCTTTGACGATGCTGACGCTGGCCTGGCGTCCGTCATGGACAAAGGTGGCGGCGACGGTCTGCCCCGGGCCGTTATGGAAATAGGCGTCGGCGAGCGCGGCCAGCTTGTCCTTGAAGGCAGGCCATATCATGCCGTAGATGTCGGCGTTGAGGGCGATGGTGCGCTGGCGGGCATTGGGGAGGAAATCTTCAGTCGCAAGGCCGACAGCGACCGAGGCGGCGCTTCGGGGAATCCGCTTGGCCAGATCGAGATCGAGCGCGGGCGCGGCTTCGGCGTGATCGGCAATCTCGCGGAACAGCGACCCGTCGGCGAAGAGGACGGAGGCGTCGGTGGCAATGTCGTCGCCGTCGATGCGGAGGTCGACGCGGAGCAATTTGGCCTGTTCCAGTTCGGCGACGAAGAGGGGGACGTATTTTTCCAATACCTGCGCCAGGCCCTTGGCCACATCCGGCTTGATGCCGTTACGGCTGATAGCGGTGACGATCTCATCCGATTTTCGGCTAATGTAGGCAGCGGTCTTCTCGACCAGCGATTCGCCTCTGGAATCCAGGGAAAGGGTGACTGTCACATCCGCGTCGCCCGAATGGCCAGGCGAATAATCGCCCGCCAGGGCGGCCTGGATGCGGTCCGCCGTGTCAGAAAGTGCGGCCCTGCCTTCGCCGATGTCGGCGACGACCATCGCCTTGCCGCCCGGAATGACGACGGGCCGGAGCGCGGCAAATCGTTCGTCCGTTCCGGGGTCGCCCACTAGCCATTCACGCTCCGCCAGCGTGTCGACGAACGCGTTGAAATTGTCGACGTTGACGATGATGACATACGGCGGCGTCCCGTCCGGCGTCGGAGACGGGAGGACAACCACGTGCGCCTCTTCGTCGGCGTTCCAGGCGTCGAGGGGCAGGGGCAGGTAGACGGCTGCCAGCATGGACAGGAGTCCTGGAGGCAGTTCGTTCGGTGTGCCGGAGGTGGAGTTGACCGCATACTCGTCCAGCATGGCGATGAGTTCGTTCGGCGACCGAATGGATATGTGGCCGTCGATGTGGTCGGGGATGGTCTCGGTTGTCGTCCCGGCGGGTACTGTCGCCGCGACGAACATAAGGGCCAGCGTGGCAATTAATAGCCGGCGTATCTGCATTATGATCTCCTCAAATAAGAGTTGGCTTAAATATGGTTGCCTTAGCGGCCATCCCACACCGCCATGGTTTGCGGCGTCGTCTCTTCCCGGGCGGCGCGCACGGCCGCCCCGGCCGCTCCGGCCCCGGCTTCATTGAACAGATCGCCAATGGACAACTGCCGCCGGTACCCGATGATGCGCATGTTCGATTCGCCGATCCGGTCCTCGACCCAGGCGACGGCGTCCTCGATATAGCCGATACTGTCGATAAGGCCTCGCTCAAGCGCGACGGCGGGGACGAAGATGGAGCCGTCCGCCATCTCGCGCACCCGTTCCGGCGGCAGATCGCGGCCCTCGGCGACAATCCCCACAAACCGGGCGTGCGCCACCGCGATATAGTTCTCGAGGATGCGCCGTTCCTCCGGCGTCATTTCGCGGAAGGGGCTGCCGAGATCCTTGTGCGCGCCCGAGGTGACCGGGTCGACGCGTATGCCAAGCTTGGCCAGCATTTCCTGGACCTGGAAATGTTGCATAATCACCCCGATGGAGCCGATGGTCGTGGTGGGCGACGCCATGATGGATTCCGCCGCGACGGCGATGTAATAGCCGCCCGACGCCATGGTGCTGCCGGCCCAGGCGATAACAGGCTTGCCGCGTTGGCGCAGCAGTTCGACCTCGTGGTGAAGCAGGTCCGACGCGGTCAGTCCGCCGCCGGGCGAATCGATCTGCAGAATTACCGCCTTGACCGCGCTGGAGCGGGCGGCGGCTCGGAGCTGCTGCGAGACAAAACCAAGGCTGCCGGTGCCGTCCAGGGGCGAGCCATTGCCGTCAATCGCGCCGTGGACAGTGACGACGGCGATAGTGCCGGCCCCGGACGCGCCCGTCCGCAATACCCGTTCGCGCAGGTTTGGTTCGCTTGCCGACGATTGCACCAGCGACGAAAAAGACCCCGACTCCATGGAGTCGAGACTGGAGGAAAGGGCGAAATACATAACCAGCATAAAGCCGCCGATAAGCAGCACCGGGACGAATACGGTCACGCAGCCGGCGACAAGGCACGACTGCAGGACGGTGTTGCCGAGGAAGCCCCGGTCGGGCGTCGGGTGGTGGTATGGGCGCGGAGTGCGGTAGTCCGCGCTCTCGTTGGCCGGATTGGCCTGGTCGTCAATCATGAATATCTTTCTTCGGCAAGGGCGAAAAAAACGCCCGCGAAATAATCCGGACCCGGCGCGGGTATAACCGTTCCGGGTCCGGCGTATTATTGATCCTTCGGGGTGGCGACCCGGGCGGGTCGGCGCGGAGACCCTTTCTTGACCGGCGGCGACTTTTTCGACGTCTTCTTGGGCGCGGCCTTTTCCTGCTCCGGTTTAACCAGGCCGCTTCCTACAAAGCGCTGAACGAGACGCGGGAACGCCACCGGCAGCATGTCCTCGATCTTGTCGATGGGGTGGAACTCGATGTCGCGCCTGACTTCGGGCTGGAGTTCGTCGAGGTCGTGAATGTTGCCGGCGGGAATGATGATGTCCTTAATCCCGGCCCGACGCGCCGCCAGCACCTTTTCCTTGATGCCGCCAACCGGCAGCACCTTGCCCCGCAGGGTGATTTCGCCCGTCATCGCCAAGCGGGCGCGGATGGGGGTTTGCGTCAGCAGGCTCACCAGGGCCGCGACCAGGGTAATGCCGGCCGACGGGCCGTCCTTGGGGGTCGCGCCTTCGGGGAAATGGATGTGGATGTCGTGATTTTCGAAAAAGCTTTCCTCAAGCCCCAATTTGACCTCGCGGGTCCGAATCCACGACAGCGCGGCCTGGGCGCTTTCCTTGATGACATCGCCGAGGCGTCCGGTGAGCAGCAGCCCCTTCTTCCCCGACATCATGCTCGTTTCGATATAGAGGAGGTCGCCGCCCGCCGCTGTCCAGGCCAGGCCCACGGCCACGCCCGGCGCTTCGGCGCGGGTGGGGGCGGTGCCGAAATAAGTGGGCGGACCGAGATAGGTCTTCACGTCCTTGGCCGTGACCTTGAACGGGCCGCGCTTTCCTGACGCCATCTTGACCGCCAGCTTGCGGACGATGGTGGCGAGTTCGCGTTCGAAATTACGCAGGCCTGCCTCGCGGGTATAGGAATGGATGACGGTGGACAAGGCCTCCTTGTCGATCTTCACCTTCTTGCCGCTCATGCCGTGGTCGGCGAGAACGCGCGGGATGAGGTAGCTCCGGGCAATTTGCAGCTTTTCCTCGTCCGAGTAGCCGGCGAGGCGGAGGATTTCCATCCGGTCGAGAAGCGGCGGCGGGATGGTCTCGAGGGTATTGGCGGTCGTGATAAACACCACCTTCGACAGGTCGAACGGTGCGTCGAGATAGTGGTCTCGGAAATTGACGTTCTGTTCCGGATCGAGGACTTCCAGGAGAGCCGACGACGGATCCCCGTGCATGTCCGACACCAGCTTGTCCACTTCGTCCATCATGAACACCGGATTCTTGGTTCCGGCGCGGCGCATGCCCTGGATGATTCTGCCGGGCAGTGCGCCGACATAGGTGCGCCGGTGGCCGCGAATCTCCGCCTCGTCCCGGACGCCGCCCAGGCTGATGCGTTCGAATTTCCTTCCCATCGCCCTGGCGATGGAGCGGCCCAAAGAGGTCTTACCAACGCCGGGAGGGCCGACAAAACAGAGGATGGGCGAGCGGCCGGTGGGGTGGATTTTCCGCACCGCCAGGAACTCGATAATCCGGTCCTTGACCTTGGTGAGATCGTAGTGGTCGGCGTCGAGGATTTTCCGCGCCTTGACCAGGTCGAGCTGGTCGGTTGTTTCAACCTTCCACGGCAGGGCGGTCATCCAGTCGAGGTAGGTACGGGAGACGGTGTATTCCGCCGAACCGGCCTGCATGCGTTCGAGGCGGGACAGTTCGCGCCGCGCTTCCTTCAGCGCTTCTTCCGGCAGGCCGACCTCTTCGATGGCTTTTTCCAGCTCGTTGATTTCCACCCGGTCGTCGCCGGCGTCGCCGAGTTCACTGCGGATGGCGCGGAGTTGTTCGCGCAGAAAAAACTCGCGCTGGCCCTGGTTGATCTTCTGTTTGACGTCTTCGTGAATCTTGGTGCCGAGTTCGACGATCTGCATCTCGCGCTCAAGCAGGACGGAAATCTTTTCGAGCCGTTCCTTGATATCGGCCGAATCGAGGATGGAGCAGCGCTCCTCCATCGACAGATTGAGGTTGGCCGCGACGAGATCGGCGAAGCGGCCGGGATCGGTGATGTTGACCGCCGACAGTTTGACTTCGCTTGGCGCGTGGGGCAGCATTTCCAGCAACCGGTTGAACTGGTCGCGGACCGACCGGTGCAGGGCGTCCAGGGCGACCCCGGGTTCGATGATATCGCGGAGTTCCGACGTTTGGGCGGAGAAATAGGGCTGGCGCTGGAGGATGGATTCGATGCGAATCCGCTTCAGCCCCTGCACCAGCAGGCGGACGCCGCCGTCCGGGAACTTAATCATCTTGAGGATCACACCGACGCAGCCCCTGTCCCACAGTGAGTTCGGATCGTTGTCGTCGGCCTGGGGCTTGATGACGGGGACGAAGGCGACAAAACGGTCCTGCAGCAGCACATCGTCGACCAGGCGAATGTCGCGGGGGTCCTGGATAACGTGGGTGAGGAGCATGTCGGGGAACAGCACCGCGTCCCTGAGCGGCAATATGGGCAGCACGTCCGGCGTGCCGGGTTTATGGTTGGGATCAATTATCGGGGGCGGTGACTCGCCTCCGCCGTTGGCCTGTTCTTCCAGGTCGTGTTCTTCGTCCATTGTCGTGAATCCTTTGGGCGGTGGCCTTGGTGAAAATCATTCGTGCACGAATCCCCCCACCTGCGGGACTACAGGAACGTCTTGATGCGGAGCTGGGTGATGGCGAAGATCTGCCTGGTGCCGTGCGGCAAAAAGATTTCCATAACCCCGTCGCGAAGGAGCGCCTGACAATTCTCGGCCGATACCGGTTCCGGCAGACCGATGACTTTGCCGAATTCGCCCCGTGACACTTCCATATGGATATAGCGCTTGGAACGGTTCGGGCAGATGGCGCGGCGTACGCCGCGAATCATCAGTTGCTGGCCGTCGATGACCGCCTCGACCGAACTGGCGTCGACGCCGGGAAGATCGATTTGAACCAGGAACCCGCCTTCCACCTCAAGGAGATCCGCGGCCGGTTCCCACATGTCGGGATTGTCGACCGAGCCGGAAAAGCTGCCGCCAACCGAATGCAGCCCGCCCCTCCCGCCGACGAAAATTATTTTGCCAAAGTGCGACATTGCCACCTCCTCAAGCGTTACCAACCCTACCACACCCCCGATCCCCTTGATCATATCCACAACGGCGAGGAAAGCAAGCCCAGCCGGTACCCCCCGTCATCATTGCTTCCAGTCGATGCGGGTGCCGCCGTCCGATCCGGGCAGGCGGCGGTCGCGCGGATCGCCTGGTTCGACATGGACAATCACGTCCACCGCCCGGACCCCATGCTCGACCTCGAGGTCGAGGATGCGGTATTTGACGGCGGAGGCGATGTCGTGGCCGCGCGCGACCGAGAGGTTTTCGTCCACCGTTATATGCAGGTCCACCGCAACGGCGTTGGCGCAGATGACCCGGGTGCGGATACGGTGCGAGTCGATGACGCCGTCGGTGGCGAGGACGGTCTTACGGATGGCCGAGCACATCCGCCTGTCGGCGCTGGCGTCCAGGAGCGCGCCGAGGGTCGGCCGCACCACCTCCCAGGCGGCCTGGAGCAGCATGACACAGACGATGATGGTCCCGACCGGGTCGAGAAACCAGAGAGTATAGCCAAGGCGCGAACCCAGCGCCTCGCCCCCGATGGAGACCAGGGGCGGAATGGAACTCATGGCGTCGGAGCGATGGTGCCAGGCATTGGCGACAAGGGCGGAGGAGCCGAGGCGCACGCCACGCGCCGCCGTATAGCGGTAGAGGATTTCCTTCGAGACGATGGAAAAGCCCGCCGCCGCCAAGGCGACGAGGGTGACGGTGTCAAAGGCGTGGATGCGGGTGGGTGAAACCTCCGCGCCGACGACGGACGACGCGAGGGTTCGGACGGCGTCGTACCCCATGCCAAGGCCGACGGCGGCGAGGGCGACGCCTATACCCATGGTGACGAGAGTCTCGATTTTCTGGTGGCCGTGGGGATGGTGGACATCGGCCGGCCTGCTCCAGAAGCGGACGCCGACGAGGATGGCGCAATCGGTGGCGAGGTCGGAGACGGTGTGGGCGGCGTCGGCCAAGAGGGCGGACGAACCGGCTACGAAGCCGCCCAGTCCCTTGGCGACGGCGAGGACAACGTTAACCCACACGCCCACCCAGGTGACCCGAGAGATCTCCCGGACCTGGTCCTGGCTCATGTCGGGATCGCTGCAGGCTTCGAAGTGGACGGTATCCTTGCGGTATTGGACGCTGGTGTCGCCGCCGTTCATAAGTTGCTTTCACGAGGCCGGTCCCTCCGCCGGCAGCCGTCCGAAAGTATACGCGTAGAGCCGGAAACATTCAAGGCTGCTACCCTTTTGTTAGCTTTCCGACGAGTAGAAGAGCGTCATTGGGTGGGTCGTCCTCGATGTCCAGTGGCGAGAAGCTCCATTCCCGTGCGACAGTATGGACGTCCTCCTCATCAATGTGTACCCAGCCCTCATCTCCTGTGGTGCTGGTGAGGATATCTTCTTCCACCCATTCCCCATCTCCCACCTGAATCATCTCATCGCCATAGACCACCCTGCGAACGAGTTTACCATCCCGCCAACGTGCCCATGCATAGAAATCGCTGACGCGGTGGTTTGCGAAAGCCTGAACTTCGCCAAAACGGCGGCTGATTGTGTGGAATAGCGGGTTATCCAAGTCTGGTGTCGGCAGCACGTCGCCAACAACGATTACCCAGCCGTGCATCGGCGGCAACACTGCTACATGAACGCTGAAATATTCCAGAGCCTTCCCCAAGCCATCTGACCATATCATCCATTCAAGTTTTCGGAATCCGAGGGCAAGGGCCACTTCTTCACGATCTCCTGATGGAACCGCCATCCATACGGTTTTGTACCCGAACGCCATGGGCGTGGATGCCGGCTCAGGGTTGGGTCGAGGCGGGATTTTTTTAACCGGACCGGGCCGCACGATACTGGAAACAACAGCGGTTAGTTTTCTCCGTAGAATGCCGGCCATAACTATCCTCCTCCAAAAAAAAACGGCGCATCCGAGCGTGACCCGGACGCGCCGCACGACCGTATCGTGTATGGCTTAGAGCACCGCGTTCAATGCATCGCGCCACGATGTCTTCAGCGACTCGATGTCAGCGTCCACCAACACCTCGCCGCCGTTCTTCACCACCAGCCGCTGTACCCCGGCCACAGTGCCAATCCGCGCAAACGGCGCGCCGGCGTCGCGGAGACTCTTTTCGAACTCTTCGACATGGCCGGCATCGACCTCGGCGATGAGGCGGCTAGCCGACTCGCCGAACAGGCGCGCAACCACCGGCACTTCGCCCGTGACCACCATCGCCGCCACGTCGGCCTCGAGGCCAAGCCCGCCCGAGAATGCCATCTCCGCCGCCGCGACGGCAAAGCCGCCTTCGGAACAGTCGTGGCACGACAGCACGGTGCCGGCCTGCATGGCATTGTGGAGCCCGGTAAAGACCGCCATGCCGACCTTCGGATCGACCTTCGGGACGTTGTTGCCGATGGCGTCCCGGAGCGCGTAGTAGTGGGACGCGCCCAGTTCGTCGGCGGTCTGGCCGACCAGGTAAATCGGGCTGCCTTCGCGCTTCAGGTCCATGGAAATGGCTTTGCGGCAGTCAGGCATCACCGACACGGCGCTGATCAGCAGCGTGCCGGGAATGACGATGACGTCACCGCCAACGGCGAACTCGTTGTTCAAAGAGTCCTTGCCCGAGATAAAGGGCGTACCGTAGGCGAGGGCGATATCGTGACAGGCCCTGGCCGCGCGCACCAGGCCGCCGAGGCGGTCCGGCTTGTTGGTATTGCCCCAGCAGAAATTGTCCAGGATAGCTGCGTGGTCCAGACCTGCGCCGACGGCGACGAGGTTGCGGAGCGCTTCGTCAATCGCCATCGCCGCCATCCAGTAGGGGTCGATGTCCGAGTAGCCCGCCTTGATACCGTTCGAAACGGCGATGGCTCGGGTGTCGCCGAGAATGGGGGTAATGACGGCGGCGTCGCCGGGGCCGGACTCGTCCACGCCCTGCAAGGGCTTAAGGACGGAGCCGCCCTGCACCTCGTGGTCGTACTGGCGGATGACCCATTCTTTCGAGCAAATGTCCCAGGAAGACAGGAGCTTCTTCAGAGTATCGGTATAATCCTCGTTCGCCACCGGTTGCGGTTCAGGGTTCGAGGGCGTCGACCATTCGGCCTCGCGCTCGGTCATGGGGATGCCTTCGTGGAGGAACTCCATATCCAGCCGCCCAACCTCGTGACCCTTCCACATCAGGCTGAGGTGGTGGTCGCCCGTGAAGGTGGCGATAGGGGTGATCTCGACGTTCTCCTCCTTCGCCAGCGCCTGCAGGGCGGGAAGGTTGGCGGGGTCGGTGGAGATGACCATGCGCTCCTGGGCTTCACTGATCCATATTTCATAATAGGTGAGGCCGTCGTACTTCAACGGCACCTTGTCCAGTTCGACCTGCAGGCCGACCTTTTCGACCATTTCTCCCAGCGCCGAAGACAAGCCGCCCGCGCCGCAATCGGTAATGCAGGAATACAGCGCCGCGTCACGCGCCCGGAGAAGAAAATCGGTGACCTTCTTTTCTTCGATGGGGTTGCCGATCTGAACCGCGCCGGAGGACATCATTTCGGAATTCTCGTCCAGTTCGACCGACGAAAAAGTCGCGCCGTGGATGCCGTCCCTGCCGGTGCGGCCGCCGACGACGAGGGCGATCTCGCCTTCCTTGGGGCTGCGCTTTTTGGCCATTTCCTTCGGGATAACGGCCAGGTTGCCGCAGAAGACGAGCGGGTTGCCGATGAATCGTTTATCAAAGCAGATAGCGCCGTTGGCGGTGGGGATGCCCATGCGGTTGCCGTAGTCGCGCACGCCCGCCACGACGCCCTTGAACACGCGCAGCGGATGCAGCGCGCCCTGCGGCACGTCTTCCTGAGGCAGGTCGGGCGGACCAAAGCAGAAGACGTCGGTGTTGAGGATGGGCTTGCCGCCGAGGCCGGTGCCGAGCGGATCGCGGATAACGCCGCCGATGCCGGTGCCTGCGCCGCCGTAGGGTTCGATGGCTGAGGGGTGGTTGTGGGTCTCGACCTTGAAGGCGACGCCCATCTCGCCGTTGAAATCGATAACGCCCGAATTGTCCTCAAAGACCGACCAGCACCATTCCTTGTCCAGATCGCGGGTGACCTTGGCGATGGTGGTTTTCAACAAATTTTCGATAAGCTGCGGCTCGCCGCCGTTTTCGCGGTAACGCACCTTGCCCCTGAACGTCTTGTGGCTGCAGTGTTCGCTCCAGGTCTGGGCAATGGTCTCAAGCTCGATGTCGGTGGGGTTGCGGCCAAGGCCACGGTAGTAGGCCTGGACGGTCTGCATTTCTTCCAACGACATATACAGTTGTCCCGAGAGGGAGAGCTTTTCCAGTTCCTCGTCGGTGAGGCCGTCCAGAACGATTTCCTGCCGGTCGTGGTAGGAGGTTTCGCCCGGCACTTTGCCGAGCTTGAGCGGCGAGTCGATCGATACCTGTTCAATAATCGGGTTCGCAAGGATGCGGGTGACGGCGGTGTAGAGCGCGTTTTTGGACACCGGCCCGTTCAGGATGAAGCGACGGCCGGTACGCAGCCATTCCGCCTCGAAGCCGAGTTCGCGCACGCCCTTGAGGGCTGAAGCCTCCGACGGTTCCATAACGCCGGGCCGGCGGGCAATGTCGATCATGTGGTCGAGGTTGTCGCGGCTGGGGAAGACGGGCTGGTTGACGGAAAACATCTCCACCACCGGGTCGCAGAGGAGTTCCGACGCGATGCGATCGATGTCGCGGGCGGAGAAATTGCCGTGTATCGAATAAAGGCGGGCAGAGCGGGCGTTAGTTAATTCGCTCAGGCCGAATTCCTGCAGATCATGGAGGGCGGCCTTTGCGTCGACATCCATTTCCGGGTCGCGCACCGCTACTTCGATCTGGTAGGTCTTTTTGCTATCGTCTGTGTCGTGGTCGATCATGGTCAGCCTATACGCAGGGGGTGGACAAGAGCGGGAGCATTTCCCGGACAAATACCGTACGACCCCGGCCCGGGCCGCAATGCGGCCGACGTCGTGGGTGATTGGGGTCGGAAGGCTCTATCATTGCCGCCGGGGGGCGGAGCGTCAACCAAAAACACGCTCCTCCCCGGTGACTGGAGTCTATGTCAGTTGCTTTCCCAATACTTTTGCTCCTGCACCTTTTTGTGCAATAGCCCGACGGAACACTCCAATTCCGCCGCCACGCGCCGATAACTAAGGCCCATGCTGATGCGGCGGCACGCCTCTTCCCAATCCCTTTCAAGCCGCCGTTTTGCGTTGATTCGCCAATTGGGCGCAAGGTGTCCGTTATAAACGGAGGCTGGATCGCTTTCCCCGATATTTTTCCGCGCCGCCCGGTCCGCCCGGCGGTCGGTGAGGAGTTTCGGGGACGGCTTGAATGCCTCGTTTCGGTGCATAGCGGCTTGGCAATCAGGGCAGGGGAGATCGGCGTCGAGGGGATGCGGGTAATGGACATGGTCGCAGCGGGGGCAAAGGATGGAAGCGCGCGGCGTTTCCGGCCGCATGGTCCGGGGCAGCCGTACCCCCATCACCTTGCAGTATTCCGCCGGGTCGTCGACCATTCTGATCGCGACGTCAAGGATCTGGTTGAGCCGTGGGTCGCGGCGACCAAGCATAAGCCGGAGACGGCGCAACCGCCGTGGGGTGAGCAGCAGATACGGCTCGCCCAGGGAAAAGCGCCAGTCTTTGTGGTGCAGAGTGGCCGAGACGCAAATCACATGCAGCCGTGCGTTGATGTAGAGGTGCTTTGGCCTGCTGGAAAGGGTGGGGAACATAGGGGATCTCCAATAAAAACGGGGGAAAAGGAGGCGCAGCGGGACCACCCGGCGCTGGTGCGTCGGTTCGATGACAATGGATTACGATTAAGGTTACGGTTAGTTAAGCCATACCGGCGGCACGCCGGCGGGCGGGAAGGCGCGGGCGGATTCGTAGCCGGTTGGCCAAGTGCGGGTATCGCGGCAACGTTTTAACGAGCGGAGCGCGGTTTGGTTAAGGGCGACATAGGGGGCGAGGGCGGCTTTGGGGAATCGCCACACCCCAACCCGGTGGGGTGGTCGTTTTTCCACAACCACCGCCACCATTTCCACCGCCGTGCCGGCTGCTTCCGCAACTTGGCGATAAAAAGCGAATTGGTGTAGATAACCGAATCGGCGGGCATCGGATTCGAAGCGGGTGATGTCGGCGGTGGTTTTCAGGTCAACCACCGTACCGTCGTGTCGCAACCAGTCGAAACGGGCCTGGCAGGGGATATCTGTAAGGCTAGCGCAGGCGCAGAGTTCGGCCCAGCCATCGGACAAAAGACCCGCTGCTTCGCGGTGGCGGTTGATAGCGTCGTTCATGCGTTGCAGCGTGTCCCATTCCATTGGGGTGAGAATCGTCTCGGCGTTTATGCCGCAATCGCTTGCCCAGTCACGGAATGCGCGGCTTTCGTGAGCGTAGGAGCGTCCGGTCCGCCCGTTAATAGGCCCACCTATGGCAAAGGATTTCCGCAAAGCGGATTCTCCTTCGAGAACCAGCTTATGGGCGGCCTGTCCGAAACGGTAGGCTCGCCCCGTTGTTGTTTGTACACAACCAGTTACAATGGCGTGGTAGTGTGCAGGGCATGCGCGAAACTCCTTCAGCATGGATGAGGAAACGACATGTCCGGACCGTGCTGCCCTATGATATAGTGACTCGTCGATACGACAAGTCCATGCAGGGGGATTATGAGTTAAGTGTTTTTTGTTGAAATTAAGCGTTGACATTAGCGCTCTCCCATGTAATAATGAAGGTAAAAGTGCGGATGAAGTTTATTTCCCTAAATCTACCATGAAACAATGAATTGCCATCTGCGAACCTCGCGCATTCTCACGGGATTTATCCAGGCGTTAAGAAAAATGCCATGCATGAAAATCTACGTCTAATAATGATGATTTTCGCTTAAAATTGGTGCGCAAGGAGTTAATTCTACTGTTGCTTTCAGTTGAGGGGGTCTCTCAAGGGGTAAAAGTAAACATAAGGTGAACGACATGACTACATTGTACCAGCAGAATGAAGTAAGTCAAGGGCGCGAAAGAGGAAAATTAACTATGCCGCCGCATCCCTTTACCGGCAATTGGTTAAGAAATTCATTGAAAATGAAATTTCCCCACAAGAAGGACCTTGAGCTTGCTGCGATGATCGGTATTTCACCGCAAGCTTTCGCCAATTGGGGACGAAATGACGGCGTAACCAGGCTCCCCAATGCCGAAACGCTTTATCTCGGGTACAAAGCCCTGGGTATGATTAACGAAGGCAGCACTCCCGCCGCCGGCGCGCCCATCACCAACCGGAACGGCGAATGGCCTGTCCGTGGTCTTGCCGCCGCCGACGATTCCAATGGCTCGCGCGTGCCTGATACCGACGACTCCTCCGAGCCGGTTCAGTACCCCGCCGGACTGGTGCTTGTCCCGGTCCAGGGCGACTCCATGTCGCCGGTGGTCCTGCCTGGTCAATACGTCATGATCGACCGCGAACGCGAAGGCTTCGAGGCCGACGGCGGGCTGGTGGTCTGCTCCATCACCGACAACGATTGGGAACGCAGGGAAAAGATGTCCGGAACCTTTGTCAAACGCTGCTTCCGGGGCGACGGCTTCTATTACTTCACCTCCATCAACTCCTCCTATGTGCCGTTCAGCGCCTGGCAGGATCACTGCCGCGTCTGGCCGATTTTGGGCGTCTGGTTTGGTGGCAAGGGCAAGCCGCCGGAACGGTGGCGCGCCGGTCTCTAACGGAGCGTAGCTATACGAAGTAAGGGGGCGGGATCCGTTTGGATCCCGCCCCCCTAATTTTTGGCCTTTTCCCGTCATATCGAATAACGATTTAGGAAATAAAAACGGGTTCGTATTAAGATGTATATTGCATATGAAGTGGGTTTAATTCCCCCTCGGAGTTTTGCTAACCCTTTCAAGGGGGCGGGATCCAAATGGAACCCGCCCCTCTCATGTTTGGCCCTTTTTGCGGCACCTTCCCAAAAAACGTCACCCCGGCGTCTATGCGATGAACCGGGCGAGGGGCGTGAAGTTGTGCCGGGGCAAGGCGGGGACGCGGTCACGCTATGGTGTCGCTCGGTACGGTCAAACAGCCTGCAGCGTTTGGTAATCCCGCCTTGCCCCGGCACAACCTCACGTCAGTCTCACGGCGGATGTCAAGGCGCCGGGGTGACGCGTGGGGGTGCCGAGATGGACATTTCTGTGGTGACCGCTACGAAGGCCGGACGATACGCGCCTTTGCGCCAAGGTTCCGGAACCGTGCCAGCAGATTTTGCGCTTCACCGAGGGAAATATCCCGGGCGATGCAGAGGCTGAGGTTAAGAGCGCGGTCGCGCGCTTCAGCTTCGCTGACGCCAAGGACTTCGGCAATCATTTTCACAGCTTGCGTGTCCTTGGTGCGGCCCACCACCAGAGCGTAATTACCGGTCTTCATAAACGCAGCCAGCCCGGCGGCTATCTTTCCCGTGCCTTTCTTTGCGTTGGACGTGCCGCCATGGCGGCCGAAATCTTTGGCATCGGGCGGCGCGGGCGGAGAGAATACATTATGGCTGTAGTCCATCCAAAAACCGGTATCCCCGGCTTGCAGCGATCGGATTGAAGCGTATTTGTTGGTATCGGGATCGAGAGGCTTGATGCCGGAGAAAAGCGGGTCTTTATCCGATTGCGTCGGGGCCGTATGGATAGCCGTCTCACTGCCCCGGCGTTTCTCTGATTTGGTGGATTTCTCAAGCCCAACCGCTGTATCGGTGGGAAGCGACGTCACCTGGAGGCCACTGCCGTCCTGGGTAACCCGGATCATTTCACCGCAATGGGGGCAGGGAACGTCCTGGATGTCGGCATCCACCCGCAGATATTCGTCCACCGAACTGCCGTAGATGCGGGGCGGCCTCGGCCATTGGAGGCGGCTGATGCGGGTCTTGCCTTCGGGTCCGGCGATACGCAGGACCACGCCGGGCGCCAGGGACGCGGTGAGTTCTTGAAGTATCGCCTCGGCCTGGGATTTTTCGAGGTCTGACAGGAGGGCGATGGGGCCGGAAGCGGCTATTCCCTTGGTCGAGGCAGGCGGCAAGGAAAAACAACCCGACAAGTACAAGGCAACCTCGGGTTGCTTGTCCTCCGGAACCTTTTCCATGACGATTTGATAATCCCGCGCGTGGTCTGGCACCTCATTCCCCCTATGGCGGCGGAACCGCCTTTATGGCGTACCAATGCGCCCACCAGTGTATGCCTAAGCCTGACCCTGGTCAAGGCCCCGGGTGCGTTCGAGGCGGGCCTATATATGTATGAACTGTAGCGCCGGAATGACTACCATTCGGGTTCGGTGCGATCAATAATTTAAGCAACCGGAACCACCAAAAGCGCATAGAGGAGCAGGAAGCGATAGCGGTTTGCCCATTCACCCAGGCCAAGCCGTTTGAAGCGCGCTTCCATCACCCTGGTCAATTCACGGCAGATGTCCAAAAATTCCTCATACCCCAATTCGTCCAGCGCCTTGGCTGTATAGAGGGGGATCTGTTTGGCAAGGGCTCGGGTAAGCGGCGTGTTTCGGATGGCGAAACGGTCGGGCCGTGCCAGACTGAGAATTTGGCTCAGGGCCACTGTCCCGGCCTGGGGAATTTTTCCCGCTCGGTATTTGGCGGCGAAGTCACCCGGTTTGGCGAGGAGGGCGGTTATTCCTTCCACCACTTCGCCGGCGTCATTCATGCGGCCAAGATTGGTCATGCGCACCTGGCATTTGGGGACGTTGAGAGCGTCCAGCGCGGCGTAGATTTCATGCGGCGGCATTGCGGACAGATTGGCTGGCGACAGCAGTTCCGAAGCCATGCGCGAATATTCTTCAACCCATCCATACCGCGCCAAAACCGCTTCGCCGTCCAGACCATCCAAGAGTTTTTTCAGATAATTATCGAATAGATCGGCCCATGCAGCCATTTAAAAGTACCTTTTCGTTTCCTGCACAATCTCGCGCTTTTCCGAGTCGGGCAGATATTTGATCAAAAGCACCACATTGCCTTTTTCATTGTAGATTGTTTCGTCCACCAGCTTATGTATTAGAAAAACCCCGTATCCTCCAGGTCGTTTGCCAGCGTCAACCCGCTGTTGCATGGTTCGGACCGGATCCCGGGTCGGGTCGGGCAGGGCGGAGTGGGCAAAGCCCTCGCCTTCATCCTCCACCTTGATAACGACGCGGTCGTCGAAAAAGCAGTAGCTTACCTGGACTTGTTTGTCTGGGTCGAATTGGTTGCCCCATTCAACCGCATTTCGGCCCACCTCCTCGACCGCCATCTTGAGATCTTCACAGACGTTTTTGGGCAGGCTGCTGGAGAAGAGTGCGTCGGAAAAGCGCTGCAGGCGGCGGAACTGCTCGAGCTGGGAATTGGCGGTCAGTTCAATCCACCCACCTACCGGCCGGGCGGCGCGGATGGCGTCGGAGTCGGACGCGTCGGCGCGGAGGCAGTCGTGCTCCACCAAACTCTGGACCGCTTGAATCAGCTCGTCCTCGCCCGCCGGTTTGGCGACGAAATCAGCCGCTCCCTTGTTGAGGCAGTGGAGAACCACCCTGGTTTCGGCATTGACGCCGTAGAGAATAATGGGGGGCGGCGGCTGTTCGGCCGCGGACTGGAGCCGGTCGAAGCTGGCCGGATCGTTATCCATGGCGGTGGCTGAGAGGACGATGAGGTCGCAGGCGGCATGGTTTGCCAGTAAACTAATGGCGGCTTCGACGTCGGCAAGGGGTACAACCATGCATCCGGTGCGCTCGATTGCTTTGCGCACGCTTTCCCGCTCACGCTCGTCGTGTTCAATAACAAAAACCATGGCGCCGCATTCCGGCGCCTCCCTGGTAACCATAAGATTGGCCTCATGCCTTATACTGGGAATCCAAAAAGGAATTATAGCCGGCCAGAAAGGTAACGCAAATGGTTAAGTATCTTATTAAATAAAACCGGAGGTCGGTTGTTCAACGTCCTAAGGGCCGAGATCGTGTAAAATGATTAATACGGTTCCCAGCCGGATGGATCGATGAGGGGTGTGGGGTATTCGGCTGCAGTGGTAAAAGGCATGCCTTTCTCAAGTAAACGACGCCAAATCGAGCCATCGCTGCTTATATAATACATATGGTCGCCGGTTTTATTGGCCAGTTCCGGCACTGCCACGAGGGCGAAAGTATCGGTGTAAAATTCGCCGGCCGGAATACCGCCGGGGAGGCCTGGATTAAGGTACAGATACCCCTGCTCGGCTTTCTGATCGCCATACTCCACTCCGGAGGGGCTTACTCCGGTCAGGCGCGGCCCGACCGCGGCATCGGCGAAGTTTTTCGGAATCAGCGCCAGGGGAGCCGGATCGGCGGATTCGGCCTGGGGCGCGCGGACGCCATAATAGAGGACGCGGTAATCGGCGGCATAGCCGTCGGCGGGGGAGGCGTTTGCCGGAATGCGGCCCAGTCCTTCACGCTTGAAGGTCTGTTGGGCTTCGGCATACCGCTTGAGCCTGTCCACCGCATGGCTTTCGTTGGCACGGATAAAACTGGTCATTAAATTGGGTATGGCGATAGCGGCAATGATCAGGATGATTGCCACCACAATAAGCAGTTCAATAAGGGTAAACCCCTTGGTGTCTCGCATAACGATTCCTCCAAATTACGATACGGCAATGGTACAGGATTCCTGTTTTCGATGCAATTGCGATGTCGGCCAAATTACGAAAACCGTTCGGCTAGAAAGGCTTCGATTGCTTCCCGCCGGGGCAGGGAGGGGAGCGCCCCCTCCACCCCCACGCACAACGAGCCAGCCGCTGTGGCATACGCTATCGCCCCCGGCAATTCCATCCCCTCCGCCAGGGTTGCGGCCAGCGCCCCGCAATAACTGTCGCCTGCCGCCGTTGTATCCGCCACTTCCACCGGAATCGGAGGATAATGCCGGCTCGTGCCATCGTGCCAGACAACGCTCCCTTGGCTGCCCAAGGTGATGACGATAGTCTCCGGTCCCTTTGCGCCCAGCATAAGCGACGCCACCGCCGCCGCTTCCGGGCCTGTCACCGGCATGGAGGTCAAGTTTTCCGCCTCGCTTTCGTTGACGATCAGAATATCGATGTCCCTGTCCACCGGCAGGCTTGATTCGCGGGCGGGGGCGTAATTCAGGATAACGGTGACATTGTGCTTTTTCGCCAATTTGACAGCCGTGCGGTTGGCCTCGTCCGGCACCTCCATTTGCAGCATGAGGACGGACGCCTCCTGGAACGCCGGTTCCGCCGCCTCGACCTGTTCAGTCGTCATTCTGCCGTTGGCTTCCAGGGAGGTGCAGATAAGGTTGTCGCCCTGGGGGTCGACGAGGATAATCCCGGTGCCGCAGCGCTCACCAGGATTCATCCGGACATAGCGGCTGTCTATCCCTTCCTCACGGTATAAATTCATGATGGCATTGGAAAAGACGTCGTCGCCAAGGGTGAAGATGCCCGTCACCTCGGCGCCGGCGCGCCGTGCCGCCAGCGCCTGATTCGACCCCTTGCCGCCAAAGGATTGGATAAACGGTCCCGCATTGACGCTTTCTCCCTTTCGGGGGATAAAAGGGGTGCGCATGACAAAGTCCACATTGGCGCTGCCGACTACGACGACATGTCCCGGCATGGGGTTCCTTTCAGATTAGTAAAGCCTGCTGACCGAGGCAATTTCAGAGCTTGCCTTGTTTTTCAACCCTGGTCGCGGTATATTTTCCCTGCCGCGATGGTGCGGCGGGTGAACATTGAGCAGGAGCGGCGCATTCCGTGCAAGTTAAAAACGCATACGACCGGCTTGGCCTGATGGCCATCGGGGAGATCGTCGCTTCGGTCCTGACCGATCTTTCCGCCTTCGCACAGCCGGGAATCACCACCGCCCAGCTCGACGATATGGCAGGGCGGCTTCTTCATACCCAGGGCGCCGAGGCGACGCCCCGAAAGGAATACGGTTTCCCCGGTCGGCTGTGCATCAGCGTCAACGACGAGGTCGTCCACGGCATACCAGGAGAACGGGTGTTGCGCGAGGGCGATTTGATCAAGCTCGACCTCACCGCCGACAAGCGGGGCTATGTCGCCGACGCCACCCGCATGGTTCTCCTGGATACGCCGGACGAGATTGCGGTGCGCCTGGCCGATACCGCCCGCCGTGCCTGCGAGGCCGCTATTGCCCGGGCCGTCCCGGGGATGTTGCTGGCCGATCTGGGCCGGGTCATTCAGGACGTGGCCGGAGCCGACGGTTTCCGCGTCGTCAAGGAGCTGTGTGGCCACGGAGTCGGCCGCCGCACTCACGAAGCGCCGGAGGTACCCAATTACGCAGACCATTCCAACCTGGGCGTGCTCCGGGAAGGCATGGTCATCGCCATCGAACCCATCCTGAGCGCCGGCAACGGGCTGGTGCGGCGTTTGGAGGATGGCTGGACCTTTGCCACCGCCGACGGCGCGCTGGCCGGACACTACGAGGAGACGGTGATTATCGGCGCTGACGGAGCCGAAGTCGCCACCACGCGCCGCCTATGAAGTATCTTTTGCAGACATTCGGGTGCAAGTCAAATCAATACGAATCCCAGGCAATCCGCGAGTCACTCAACGCCGCCGGTCATGACGAAGCCGCGACGGCGGATGAAGCGTGCCTGCTTATCATCAACACCTGCGGCGTAACCGGCCGCGCCGGCGCGTCGTGCCGCAACGCCATCCGCAAGATGGTGCGATTGAACCCGGGCCTGCGCGTCGTCGTCACCGGCTGCGGCGTCGACCTCAAGGAAGAATGGCCCGACCTCCCTATTCCCCCCCTCCTGGTCCCGAACGCGAAAAAACACGCCATAGCCAAGCTGCTTGCCGACCTGGATGGCAATCCGGTGGAAGCCGAACCGGCCGACCGCTTCGCCTTGGGAATCACCGAGTTCCAAGGCCACACCCGCGCTTTCATCAAGATTCAGGACGGCTGCGACAATTTTTGCACCTACTGCGCTGTCCCCTATGCCCGTGGCGTGCCGGAGAGCCGCCCTCTCTCGGCCATTCTCGACGAAGCTCGCCGCCTCCTTGCGAGCGGCCACCGCGAACTGGTCCTGACCGGCATTAACATCGGAGCCTATGACCGCGACGGCCTGCGTCTCGCCGATGTCGCCGACAGCCTCGCCGCCCTGCCCGGGCTGGAGCGCTTGCGGCTGGGGTCGGTGGAGCCGCCGCACCTGGACGAGCGGCTGGTGGCCGTCATGGCAGCCAATCCGTCGATTTGCCCCCACGTCCACCTGCCGCTCCAGTCCGGCGACGACGCTATTCTCGCCGCCATGGGCAGGCGTTACGACACGGGTGGGTTTATGCGGTGCGTAGAATTGCTGCGGCGGCAACTCGATAACCCGGCCATTACCACCGACATTATTGTCGGGTTTCCCGGCGAAGACGATACTGCGGCAGCAGCCACGCGCGACCTATGCCGCGAGGCGGGCTTTAGCCGGATGCACGTCTTTCTGTTTAGCCCCCGCCAGGGGACGCCGGCGGCATCACTCCGGCAAACTTGTACCAACCGCACCATCGAGGAACGAAAATCCGCCCTTATTACAGTCGGCCACGAACTAGCGGCCCGGTATGCCGCCTCCTGCGTCGGCATGCGGGAGCGTATCATTATGGAAAAGTCCGGGACCGGCCTGTCCGATCGGTACGTCGCGACCACCCTCGACGGTGACCCGGCCGAACCGGGCGCGGTCGTGCGGGTTGCGATCACCGGTTCTGATGTGGCGGGGCTGATTGCCACCAGAGTATAGGGCGTCAAAAGCACTTCCGGATATGGTGCCATTTACTCATTTGTCCTTACTTCACCAGAAGACCGGCGGGTTTCTCAATTGCGCCATGATACATACGAATTATAATTCATCGCAAATTACGAGCCATTCCTTTGTCATGGCTTAGTCCTTGTTACGGTACGACTTTTAGGAATGAGGGGGGGAATCGCGCATGACTGGTGGAGAAATGGAAGCGGATGATGTAGGCGACGTGGCGGTGGAGGCCCAGAACAATGGAGCGGCGGCGCGTGCCACCGGGTTCAACCAGCGTGCCATGATGCAGGCCCAGCTCATGGGCAAAAGTACAGGTCTCGCGGCGATTCTCGCGTTGGTCTTCGGCGGGGTCGGCCTGCTCTACGCGTCTATTCCGGTAGGCATCGTCTGCACCATAATCGAGGTGATTCTCTTCATTACTGCCATCGTAACCTTGGGAATCGGGATGATTTTCTATATTCCCTGGCATATGTTCTGCGTCATCCTGGCGCTGGTCCTGGTCAGCAGGCATAATAAGCGTCTTATTGAAGACTTGAATTAGCTCTGTCGGTTACAGTCTGGTGGCTATGGCACGCACTCTGTACATCCTGCTCTACCGCGAGGCGGACTCGCCCGCCAGCGCGCCGCTCGCGAAGGCCCAGTGCAGATTATAGCCACCGCAGGGACCATCGACATCCAGAACCTCGCCCGCGAAGTACAGCCCCGGGACGATGCGACTGGCCATGGTTTTCGGGTCGACGTCTCGCACATCCACGCCGCCCCGGGTAATCATCGCCCGATCCCACCCATCTGTCGCCGAAATCCGCGCCGAAAACGCTCCCAAATTGGTTGCCAACCGATCCCGCGCCGCCCCCGGCAAGGCTGCGGCGATGACGGTCTCACTGAGACCGGATCGCTCGCAAAGATATCGCGCCAACCGGCCGGGCAGAGCATCGCGGAGCAGGGTCGCTATCGGGCGATCGCCCCGTTGCCGCCGCCATCCATCCAAGCGTGCCAGCCAGTCGGCTGTCTCCACCCCTGCCGTCCAGGCAATAGCGACCCGCGTTTCGCCCATGCCCAGCGCCGCCGCCACCGTTGCCGAAAGGTCGAGGACCGCCGGACCCGAGATACCGGTGTGAGTCAGGAGCAATTCGCCCCGGCCCTCGATGGCCTTGGCCCCTTTCTCGCGAAAGCGAAGGAGTGCATCGGGTAGGACGATACCGGCGAGAGTGTCCGGCAGGTCGGGAGTCTGTAGCCCCACCAGCCCCGGACAGGCTGGGCTGACCCGGTGGCCGAGCCGTTCCGCCATCACTGCCCCGTCGAACGTGGAACCGGTACCGGGATAGCTCTTGCCGCCGCCGGTAACAATCGCCGCGTCGCAGGGGATCTCCTCCTCTCCGACAGTCACCGCCGCCACCGCTCCATCGCGCACAGCAATGCCGGTCACCCGGCGGCTGGTTTCGATACGTATCCCCAGGTTTTTCGCTTCTGCCACAAGGGCATCCCGAACCGCTTTGGCGGAATTCGACTCGGGAAAATAATGCCTCCCGTCCCGGCACGTCAGTGGCTGACCCAGTGCGGCGAACCATTCACCGAGAGTGGCATGGGGCAGGCGGTTGAGGGCGGGAGTGATAAAGCGGCCGCGCCGACCAAAGCCGGCAGGCCATCCCGACAGGGGCAGGGCGTTGGTCACATTGCAGTGACCGCCGCCGGTGACGAGGAGCTTTTTTCCGGGTTGGTCGTTCCGCTCAAGCACGCGCACGTCCGCACCGCATCGGGCCGCGAATATGGCTGCCGCCAGTCCGGCGGGGCCGGCACCCATGACAACGATTCGCTTCACCGCAACGCCGCCTTGATAAGGTCTTCGATGCCCGCATCCGGATGCAAGGCGACCGCCTTCTCGACCCGTTCGATAGCCTCATTCTGGGCCAGCCCAAGGGCCATGAGGGCGGCGACGGCTTCGGCGGCCGACCCCTCGGGCATGGCGTCGCCGGGTCCGGCTGTGAGGATAGTCTTGGCACCTTTGAGTTCAAGGATGATGCGCTTCGCAGTTTTGTCGCCCACCCCCTTGATCTTCTTGAGCGCGCCCGAGTCCTGCCGCTCCACCGCCATGCGGAACTCCTGCGGCGTCATGCCGGAGAGAATCTGCAACGCCATCGACGGGCCGACGCCGGACAGGGCGATGAGGCGGCGGAACAGTTCCCGCTCGTCGGCTTCGGCAAAGCCGATCAGGCGCATCTCGTCCTCGCGGACGACCAGGTGCAGCAGCACGACTGCCTCGGCCCCCTGCGTCGGCAGGCTGCGGTAGGCCGAGAGGGGGATGGTGATATCATAGCCGACCCCACCCGCCTCGACGACGACATGCGAAGGTGACTTCTGGACCAGGACGCCGCGTACATGGTTGTACATAGTTTTCCTTATTCGAGATTGGCGTGTCGTTCGAACATCTTTTCCGAGGTGAGTCCGCCCGTCTGCATCATCTGCATGACCATGGCTTCGCAAAATAGAAACATCGCCTGTTCGAACAGATTGCCCATGGGTTGGACCGACGTGGCGGTAGCCGCGCCGGACGCCTTTGGCGTGGGGGCGGGCAGAACGAGGCAATCGTCAGCCAGCCGTCCGATAGTCGAGTCGCGGCTGGTGGTGATGAGGAGGACGGTCAGGCCCAGTCCCTTCGCCTTGGTCGCCATCGCCGCCAGGCCGGCTGTCTCGCCCGAACCGGAGCCGATGAGGAGTAGGTCGCCCGGGCGCGCGGCCGGGGTGGTGATGTCGCCGACCATGTGTACCGCCCTGCCCATGTGCATCATCCGCATGGCAAAGCAACGGAGGAGCAGGCCGGACCGGCCCGCGCCAGCCACGAACAACGTTCCGGCGGCATCGGCCATCCGGCTGGTAAAGCGCGCCATATCGGCGTCGTCGACCTGGTCGTACAGCATCCCCAGTTCGTGGAGGATTATGTCGAGTCCGGTTTTGAGGCCCACGAAAATCTCCTGTGCGAAGTGTGTTTTATACGATTGCGGCAACTTTTAGCGTTCCGATATTGTACCTATTTCATGGAAGAAGTCCATCCAGCCTCCCCCACACGTCACCCCGGCGGTGAAGCGTCGACCTGCGGACACGCGTGTGGTTGTGCCTGGGCAAGGGGCGAAAGACCTTGTGCTACAATGCGATTCAGGATGCCCTGCCGCCCAAGTCCAGCCCGCCTTGCCCCGGCACAACTTCCCGTCCGCCATGCAGCGGACGTTTTTCCCACCGGGGTGACGTTTGGGGGAGAATGAAGTGACCGAACTCAAGTGGTCGAAGCTTAAAAGACCCCATTTTCCTCACACCCGTGCGTGAACACCCCTACCATACCATTATGAAAGGAGGAACACATGTGGTTCAAACGCCAAAAACACTACCCACGCCCATTCCCGACGTTAGGCATGATCCAGTCCCTCGCCCACGGCCTCGCCTACGACGCGTGCGACGTGCCGCGTCG
>JAJPXZ010000078.1:0-6816 GCA_021205245.1 Planctomycetaceae bacterium
CTGTACGATAGCACTTCCCCCCCACGTCACCCCGGCGTGCGGGCCTCCACCAGCGCGCAAACGGGCGGTTCGGCCGGGGTCCACTGGGATAGACAGTGAAGGCACCGTACTCAAGCGGGCGGTTACGGTGGCAACCATGTATTCACCGTCGGGGCATGGACCCCGGCCGAACAGCTCGTCTTTCCCTCTGATGGACGTTTTGACGCCGGGGTGACGTGAGTGGGAGGATGAATGGTCATTTATGGACCACATAAAAAACCCCCGCACACGGGTGCGGGAGCTCTGCATGGCGACCGGGAGAACGGTGGTCGCTAATAGCTAAAGGAGTATTTCCATCGGCTTTTCAAGCAGCCGTTTGACCTCCTGCTTGAACCTGGCGGCGACAGCGCCGTCAAGCAGCCGGTGATCATAGGTCATCGAGATCCGCATGACCTTCCGCTTCGTGACCGCCCCGGTCTCGTCGTCGAGAGCCAGTTCGTCCTGCACCGCACACACGCCCAGAATGGCGGCGTTCGGCTGGTTGACAATGGGAGTGAAGTGCTCGACCCCGAACATACCCAGGTTGGAGACGGTAAAGGTCGAACCCTGGTAGTCGTCCATGGACAAGCCGCCATCGCGCGCCTTGCGGGCCAAGTCCTTGGCGCGAGTCGACAAGGCCTCGAGGCTCAACTGGTCGGCGTTACGGATAACCGGCACGATGAGGCCGGAGTCCAGGGCGACAGCCATGCCGAGGTTGACCGCGTCGTGATAGACGACTTCGTTGCCGTCCAGGCTGACCAGGATGTTCTTCTGCTTGGCCAAGGCCTTCGCGACCGCCTTGAGGACAAGGTCGTTCAAGGAGAACGAGTCGGCCTTTTCCCGGCCGGCGTTCAGTTCGGCCCGGAAGCGCATGAGGTCGGTGACATCCACCTTCATGGTCTGGGTGACGGGCGGAATAGCCAGGTGCGAGGCGAGCATGCGTTCGGCCACGGTTTTCCGCATGCCGGTCAGCTTTTCGCGGCGCGCGCCTTCGGCAGCCATGACCGGGGTCGAGGCGGCGGACGCGGGCGCAGCGGCAGCGGGCGATGCGGCGAGGACATCCTTCTGGACTATCCTGCCGCCGGGGCCGGTCCCCTGCACCGACGCGAGGTCGATACCGCGCGATGCGGCGATTTTCCGCGCCAGCGGCGAACTCTTGATCCTGCCGCCACTGGCGGGTGCCGCCGATGCCGGGGCAGCGGGAGAAGCAGCAGAGACCGGGGCGGCTGGAGCGGCGGCTTCCGGCGCGGGTGCGGCCGGGGCGGGCGCGGCAGCGTCAATCTTTTCGCCCTGTTGCCCGATATAGCCAAGCACCGCCTGGACCGGCAGTTCGTCCCCTTCCTTCGCCACTTGGGCCAGGAGGACGCCGGCCGCTTCGGCCTGCACTTCGGTGGTCAGTTTGTCGGTGCTGATTTCCAGAACCGGATCGCCGACAGCCACTGCGTCACCGACGTTTTTCAGCCAACTGACGACAGTGCCTTCGGTCATGGTCAGGCCCAATTGGGGCATCTTGATGACGTCGGCCATGGTTATTCCCCCCTCAGCAGCTTCTTGGCCGCGGCGATGATGTCGGCCGGATGGGGGAAGACCGCGTCCTCAAGCGGCGGCGAGAAAGGCGAGACCACGTTCGCGCCGGCGACGCGAGCCACGGGCGAATCGAGTTCGTCAAACAGGTCTTCCATGATTTCCGCCGCCAGTTCGGCACCGACGCCGCCGCGCTTGACGCCTTCTTCGACAATCATGACGTTGTGGGTCTTGGTGACTGACTCGCGGACCGCGTCCCAGTCCAGCGGCACGAGCGAACGGAGATCCAGCACTTCCGCGTCGATGCCGTCGGCCGCCAGGGCTTCCGCCGCCTCGAGCGCGAAGTAAACCTGGCGCGACCAGGTGATGATGGTCAGGTCGCGGCCGGGGCGCTTGACGTCGGCCTTGCCGAGAGGGATGAGGTAGTCGTCATCTTCCGGCACCTCTTCCTTTTTCGCATAGAGCAGCTTGTGCTCAAGGAAGATAACCGGGTCGTTGTCGCGGATGGCGGCTTTCAGCAATCCCTTGTGGTCGGCGGCGGTCGAGGGACACACCACCTTCAGGCCGGGGATGTGGGTAAAGAGCGCTTCCAGGCACTGGGAGTGCTGGCCGGCGTTGCGGCGGCCCGCACCCATGGGTGCGCGGAAGACGATAGGGAGGGTCAACTGCCCGCCCGTCATATAGCGGAGCTTCGCCGCCTGGTTCATGACCGGGTCGAGGCAGCAGGAGATGAAGTCGTCATACATCCACTCCACCACCGGCCGCAGACCGCGCATGGCCATACCCACCGCCATGCCGGAAAAGCCCGATTCACTGATCGGCGTATCGATGACCCGGAGCGGGCCGAACTCGTCCAGGAATCCCTGGGTAATGCCGAAGACGCTGCCCATTTCGGCCATGTCCTCGCCCATCACCACCACATTGGCGTCCCGAACCATTTCCTCGTGCAGGCCTTCGCGAACGGCCTTGCTTATGCTCAGTTGTTTGCTCATCGTACGACGCACCTCTCGTTATCTGTGGAATAGACGTCGGTCAGCGCTTCGGCGGGATCGGGATATTCGCACGAATCCGCCCAGGCCGCCGCAGCCTCGATTTCCGCCTTGACCGCCGCTTCCAAATCCTTCACCTCGTCCGCCGTCGCCGCGCCCTCGTCGACCAGCCGCTTGCTGAAGAGGACGATGGGGTCTTTCCGGTGCGCTTCTTCCAGATATTCCTTCGGGCGATAGTTGGCCGGGTCGCCGCAGTAGTGGCCCTGCCAGCGGAAGACGAGCGTTTCCACCAAGGACGGCCCCTTGCCGGAGCGGGCGCGGGCGACCGCCTTTTTCGTCGCTTCGTAGACGTCCAGCGGATCGTCACCGTCGACGGTGACGCCGGGGATGTCGTAGGCCTTGGCCCTGACGGCCAGGTTCTCGGTGTTCGTCACCTTGTGGATGGGAACGGAGACGCCGTAGCCGTTGTTCTCGCACAGGAAGACGACGGGGAGATCCCAGGCGGCCGCCATGTTGATGGATTCGTGGAAGGTGCCCTGGTTCGAGGCGCTGTCGCCGAAGAAACACATGGTGACGGCGTCCGACCCCATGATTTTCGACGCCAGGCCCGACCCGGCGGCGATGGGGATGCCCGCGCCGACGATGCCGTTCGCGCCGAGGATGCCCAGGTCGACGTCGACGATGTGCATCGAGCCGCCCTTCCCTTTGCAGTAGCCGGTCTTTTTGCCAAACAGTTCGGCGATGGCGAGGTCCGACTTTGCGCCCTTGGCGATGCAGTGGCCGTGGCCGCGGTGGGTGGAGGTGATGTAGTCACGCTCCTCCAGGGCGGCGGCGGCGCCGGCGGTCGAGCCTTCCTGACCGATGCACAGGTGGATGTTGCCGGCCAGCATGCCTTTCATAAAGCATTCGGCCGCCTTTTCCTCGAACATGCGGATACGGTACATCGTCTCCAGCAGGCCGAGGAGAAATTCTTTCGAATATTTGCTCAAATCGCTCACAGTAACTCCTTATCGCCCTAGTGTAGGTACTTGGGCAGGAACAGGGTGATTTCCGGAATATAGGTGATAATCAACAGCGCGATGATGCCCGCGAAGACGAACGGGATGATTTTGCGGCACAGTTCCGCCACCGGCAGGTCGGCGATGTTGCAGCCGACGTAGAGATTGATGCCGACGGGCGGGGTGATGAGACCGATGGCCAGGTTGACGGTGATGAACACGCCGAAGTGGACCGGGTC
This sequence comes from Planctomycetaceae bacterium, assembly GCA_021205245.1. Taxonomy (GTDB): domain Bacteria; phylum Planctomycetota; class SZUA-567; order SZUA-567; family SZUA-567; genus JAJBSZ01. The sequence continues at coordinate 3,769 of JAJPXZ010000078.1, forward strand.
GATGCCAAGTTCGTTCACAATCGGCATCATGATCGGGATCATGATGTAGAGGGCCGAATTGGCGTCCAGGAAGCAGCCGGCGATGAGGAAGATGATGTTGATCATGATCAACATGCCAATCTTGCCGAAGCCGAGGTCCAGCATCATGCCGGAGATGTCGGCGGCGATGTGGCTGGTGGTGAGGAGCCAGGCGAACACGCTCGCGCCGGCGATGATGAACATAACCGTCGCGGACGACACGGCCGCGTCGACAAACAGCCGCCACAAATCGCCGGGTTTGATCTGCCGGTAGATGAACAGGCCGACAAACAAACCGTAGACAACCGCCACGCCCGCCGCTTCGGTCGGGGTGAAGATGCCGCCGTAGATGCCGCCCAGGATGATGACCGGGGTCAACAGGCCCCAGAAGGCGTCCTTGAAGGCGTCCCACTTTTCCGGCCAGGTTGCCTGGGGCGGATTGACGATGTTCTCGTTGTTCCGGGACATCCACATCGCGGCGATGATGTAGGCCACGCCGACGAGGATGCCGGGGATAATGCCGCCGGAGAACAGCGCTCCCACCGACACGTCGGCGATGGACGCATAGACCACGAAGACGATGGACGGCGGGATGATGACGCCGATGGCGCCGGAAGCGCTCATCAGGGCCGTCCCGACGCCCTTGTCGTAGCCGGCGTTGGCCATGGCCGGGATGAGGATCGCGCCCAGGGCGGCGACGGTTGCCGGGCCGGAACCGGAAATGGCGGCGAAGAAACAGGCGACAATAACCACCACCGAGATCAGCCCGCCCTTACGGTGCCCGACCAGCACCTGGGCGAAGCGTATAAGTCGCTGCGATATGCCGGCATATTCCATAATGACGCCGGCCAAAATAAAGAAGGGAATAGCCATCAGGGTGAACTTGGCGATGGCGGCATAGACCATGCTGGGGAAGATGGACAGGGGGAAATCCATGATCCACAGGCCGATGGCGGCCGACAGCCCCAAAGACACGGCGATGGGAATGTTCAAAAAGACAAGCGCGAAGAACATCGTGAACAAGATCGGGCCGATATTGTCCTCAAGCCAATACATATCCATTATGCCTCACCCCCTTCCGCCGTTGCCGCCTCTTCAGTGGTGGCTGCGTGGCTGTCCCCGGCGCGGATCCGGCGGTAATGGCTCAGGCCGGACTGGATGATGCGCACCAAGATAAAAATCGCTCCAATCGGAATCGCCAGGCTCTGCACGTAGACGGGCATTTCCATGGCGGGGGTACGGGCGTTGAGGGCGATTTGGCTCTGAATCATTTCGATGGAGATAAATCCCATGATAAAAACCATGACCAGGGAGCACACCATTGAAAACAAAATCATCACGGCACGCATGCCCTTGGGCATCATGTCCACGAAATAGCTCATGCCCAAGTGGGCGTAACGCTTGAAGCCGACGGCGACGCCGAGCATGGTAATCCACACGAAGACGGTGACGGTCAGCTCTTCGGTAAAGGAAAACGAGTTGGTGAACAGGTAGCGGCTGATGACATTGATAAAATTCATCACCGTCATGAACGCCAGGCCGACCACCACCAAGGTCTCCTCGATAGAGGTGAACAACTTGTCGATAGTTTTCATATCCAGCGGTTCTCCACGGCCGTGTCCGAAAGGGACTCGCTCCGGACGGCGGCCAAAAGAGCGCGGGGGCCTGACAGTGGCCCCCGCATCGGTCAAATGTTGTTATTCGAAGGTGTAGCCGAAAGCCGCGAATACTTCGTCGGTCACGCGTTCACGGTACGAGGCGTAGACGGGGCCGGCGGCCTTTTTGAAGCCTGCGATGGCTTCGGCGTCGGGGGTGGTGAATTCAACGCCGGCGGCCTTGAACTCGTCGACGATCTGGGCGTCGAGGGTGCGGGCGGTCTCTTTCTGCAATTTGCAAGCGGCCTGGCCGGCTTCCTTGAAGATGGCCTTGTCCTCGTCCGAGAGGCGACGCCAGGTCTTGGTGGAGACGGACAGGGCGATGGGATCATAGGACCAGTTCCACAACGCGCAGTATTTCTGCACTTCCTGAATCTTGCCGGAGCGAATGGTGTCCAGCGGGTTTTCCTGGCCGTCGATGGTGCCCTGCTGCAGCGCGGTGAAAACTTCGGCGAAGTTCATGGCCGTGGGGTCTGCGCCGAATTCCTTCAGCGAGTCGACGTACATCTTGATGGCGGGAACGCGAATCTTCAACTGCTGCATGTCTTCGACCGTGTTCACCGGGCGGCGGTTGTTGGTGAGCTGGCGGAAGCCGACTTCGCCGAGGCCCAGGACGACCGCGCCCTTGGCTTCGATCAGGTCGGTGATCATCTTCAGGCCGGGGCCGTTGTAGATGATTTCATCGACGCTCTCGTAGCCCTTCGGGAAGATCCACGGCATGTTGACGACGTTCAGCTTGGGTTCGAAGCCGGTCATGTTGATGGTGGAGTGGATATCGAGGTCGGTGACGCCGGTGAAGAGCTGTTCGACTCCCTTGACCATGTCGCCGCCGGAGAGCTGTTCGTTCGGGTAGATGGAGACTTTGTAGCGGCCTTCCGTCTTTTCCTCGACAATGCGTTTGAATTCGCGGGCGGCGACCATCCACACGCTTGTTTCCGACGTGGTGACGCTCATGCGCAGTTCGCGGGCGCGCTGACCGGCGTGGACGACGCCGAGCGAGGTTGCCAATACCGTGAATGCCAATACAGCCAAAGCCTTTTTCATTACATACCCTCCAAAAAACGGTAAAAAACCACTGGAAATCGCGGCGAATCCCGCCAAAGCGCTATGCCGCCAGAATTGGTGCTGTGGAGATTACGTGGTCAGAGTGTACTACCATCGGTATGGTATGACGGTCTTTAACCATACCCCACCCCAACCGCCTCTGTCAAGTAACGCGTGGAGCAATTTTATGCCGACTCGAGGCGTCGGCGCCGGATTGAGTGGCGGGACGCGGGCGGACGCCCATGCGCCGCCGGCGAAAACGCCTCTCCCAAGACCGCTTCGCCAGACCCGCTTCACGCCGGCGCCGGCGCCTAGACCGCCGGCGGGCATA
>JAJPXZ010000078.1:6826-24250 GCA_021205245.1 Planctomycetaceae bacterium
CCGCTTCGCGGGGCGGCCCGCGGCGGCCCCCCCCCGCGCCGCCCCCAAAAACCCCACACCAACCCCCCCACCCCACCACCCGCTTCACTCCGGCGCCGACGCCTCGACCGCCGGCGTCCTTACTTTTTACCGCAAATGCTCACGCCCATGTCCCGCTCATAGAGCTTGGCCATGGCGCACTGGTCTTCGTTCTGCAGGCCGAGGCGTTCGATTTCGTCCATCTGGTCCAGGACGACCTGCGAAAGGGGAATCGACACCCCCATCTCCTTCGCCAGTTTGGCCGCGTTACGGATGTCCTTGTGGTGGACCGCCATGCGTGCCGACGGCGTGTAATCGCCGGCGATCAGCTTCGGCGCTTTCAGATCCATGATGGGACTGCCGGCAAAACCGCCCCGTATGGCGTTGAACAAGACCTGCGGGTCCAAACCGGCTTTGACCGCATAGGCGAAGGCTTCGCCCAGGGCCGAGAGGTTGATGGCGACGATCATGTTGTTCGCGAGCTTGGCGGCGCTGCCGTTGCCGGTAGCGCCCATGTAGGTCACGCTTTTGCCCATCATGAGGAGGAGCGGTTCGACCCGGTCGAACGTCTCCTTGTCGCCGCCGCACATGATGGCCAGGGTACCGGCCTTCGCACCGACGTCGCCGCCGCTGACCGGGCTGTCCAACAGGCTTATCCCCTTCTCGCGGAGTGTGGCGTAGAGCTCCCGCACCTGTGCCGGAGCGGTTGAGCCGAGGTCGACGACAATCGTTCCCGGCTTGGCGGACTCGGCCGCCATGCGGCAGTTTTCCGCCATCAGTTCGTTGGTGGGGAGGCACATGAAGACGACGCTCGACGTTGCAAAAATCGCCTGCGCCGATTCGCCGGCCTTGCCGCCCGCCTGGACCAGCATCTCGGTCCGCTCGGGCACGAAGTCGATGCCCGTCACCGTCATGCCGCTTTTCTTCACCAGGTTGGTGGCCATGGGCAGGCCCATTAGTCCGAGGCCGATAAAGCCGATTGTTTCCATTGGCGTCTCTTTCGTCATTTCTTCGGTGTGGGATTGAAAATGAGGACTTCCAAATCTTCGTCGTAGCGGCGACCCATGGCGATGCCGCCCACTTCGGCGACGAGGATATCGGTGGTAAGCAGCACTTTGTTGCCTTCTATCAGGTGACCGCCCCAGCCGTGGCCCTGTTGGTCCGAAAGGCTGGCATGGACGTGGAACAGGGTCTCGCCGTCCGCACCAAGGCAGATTTGACCGCTGAGCGCAACCAGTTCAATCGGTCCTTCGAGGCGGAGGGGCTCGCCATAGCCGTAGCCGGCTTTTTTGTCCGGGAGGGGAATCGGGTTCATAAAGGCGGCGCCGTTAAGGCTGCCGATGCCGCCCAGGATCAGCCCTTCTTTCACGCCATGCTCGGCGCAGGCCCTTTTCAACCCGTCCAGCACGTCCTCGCCGGGGGCAAGACGCATGGCGACGACGCGTTGCAGCGTACCGGAGGCGCTTTGCATATCGTTCTCCTTAGATTAGTTCGTCCACTCGTTTTTGAGGATGACTTTTCCGCATTCGCCGTTCCGCATAAGCCGCAAACCTTCGGCGAATTCGCTCATGGGCATGACGTGGGTGATGACGGGCGAGATGTCGACGCCGGCTTCAAGCAGGCCGGAGAGTTGCTCCCAGGTCTTGTACATGAGCCTGCCGGCGATGCCCTTCAGGGTCAGACCACGGTAAACGAATTCGGAGAAATCGAAATCGATGGGCCGCGACGGAAGGCCGGCGGCGGCGATCTTCGCTTCCGGCTTGCAGTAGGACAAAGCCGCCTTAACCCCGGGGATGTTGCCGGAATATTCCAGCACCACGTCGACGCCGCGTCCGCCGGTCAGGCCTCTGACGGTGGCGACGGGATCCTGCTTAATCGGGTCGATGGTCACGTCCGCGCCCATGGTGCGGGCCAATTCGGCGCGGGCCTGGTTCGGCTCGACCGCGATGACCAGCTTCGCGCCCAGCTTTTTGACAACCGCAACCGCCATCGCGCCGATGGGTCCGCAGCCGACAACGGCGACCGACTTGGCCCCGACCGGGAACTCCATCGCGCCGTGAACCGCCGCGCCGAAGGGTTCCATCATCGACAGCACTTCGACGGAGAACTTCGGATCGCAGAGGAAGGCGTTTTCGGCCGGGAACGCGATGTATTCGGCAAAACAGCCGTCACGGTGGACGCCGATGGTGGTGGTGTTGTAGCAGACGTGATCCTCGTTGTTGCGGCAGAGGTCGCACGAGTGGCAGACGATATGCGTCTCGGCCGAGACGATGTCGCCGATTTTGATATTGGTCACCTCCGCACCGACCTGAACGACGTCACCGGCGAATTCGTGGCCGATGATGACGCCGGCCGGCACGCGTTTCTCGGCCCAATCGTTCCATTCTTCGATATGGACGTCGGTGCCGCACACGGCCGCCGCGTGAATCCGGACCAGAATGTCGCGTGGTCCGACGGCGGGGATGGGGCGTTTTTCCAGCGCGATATTGCCTTTGCCTGGAGCGGTTTTGACAACACAATGCATCTCACCCATAGAAGTCTCCTGAGGAGTCAATTATGCGGAACCGAAAAAATGACTTTTTACGTCCACCCGGGCAGAGAGACGAGACGTCTCTCTCTGTCTGTGCCTGGAGAAGAATGGATACTGCATTCGCGGGGGATAAAATCTATCGAACGGGTAAAGGGCAGAATTTCTTAGGTGATGCTGAGTAATGCAATTGGCTTGCCACAAGAAAAAACCCCCAATTTATGGGGGTTATCAAATCGTCAAAATTTTCCTTGTCCAGTCCGTGGACGTTGCCGTCCACTTTCTGAACACCAAAGAAACCGCATGGTCGGATTCCGAGATATGCCACTGCGAGGGGGTGTCATTCCGCCTTATGGTCGGCTCCACCATCCGCTTCTCCCCTCCGTCACCCCGGCGTGCGGACCTCCACCAGCGCGAAAAGCGGGCGGTTCGGCCGGGGTCCACGGGAAGAGACAGCGAAGGCACCAAACTTACACGGTCCACCACCAATCACACCACCCTAGCGAATCTTCTTATCCAGTGTTGTCCGGGAAATACCCAGCCGCTTGGCCGTGTTCGCCTTGTTATACCCCTCCTGCTCCAGTATCTTTTTCACCACCAGCGCCTCGATGTCCTCAAGCGACCCCGCCTCGAGAATGTCCTCCCGAACGCCCCCCAGGGCGGCGTAATTGTCGACCAGGAGCTTGCCGGAGATGACATGGCGTTCCATCACGTTTTGCAATTCCCGCACATTGCCTGTCCAGTCGTGCCGCAGCATCAGCGCCTTTTCTTCATCGTTCAGGCCGGGAGCGGTGGTGTCGTATTTGCCCGAGAACTCCCGCAAAAACAACTGGGCTAATGGCGGCACGTCTTCCATCCGTTCCCGCAGGGGCGGCAGGTTGAGATTGAGCACATTGAGGCGGTAGAAGAGATCCTGCCGAAAGGTACCGGACTGGACGCAGTGCCATAACTTCTTGTTGGTGGCGGCGAGGATGCGGACATCGACCGGCACAATCTTGTCGTCGCCAAGGCGCATGACCTCCTTTTCCTGAATGACGCGGAGGATGCGGGCCTGCACCGGCAGGGCCATTTCACTTATTTCATCGAGAAAAATGCTGCCGCCGTGGGCCATTTCGAACAAACCCTTCTTCCCCTCTTTCCGCGCGCCGGTGAACGACCCCTCGACATAGCCGAACAGTTCACTCTCCAGCAGGTTGTCCGGCAGGGCGGCGCAGTTGACGGCGACAAAGGGGTTGTCGCGGCGCGGGCTGCCGTTGTGCAGCGCCTGGGCCATCACCTCTTTGCCGGTGCCGGACTCGCCGAAGATGAGGAGGGTGGAGTCGACCTCGGCGTATTTGCGGGCCTGGTCGATGACGTCGCCCATTTTTGGGCTGGCGTAGACGATATCGTCGAAACGCTTCTTGGCCGACAACCGCTTCTTCACCACTTCGGCGCGAATCTTGGCTTCGAGCTGTTGGATTTTGGTGATATCGCGGAAGGTCGACACCACCCCTTCCACCTTGCCGTCGACAATGATCGGCTTGACCGAAGAGGCGATGGTGGTTCTGCCCAGATCCATCAGCGCGCCCACCAGTTCGGTGCCGCTGCGGAGCACATCCAGCATAAAGGTCTGGGGGATGATGACCTCCACCGGCTTGCCGATGGCCTCCGACTCGGGGATGTTGAAGATCTTTTCCGCGCCCGGATTGAAGACGGTGATGTTGCCTGATTCGTTGATGGCGATGATGCCTTCTTCGATAGACTCCATGATGGTGAAGTAGCGGCGGTTTTCCATGCGCTCGATAACCGTGGCGGAGTACAGCCGGGCCGCTTCCTCCAGGGCGTTTCTGACCGCTTCGCGGCCGGAATCGATGCGGACCGCATGAACGCCCAGGGCGCTGGCGCGGCGCTCGATATGGTGGTCGCCGATGATGACGTCGACTTTGGCGTCGAGCGCCGCCTGGAGCGCACCCGGCACCGACTCGGAGTTCACCGTCTCCAGGTACATGATATCCGCGCCCATGATTTCGGCGATGCGCCGCGCGCCCGAGATGACGTTGGCGAAGCCGATGACCGCGACCTTTTTCCGAGCCTGCACAAAGGGGTGTATCGCCTTCAGGATGTCGTGGGCGGTGACGGCGATTTCGACAATGGGGATGCCGAAGTGTTCACGCAGCAGCCTGGCGGTGCCGCCACGGGAGACGAAGACGCGGAAATCCTTTTGATCGAGAATGCGTTTCACCTTGGCGAGCGCGCCCTCCAGTTCGCCGTAGATGAGGATGGCGTCGTGGGCGTTTTCGGCCACGATCTCGCGGGCATAGGTGAAGATGTCGTCGTTTGACGCGACCAGGACGAGTTTTTCATTCATACCAGTGCACCGCCTGTCTTTTCGGCTGCGGCAAACGATTCGATCAGCCGCAGGTACAGTTCCATTTCGCGCTTGGCTGCCCGCTTGTCGCGGGCGACGACGGCCTGACAGATGGCCCGGTTGCAGGCGAGGGCCTTTTCCGGATTGCCGGGGAGGCTGAAAAAGCGCAGCCGCAGCGTCAAAAGCCTGGTGTCGGCGAGATCCAAGAGGGACACGAAGAGGTCGTTATGGCTGGCCCGGGCGAGGACGGCGTGGAACTCGCGGTCCGCGTCGGGGTCGGTAAGGTCGTCTTCCATCCTGTCGACGCAGGCGCGCAGGGCGCGGAAATCCTCGGCCGTGCCGCGTTCGCAGGCGAGGTGGGCGGTGGCGGTCTCGAGGAAGCGGCGGAATTCGCCAAAGGCGGAGCCGACGTCTTCCTGTTCGGACAGGCGGACAAAGGCGATCGCCTTCCTGATGGAGTCGGCGGTTTTGACCACCACCTTGCGGTTGCTCCGGCTTTCGATAATCCCCATGAACTCGAGGATGGCGAGGCATTCCCGGAGCGATCCCCTGCCGACGCCCAGTTCGATGGCGAGGTCGCGCTCGGGCAGGAGATCGCCCCCCGGCTCTATGGTGCCGGAGTCAATCGCCTTGAGGATGGATTGCATCACCAGTTCCGACACTTTCGGCGCAACCTGCTTGACCTTTTCAAATGGCATGGAAAAACTCCCGCATGTGGTGGATGAGCAGACTATGCATGGTCCTACCAAGAATTATACCTTCAAGACGACTTTTTGCCGGAAAAAAACAGGTTCCAGCTTGCATAAACGAAATCATGCGGTATTAGTGGTAATACAGGTATTATAGGATGAGGGAATGATACCTACGCTTCGACCAGATTCTCTGAACACATTCAACCCTATACATGGCGGTATGTATGCCCGGTCGTCTCCACCGTTCCGACGAAGTCTATAACCACATGCTCGTCCGCATCGCCGAAGGCGAGTGGAAGGAGGGGGACAAAATACCCTCGGAAAGCCAGCTCTGCAAGGCGTACTCGGTCAGCCGCATTTCGGTGCGGAGCGCTCTGCAGCGTTTGCAGGGTCAGGGCCTTATCACCACCGTGCCGGGGATTGGCTCGTTCGTCTCTGCCCATCCCCAGGAGATATCCATCCGGCCCCATATGGGCAGCAGCATATCCAGCGCGGCGTTCCTGGAGTTTTTCGAATTCCGCCAAGCCATCGAGTTCAAGGCGATCGAGCTGTTCGTCATCCACGGCAGCGACCGCGACCTCCAGTCGATGCAGGATCTCGTCGCGCGCATGATGGAGTGTTCGGACAGCGACCGCGCCGGATTCTCGGCCCTCGATTACGCCTTCCACATGAACATTCTCCACGGCTGCCGCAACTCCTACCTGATCGGCGCGATGGAACCGTATGCGGACCAGTATCGCCATTACCTGACCGAAATCGTCCGCCTCAGCCCCAAGCCGGTCCCCGACCTGGCGGTGGAGCATGCGGAGTTGTACCGCCTCCTGGCGGAAAAAAAACCGACAGCGGCCAAGGAGTTCCTCCTGTCCGACAACGCCTATTACCACGTCACCGTTTTCGACGCCCACCGGTAGGGGCGTCGCGCACAAGGGAGCGACAATGAAGATTATGTGCCTGGGAGACAGCCTCACCTTTGGAACCGGCGTCACCCGGCCCAATGCCTGGACGACATTAGTCCACAAGCAAACCGGGTGCGAACTGGTCAACCGGGGCGTCCCCGGCGACACCACCGGCGGCATGCTGGCCCGTTTTGTCAACGAAATCGAGCGCCACCGCCCGAATATGGTGGTGGTGATGGGCGGCTCGAACGATATCTTTTCGTCGGGCGACGACAAGGCCGCCCGCGCCAACATCACCGCCCTCGCCCACCAGACGTCGGCCCGGGCGATGACGCCGGTCGTCTGCGCCCCGCCGCCCCTGGACCCGACCCTCATCGACGCGGCGTACCGGAACTTCTTCGACGTCGACGCGGCCCAGGCGTGTCTGCGGGATTACGCGCTGTGGCTGCGGCGCTTCACCTCGTTCTTCTCCATCCCCTTTGTCGATTTCTGGTCGAGCTTCACCGCGCCGGCCTGGCGGGTGCAGGATGAAAAGCTCTCTGTCGACGGCCTGCACCCGAGCCGCACCGGCCACATCCTTATGGCCGAGGTGTTCATGACCACCATGGGCGACACCTTTTCCAGCGTGGAGACGGCATGACGACATCGCAGACGCGCCGGTCCCACCGCACCAGCATCACCATCCGTAACATCCGCCTCACCTCCCTGTTCAAGCCGGAGGACATTATCCACCACACCGACGCCGCCGGGCTGGACGAAATACTCGACAGCCTCCTCCGTCACCTCGCCCTCGAATACGGCATAGGCAATCTCCGCGAAGCCAAGGCAAGCGTCATGGAATCGGTGGGCCAAGGCATGATGGCCCGGCGCGGCCTGGCCGTTCCCTACGGCAGGCTGGAAAAGGTGACGGAGCCGCTTGTCGCCATGGCGACATCGGAGGCCGGCTTCGATTTTGAAGACGAAAAGCTCCACCACGGCGTTGTGGTCCTGGGCCCGGCCGATTTGCCTGGCGCGTACAAACAGGTGCTGAGCGGTATCGAACGGGCGTGTCCGGACGACGAGCCGGTGACGCTTGTCGCGTCGTTGCAGTCGCCGCTCCTGGTCTGGCAGCACTTCGACGCCGGCGGCCATCACCTGCCGGATCACCTCCAGGCGCGTCATATCATGGATAATGTCAAAACGTCCTTGAGCACCGGCGACAGCCTGCGGACAGCCATCGACCGTTTCCTCGCCTTCAACACGCCGGAACTGCCGGTGGTCAATTCCGAAGGCGAACTGGTCGGGGTCGTCACCATCAAGCGCCTGGTCCGGACGTGCCTGCCGGATTACCTGATGTGGGTGGGCGACATGACCCCCTACCTCAATTTCGAGCCGTTGGCCGAGGTCATCCGCAACGAATCCACCACCTGGCTCCGGGACATCATGACGTCGGACTTCGCCCACGTCGAGGAAGACGCCCCCGCCATCCTGGCGATGAAGGAGATCGGGCAGAAGGAATCGCTCAACGCCTATGTCCTCCGCGGCAGGAAGCTGGTGGGAATCATCCGGATGCTGGATTTCGTCAAAAGCGTTTTACGGTAGAGGGAGCCTTTATGCGAAAACTCGTCTCGTTGCCTCCCGGCCTGGCCAAGGTTCTCTGCCTCGTTGTGGTAACGTTCGGCATCACGAGCCTGGCGCATGTCGGCGGGTTCGACCCACACCAGATCGCGTCGGTGGCGGTCTTCACCATGCTCATCACCTCCACCGCGCTGTTCTACGAGTTCCACCTCGCCTTCGCCTTTTTGGGCGTGAGCGCCATGCTCCTCATGAACGTGCTCAACCTCCAGGCCCTGGCGGAAGAGACCAAGCTGGACGTCGTCATTTTCCTGATGGGCATGATGATCATCGTCGGCGTCCTGAAGGATCTCGGCCTCTTCAGTTGGATTATCACCCGGGTTCTGTCGCGTGAGGGTTTGACGGCGCGCGGCTTTATGTTCACCGCCTGCGTGCTCGGCATGATTATGTCGTGTCTGGTGGACGAAATGGCGGCGGTGGTGTTTGTCCTGGCGCTCATTTTCCAGGTCGCCGACGTCCTCGACATCAAGCCCGTTCCCTTTGTCATCATGGCGGTGATGTCCATCAACATCGGCTCGGCCGGCACCATGCTCGGCAACCCGGTCGGCATCCTTATCGGCCAGGGCGCGAATCCGCCCTTGTCCTTCAACGATTTTATGATATGGTCGTTTCCGCTGATGCTGGTGGAATTCGCGGTGGCGTTGGTCCTGATGTTCTATCTGCACCGCCGCGACATCGCCCTTATGAACCAGAAGCTCCAGGAACGCCGCGAAGCCGGCCTGACCCTCGCGCCGATGGTGCGGGTGCCGCACGGCTGGGGCCTGGCGGTACTGGCGGCGCTTCTCGCCATGCTTATCCTGCACAAGGTCATCGAGCGGGCGCTCGGCCTGCCGCCGAACACCATGCTCATCACCGCGCCGCTCCTGCTCGCCGCTTTATGTTTGCTCTGGAGGCGGCAGCGGATTAAGAAATACCTTGAGGAAGACGTCGATTGGGGCGTGTCCATCTTCCTCCTCATGCTGTTCATGATCGCCGGCGCGCTGGAACGCACCGGGACGACCGACCGGGTGGCCGAGTACATGGTCCAGGCCTTCGGCGACACCACCCAGGTGCTGATACCGGCCGTTCTCGGGGTGTCGACCCTGATGAGCGCATTTGTGGAAAACATCGTCTTTGTGGCGGCGTTCATTCCCATCGTCAACAAGTTCGACCAGACGCCCCTGTTATGGGCGTTGTTGCACGGCGCGTGTCTGGGCGGCAATATCACCATGGTCGGCTCGACCGCCAACATCGTGGCGGTGGGAATGATGGAAAAGCGCTACTGGACGACGGTACACTTTGTAACGTGGCTGAAAACCGGGATACTGGTCGGGTTGGCGTCGTGCCTGGTGGCGTGGGCCGGCCTGGCGCTGTTGGCGCCGGAGATGCCGACCCGGGAAGAGCGGGTGCAATCCATGGCCGGCGTTGCCGGCACGGGAGGAGAAGAACATGAATAAGCAAGTGGAGCAAATAGCGGGGCGCATTCGCGAGCTGCGGGACGTTCTTGGAATCAGCGCGGACGAGGTGGCGAAGCGCATCGGCCTCGACCAAGCCGAGTACGACACCTACGAGAGCGGCACCTGCGACGTCCCCATCAGCGTCCTCTACAACATCGCCGCCGTGTTCGAGGTCGATCCGGCGGAATTGATGACCGGCGACGAACCGAAGATGAAGGAATACGCCCTCACCCGCCACGGCCACGACATCAAGGTGGATCGGACCGATCACTATTCCTACCGCGCCCTCGCCTTCGCGTTCAAGGGCCGCGAGATGGATCCGATGATTGTCGAACTACGCCACACCGACGACACCGAGCTCACCAGCCACTCGGGGCAGGAGTTCAACTATGTGCTCGAGGGCGAGGTGGAGGTGACGGTGGGCGATCGCAAATTCGTGCTCCAGCCGGGCGACTCGTTTTACATGGACCCGTCCAAGCCGCACGGGCACCGCGCGGTCACGCCGCAGGCCAAGTTCCTCACCGTCATCAATGAGCGGAACGACATGCACACGTGGTGGCAATAACCGATTCGGCCTGTGGATTAATATAAAACGGCGCACCCCGCGTCAGCGGGTGCGCCGTTATTAATAATTCGATACGGTTCGCTACCCTTCCATCGCCGAGACGGCCATGGGCTGGCGCGCTTCCTCGCTCGCGCTGGTGGCGCGGCGTTTCATGCGGTAATAGATGCCGCTCCGGTTGATGTTCAGGAGCTTGACCTGACGAAGCACCGGTATCGTCGGGTTTTCCATCTCCACCGCGTCGCGGCGCTGTTCGACCGTCATCCGCTGGACAACCAGTTGCAGCCAGCGGTTTTCAGCGCTCAGCCGTTCCACTTCGCGTTCTTTTTCGCGCAGCGCCTCCGCTTCCGCGCCGGACAGGCCCGATTTAGCCATCAGCATCGAGGCCGAATCCAGCACCCGCTTGCGCCAAGCATGGATCAAGGATGGGTGCAGGCCATAGCGTTTCGACAGGTCTTCCACACTCTCCCTGCCGCGAATGGCCTCAAACGCGACCGATGCCTTGAACTCGGCGTCATAGCGCCGTTTTTCCCTACCCATCGTGCCGCCCTCCTGTTTACTCCATTTACCATTTTGCTGGTATTATGGGAGAATCTGTGTTTTTAGACAACATTGAAAAATATTATGTTCTTATAATAAAACCGGCCGGTATCTATAACCAAAAGCATAGCAAAGATATGCTTCGCCGCCGCATTTCAGGATTTCTTTAGGGAGCTGATTAGGGTGGACCTACCCTTTGCCTAAATTAGATGAAACGGGATAGCTGTGACAATTTTTCGTTTTGTTGACCAAAAATTTACTTTTTCCTTTATGAGTACATTTTAAAGTGTATAATACTTATGATATGTTTTATAATAAGTTCAAAAGGAACTACAATGAAATCATATGGCGGCAACGCTACCACCATGCGCACGCTGAACAGGCAATTGCTGCGGGACGCACTCCGTAACCGAGACCGGTCCAACTTGTCGCAGCTTGCCCGCGACACCTGCCTGAGCATTGCCACCTGCGCCAATATCATTCACGAATTGCTCGACAGCGGCGTCGCGTTCGAGTGTGAAGAGCGCGAGTCCCGTGGCGGACGCCCCGCCCGGGTGTACGGGTTTAATCCGGCGCACGCCCATGCCGTCTCGCTCCTCATCACCACCCTGGGTGGGACTGTCCGTTTTCGCCACCGCGTGTACGACGCCGCCGGGACCATGGTCGACGAGGGCGACACGAGCCGGGACGGCTTCCACTTCACCGACCTCCATGCGGTGCTGGACGACGCCATAGCCCGCTGGCCCACGGCTGCATCCATCGCCGTGTCGGTTCCGGGAGTGGTGAACGGCGGCCTCGTGGAGGTATGCGACGTGCAGGAATTGGAAGGGGTGGATCTGCACAGCCATCTGGTGTCCAGATACGGCATGGCGATAATTCTCGACAACGATATGAACCTGGCCGCTCTCGGCTACCAGGGTAATCCGGTCCTGCCGCAGGACGCGACCCTGGCCTACGTGGTCCTTGACATCAACAAGTGTCCCGGCTGCGGGTTGGTGGTCAATGGCAGGTTGACCCGGGGCAAAAGCAATTTCGCGGGTGAGGTGTCGTTCATTCCCTTCGGGGCTGCGGCCGCGTCGACGGTCGTGGCGGCGGGGCGCATAGCGGCGGCGCTGGTGGCGGTGGTGAATCCCCATGTCGTGGTCTTTTCGGGCGACGCGGCGCACGAGCTTGACAGCGAATCGGTCCGCGCGGTCTGCCGCCAAACCGTGCCGCCGCAGCACCTGCCGGATCTGATTATCCGGCCCGAGTATATGGACGACGCGTTCGCGGGGATGCGCCGCCTGGGGCTGGAAAACCTCGGCGGCGACATGGTCCTTGTTGAGAAAGAAGACTTGGCATGAAAAAAATGGTCTTTGGCCGGTACGACGTGGGGGGGTGCATGGCTTTCATGAGTTATGCCCTGTGCTCGCTCGTCATACCCATGTGCCTGGTACCGCTGGCACTGTCCCTTGGTTTTCCGCTGGACGATGGCGGCATGAGCCTGGGCGGAGCGTTGCAGATGGGCCGGTCGATACCGATGGTCGTCGCCATGATCCTCTGCGGCTTTGCCGCCGGGCGTTGGGGCAAGCGCCGCACCATGGGGGTGTCTATCCTGTTTATGGCGGTGGGCATCATGGCCGCGTCCTTTGCCCCGGTGTACGGCCTTCTCTTCGTCGCCCTCGCGGTGGCGGGGCTTGGGGAGGGAGTGATTGAAGGACTGGCGACGCCGTTTATCCAGGATCTCCATCCCAAGGAACCGGGCCGGTACATCAACGTCATCCATTCCTTTTGGTCGGTGGGGGTGATTCTGGCGGTCCTTGCCGCCGGCTTCCTGCTGTACAATGGGGTGAGTTGGCGCATCCTGGTTTTTTGCGCCGGACTCTTTTCGTTAATCCCCAGCCTCATTTACCTGCTCCCCGATCGCAACCTGGTTGAAAACGAGGAACAGGTGCATTGGCGCGACATTGTCTCCAAATCCCGCGACATCGTCAGGCTGCCGCGCTTCTGGCTCTTTTTTGCCGCCATGTTTTTCGTCGGCGGCGGCGAGTTCTGCCTCACCTTCTGGTGCGCCAGTTTTATCCAACTCGAATACGGCGGCAACGCCTGGGTCGCCGGGGCCGGGACAGCCTGCTTCGCCGCCGGGATGTTTGTCGGGCGGATAGCGTCCGGGTTCCTGATTCACCAGCGCAATCTGAAAAAGCTCATCGTCGTCATGGCCTTGGCGAGCGCCTTGATCTCGCTGGCATTTCCCATGCTCCAGTCGATTTGGTTGCTGTTCGTGCTGTTGTTCCTGGCCGGCATCGCGACCGGACCGTTCTGGCCCAGCGTCCAGTCCGACGGCGCGGTCCGCATCAAGGGCGATTACACCATGATGATGATCCTGTTTTCCTGTGCCGGCGTGCCTGGTTCCGGCTTCTTCGCCACCCTGATGGGGGTGGTCGGCGACTGGGTCGGCCTCCGGGCGTCTTTCTACCTGGTGCCGCTATGTTTTCTCGTCGTTTTTATATTAATGACATACGACATGGTGACGAAAAAGTCTGAACACATCACCGATTCCGGCCGCTTGGAGACCGCCGCCCCGAGCAGGTGGAGCGCCAGACTAAAGCCCATTAATCCACCCCTCCCCCTTCCTCCCCAACCATTCCCCCCTCTCCATGGACGAGAGGGGGGTTTTCTCGGCCCGCGCCGATAACCTCAACCGCGTCAACCTTTACCGAATATCCCCCGGCAATCCGGTTATCGGGCCGTCAACCGATTTCGGGACAATTATGGACGGAAATCTTGACTTTTTCACAGGTTAGGACTTGCGGGAGAGGGGCTTTTCTGGCATTATTGCATGTCCCATAAAGTAGTATCTGGAAGGACGAAAAGCACATTAGCGGACACCATTGTCGCATGGGGGAGGCGCTATCCGAGGCGAAGCCGCGTTGATCATCCAATTCCACACATGCAGGGCTCTGGCCTGGATGCTGGCGTTACTGCTGGCTTTCGCGGGCGGGATGTCGGCTTATGCGGGTGAGGACGCGGATCTCTACAACCAGATGATGCGCCGCTACGACCTCGTCAACGACGAAATCTCCAAGACCCTCGCCGACCTCGATTACGAATCGCCCATGCCCGGCTATCCCGAGCGGCTTCTGTCGCTCCGCAAAAACGCCGAAGTCGTCATCGGCGGCGAAGTCCGCACCACCTATGTCGGCAGCAAGTCGAAATGGGACGACCCCGGCTTTGCCCCAGGCGATTCGGCCTATACGCAGAGTGAAGGCAAGGTGGGCGATCTCGCCCTGCATTCGGCCAAGTTGCTGGTCGATGCCCGCGCCGGCCGCTGGCGCGCCTACTTCGACCTCGACCTCAATCTCCACCACGGCTTCAGGCCCATCAAACAACTCCGCAACCCCAACGCCCCCGGCGGGACCAGCACCAGCTACGAACGCGAGGGGCGCGAGGAACTCATCTACCAGGCCTTTATCGAAATGTTCAAGGACGGCCACTCCGGCTTCGGCTTCAAGGCCGGGCAGATGGAATTGCCGTTCGGCCTCGAAGCGCGGCCCAAGCTTTTTGCCCAGGGCTTTATGGACAGCCCCAACCTCACCGGCTCGTATCTCATGAGCCCGGTGGGCTGGCACGACCGGGGCATCCTGCCCCACGCCAGCCGCTTCCTCGACCCTGTCCTGGCGGCGATGATCAATTACGAAATGCGCGACATCGTCCGCTTCGAGGCGGCGGTGTTCCAGGAAAAAGACAACGACGTCGTCGCCTCCGCCGCCGGCCGCCGCTACCGCACCAAGCACGAAGCGCCCCAGTCGTGGCAGGTCGGGCTGAGTCTGCTGCCGCTTGAAGGGTGGGAACTCACGGCCCATTTCCGCAACCGCCACAGCCGGAGCAAGGGTATCGACACCTGGATAGACAGCCCCAGCCGCTGGGACTTCCGCCAGAACCTCGCCGTCGCCGGCAACAACCCGACCTGGGACAGCACGCAGGCCCAGTGGGTGGACGGCGGCAACGGCCCGAGCTTCGGCGCGCAGGAAAACGAGCAGGCGGTCATTGTCGGCGTGGCGGTGGAAATCCCCAACACCAAGCTGTCGGTCACGGCCGAATACGCCCACGGCTGGAATCAGGGCTTCAACAAATATATCGACAGCGAGAACGTCAATCTCGGCTTTGCCTACCGCGCCACGCCGCGCCTGACGTTGCACACGCAAGGCGAATGGCTGCGCGTCAAGGACCGCAGTTGGATGGCGCAAGCGCCGTCCTCGGCCGCGTGGGAGCGTGACACCCGCAACAACGATCTCTACCGCCTCATGCTCGGCGCGCAGTACGAACTGGGCCGCGGCCTGACCGTCGAGGCCGGTTGGCAGTACGAATACTGGCGGCAGCGGTCGACCGTCCTCGATGAAAAGAAAACCAGCACCGCGCACATGTTCTATCTCGGCACGCGCTTTATATTCTAGGAATTTCTTATGAAAAGCTACTCCGACACGACCCTGGCCGAATTCCTCCGTCTCGCCGCCTCCGACGCGCCCACCCCGGGCGGCGGCGGCGTTGCCGCGCTGTCCGGCTGCCTTGGCGCAGCCATGGCGTCGATGGCTATTCACTTCACCGTCGGCCGGGAGAAATTCGCCCAGCACGAGGAAGCGTTACAGGCAACGCTCACAGCGCTTCGCCCCATGCTGGACGACATGCGCGCCGCCATCGACGACGACGCCCACGCCTTTGCCGGCATCTCCGAAGCGTACAAGCTGCCCAAGGGGACGGACGAGGAAAAAGCCGCCCGCCGCACCGCCATCGACGAAGCCCTGACCGCGTCGATGCGGGTGCCGCTCCGGGTGCTGCGGTGCTGCGACGAAGCGGCGCAGTTGCTTCCCGCCGTCGCCGCTACCGCCAACCCGAACCTCCTCTCCGACGTCGAGGTTTCAGCCATCATGCTGACGGCGGCGGCGCGGGCGGCGCTTGTCAACGTCTTCGCCAATTCCACCATGCTCAAGTCCGACGCCGCCCGCGAAGCCGAAGCGGACGGTAAGCGGCTGCTGGCTCGCATCCAGGATGTCGACGCCACGGTCAAGAGCACCATAGCAGGCCGCGCGTAAATTTACGAAACGGAGTCATCGCAATGCCAAAGCGTACCGCCACCATCTCCCGTAAGACTGCGGAAACGACGATTGAACTGAGTCTCGACCTGGACGGGTCGGGCAAGGTCAATGCCGCGACCGGCGTCGGCTTTTTCGATCATATGTTGACTCTTCTGGGCCGCCACGCGTTGATCGACTTTTCGGTTAACGCCGAAGGCGACACAGGCGTGGACGCACACCATACGGTAGAGGACGTGGGTATCTGTCTTGGCCTGGCACTTGCCCAGGCGCTCGGCGACAAAAAGGGCATCGTCCGCTATGGCCACATGCTGCTGCCGATGGACGAAGCCTTGGCGCAGGTGGCGTTGGACCTTTCCGGCCGGGCGCACCTCGAGTGGCACGGGGCCATACCGGGCGAAAAATGCGGCGAATTCGACACCTGTTTGGGCCGGGAATTCATGCGCGCCTTTACCCAGAACGGCGGCATCAACATGCATGTCGACCTCCTCCGCGCCGAGGATCCGCATCACGCGCTGGAGGCGATATTCAAGGGTGTCGGCAGGGCGCTTCGGACCGCGGTCGCGACCGACCCGCGCGAGAAGGGCGTACCGTCTTCGAAAGGTGTTCTCTAGGGTGTTCCATCAATCATTTAAACGTTGACTTCAGACCATCTGGTCGGGTTTAATGGAGAGGCGGGCGGCCTGCCCGTGAGGGGTTTTTCCCTATCTCAAGGAGAGAACTATGAAGAAATATGTCTGCGATGTATGCGGTTGGGTATACGATCCCGCCGTCGGCGCGCCCGCCGACAATGTTCCGCCCGGTACCGACTGGGCCAAGGTTCCCGAAGATTTTGTCTGCCCCGAATGCGGCGCGGGCAAGGATTCGTTTTCTCCCCAGGATTAGTCCTTTTCAAGAAGGTAGCGATCATTTCTGGAACGAAAAGGGACGACATCATGGTGAAGATGCGCTGCGAAGAATGCGGCTGGGTGTATGAACCGGAGAAGGGTTTTCCCGCCTCCAACATCCCGCCCGGAACCCCGTGGATGGAAGTATCCACCGACTTCGTCTGCCCAATCTGTGGAGCCGGCAAGGAGCGTTTCTTGCCAAAAGAGGATTAGGCCGCGTCACCACTGGACGACGAGAACCGTCGGCGGCGACGCCGGCGGTTTTTTTGTCGAACGATTTGAGGTACGGAACAATGAACGACGATTTAGTCATCCAACCCGGCCTGGTGATTCCGAGGCGCGAGACGTGGTACGAGTTTTCCCACGCCTCCGGACCGGGCGGACAGAACGTGAACAAGGTGGCGACAGCGGCGACGTTATGTTTCCATCCGGCGTCGAGCGGCGTCCTGACGCCGGTGCAGAAGGAGCGGGTCGCCCGCCGCCTCGCGAACCGCATCAACGTCGACGGTGTCTTACGGATCACCGCCGCCGATGCGCGCACCCAATCGGCAAACCGGTCGAGCGCCGATGCGCGCTTTTGCGAACTCATCCACGACGCCCTCAAGGTGCAAAAGAAGCGCCGCCCCACCCGCCCCAGCCGAGGCTCAATCGAACGCCGTCTCGTCGACAAGCGCTTCCGCGCCGCCCGCAAAGCCGGACGCGGCCGCACGCCCGGCGACGTGGACGACGAGTAAAGGCGCCAAACGCAAGCCGCATTCGTCGCACCATCCCCCACGCGCCCCTAAAACCCCGTCATCCCCGCGAACGCGGGGACCCAGCGGAGCTACCAACTAAGG